>DATLCV010000124.1:0-20484 GCA_035526225.1 Mycobacteriales bacterium
CAGCCGGCTGTACCGCAAGGCCAAGGAGCAGCTGCTCCACAGCGCGACCTACGAGTACCGCGACCGCAAGAAGCGCAAGGGCGACTTCCGCCAGCTCTGGATCACCCGCATCAACGCCGCGGCGCGCCAGAACGGCATGACGTACAACCGCCTCGTCCAGGGCCTCAAGCTCGCGGGCGTCGAGGTGGACCGCAAGAACCTCGCCGAGCTGGCCGTCAGCGACGCGGCCGCCTTCACGGCGCTCGTCGAGCTGGCGCGTCAGGCGCTGCCCGCCGACGTCAACAGCCCGGCTGCTTGACGCTCCAGGGGTGATCACGTCGACCCGGCACCCCCGGGTCCAGGCAGTACGACGCCTGCACCGGCGCTCGGCCCGCGTGGCTGAGCGCCGGTTCGTCGTGGAGGGCCCCCAGGCCGTCCGAGAAGCGCTGACCGCGCTCGAGGAGCTGTTCGTCCTCGACGTGGACCACCCCCTCGCCCTCGCAGCGGCGCAGGCGGGTGTCACGGTCACGCCCGTCGACGCCAAGGTGCTCGGGGCCCTGGCCGAGACGGCAACGCCGCAGGGCCTGGTCGGCGTCGCGCCCCTGCTGGAGCCGGGCCTCGGCGTCCTCGAGGGCGCCCGGCTGGTCGTGGTGCTGCACGAGGCGAACGACCCGGGCAACGCCGGCACGGTCATCCGCACCGCCGATGCCGCGGGCGCCGACGCCGTCGTGCTCACCGCCGGCAGCGTCGACCCGCACAACGGCAAGTGCGTGCGGGCGACCGCAGGCAGCCTCTGGCACCTGCCGGTGGTCCACGGGGTCGCGCTCGCAGACGTCCTCGTAGCACTGCGAGGGAGCGGGCTGCACGTCCTCGCGACGAGCGGCGCCGGCGACGACGACCTCGACGACCTGCAGGACACAGGCGTCCTGGTGCAGCCCACGGCCTGGCTGCTGGGGAGCGAGGCGCACGGGCTGCCGCCTGAGGTCCTCGCCCAGGCGGACCGCACCGTGCGCATCCCGCTGCGGGGCCGCGCCGAGTCGCTCAACCTCGCCACGGCCGCAGCGGTGTGCCTCTACGCGAGCGCGCGCGCCCAGCGGTAGAACGTAGAGTTCGCCGTACCTGGAGGGAGGACCGTGACGACGTCGCTGGACATCGACAAGGGCGTGTACGACGAGCTGCCCGACGGTGTCCTCGTGCTCGACGCGGAAGGCGCGGTCCGGGTCGCCAACCCCGCCGCCGCGCGGATCCTGGGTGCCGAGGTCGACGACCTCCTCGGCCAGCCGCTTGAGGACGTCCTTCCCCTCGACGACCTGCAGGGTCGTGACTGGTGGGCCTGCGTACGGCCCTTCAGCGGCCTCGACACCCGCAGCCGGCAGCCCGAGCAGCGCCTCGTCATGCGCGCCGGCCCGATGCAGGGTCGTGAGCTGCTCGTCACGGCCGCTTTCGTGCGGGACGAGCGCCGCGTGCTGCAGCGCGTCGTGCTGGCCCTGCGGGACAACCGGGCGCGGGAGCGCACCGACCGCAGCCGTGCCGACCTCGTGTCGACGGTCGCCCACGAGCTGCGCTCGCCCCTGACCAGCGTCAAGGGGTTCACGGCGACCCTGCTCGCGAAGTGGGACCGCTTCGACGACGACCAGAAGAAGGTCATGCTCGAGACCGTCAACGCCGACGCCGACCGCGTGACACGGCTGCTCACCGAGCTGCTCGACGTGAGCCGCATCGACGCCGGCCGCCTGGAGATGCGCAAGCAGGTCGTCGATCTCGAGACGAGCGCGCGCAAGGCCGTCACCGGCCAGGTGGCCGCGGGCGAACCCGCGGGTCGGTTCGTGGTGGACGTGACCGGTCCGCTTCCGGAGATCTGGGCCGACCCCGACAAGGTCGACCAGGTCCTCGGCAACCTCGTGGAGAACGCGCTTCGGCACGGCTCGGGCACCGTGTCCATCCGGATCCACCCCGACGCCGCCGGCGAGGCGCCTGGTGCAGTGGTGCTCGTCGAGGACGAGGGCGAGGGCGTGCCCCCCGACACAGCGGCGCGCGTCTTCACGCGGTTCTGGCGCGGCAACCGTGCTCGTGGCACCGGCCTCGGGCTGTACATCGTCAAGGGGCTCGTCGAGGCCCACGGTGGCCACGTCGAGGTCGGCAGGGCCGACGCCGGTGGCGCGCAGTTCCGATTCGTGCTGCCCGCCGGCCAGCCTCCGTACGCGGAGTAGGGGCCGGCGGGCGCCCCGCCCCGTCCCCCTAGGCTTCCCGCCTGAACCCCTCTCCTGGAGCTGTTGTGCCCACGCCCGACTACGACCCCAAGCAGGTCGCTCTCCTCGACCCGTCAGAGCTCGAGGCCGCACGCGACGCGGGCCTCGCCGCCCTCGGCGCGGCGGCGACCCTCGACGAGCTCGCCCTCGCGAAGACCGCGCACCTCGGCGACCGTGCCCATGTCTCGCTCGCCAACCGGGAGATCGCTGCGCTGCCCCCGGCGGCAAAGGGCGATGCGGGCAAGCGCGTCAACGCCGTACGCCGGGCGCTGCAGGAGGCCTTCGACGCGCGCCGCGAGGCACTGGAGCTGGAGCGGGATGCGCGGGTGCTCGTCGAGGAACGGCTCGACGTGTCCCTGCTGCCCGGCCTCGTGCCCGCCGGTGCCCGGCACCCGCTGACGACCTTGCAGGAGCGGATCGCCGACGTCTTCGTGTCGATGGGCTGGGAGGTCGCTGAGGGACCCGAGGTCGAGCACGAGTGGTTCAACTTCGACGCCCTCAACATGCCCGCTGACCACCCGGCCCGCGAGATGCAGGACACGCTCTGGCTCGCGCCCGAGGGCAGCGGCCTGGTGATGCGCACGCAGACCTCTCCCGTGCAGATCCGTTCGCTGCTCGAGCGAGGCCTGCCTTGCTACGTCGTGGCGCCGGGACGGGTGTTCCGCAACGACGCCCTCGACGCCACGCACTCGCCCGTGTTCGGTCAGGTGGAGGGGCTGTGCGTCGATGAGGGCATCACCATGGCGCACCTGCGGGGCACCCTCGACCACTTCGCGCAGGCCATGTTCGGCGAGGGGCTGCGCACGCGGCTGCGTCCGTCGTACTTCCCGTTCACCGAGCCGAGCGCAGAGCTCGACCTGCAGTGCTTCCGCTGCCGCGGGGCCTCCGCCGAGCCGGGTGCAGAGGCGTGCCGGGTCTGCTCGAGCGAGGGCTGGATCGAGTGGGGCGGCTGCGGCATGGTCAACCCTGCGGTGCTGCGCGCGTGCGGCGTCGACCCGGATCGGTGGAGCGGTTTCGCCTTCGGCATGGGTCTGGACCGCACGCTGATGTTCCGCCACGACATCACCGACATCCGTGACCTCTACGAGGGCGACCAGCGCTTCACCCTCGCTCTCGGCACGGAGGCCTGACGTGCGCGTCCCCCTGTCCTGGCTGCGCTCCCTCGTCCCCGGTCTCACCGCCGGCGTCGAGCAGGTTGCCGAGGCGCTCGTGCGCGCCGGGCTCGAGGTCGAGCTGGTGCACCGCTACGGCCACGACGTCGAGGGCGTCGTGGTCGGGCGGGTGCTCGACGTCGAGGAGCTCACCGGCCACAAGAAGCGCATCCGCTACTGCCACGTCGACGTGGGCGCGCGCGTGCACGAGGTGGTGTGCGGCGCCATCAACTTCGTCCCGGGCGACCTCGTCCCGTTCGCGCGGCCAGGTGCGCTGCTGCCGGGCGGGTTCCGCATCGCGGCGCGGCAGACCTACGGCCGGGTCTCCGACGGGATGATCTGCTCCGAGGCCGAGCTCGGCCTCGCCGATGACTCCGCGGGCATCCTCGTGCTGCCCCCGGACAGCCCCGTCGGGACAGACGTCGTGGAGCTGCTGGGTCTGCGCGACGAGGTCCTGGACATCGCGGTCACCCCCGACCGGGGCTACGCGCTGTCGGTGCGTGGAGTTGCCCGCGAGGTGGCGACCGCGTTCGACCTGCCTCTCCACGACCCGGGGCTGCTGGCCGCCCCCACGACGAGCGGCGGGCACACGGTGACCCTGCCCGACCCCGGCTGTGACCGCTACGTCGCCCGGACCGTCGAGGGGTTGGACCCGTCGGCTCCCAGCCCCGCGTGGCTGACCCGTCGCCTGACGCTGGCCGGGATGCGGCCCATCTCGCTCGCGGTCGACGTCACCAACCACGTGATGCTCGAGCTGGGTCAGCCGCTGCACGCGTTCGACCTGGACGCGCTGCAGGGCTCTGTCGTCGTACGGCGGGCGGTTGCGGGGGAGCGGTTGACGACCCTCGACGGGCAGGACCGTGCCCTGGACCCCGACGACCTGCTGATCACGGACGACCGCGGACCGATCGCGCTCGCCGGCGTGATGGGCGGTGCCGAGACCGAGGTGTCGGCGGCCACCACGAGGGTGCTGCTGGAGTCGGCGCACTTCGCGCCGTCATCCATCACGCGGACGGCTCGGCGCCACCGGTTGCCCTCTGAGGCCTCGAAGCGCTTCGAGCGCGGCGTCGACCCCGACCTCGCTGCGGCCGCCGCGGAGGCAGCCGTGCGGCTGCTCGTCGAGCTCGGCGGCGCTACCTCCGGACCGGGCACCGACGTCGACCAGCGAGTCCCTCGCGGACCCATCGCGCTGCCTGTCGCCCATCCAGGGCGGGTAGCCGGCGTGGAGTACCCCCGGGAGACCGTGGTGCGCCGCCTCGAGCAGGTGGGCTGCGTCATCGCCGGGGAGGAGCCGCTGCAGGTGACTCCGCCCTCGTGGCGGCCCGACCTCACAGGTCCGGCGGAGCTCGTCGAGGAGGTTATCCGGCTCGAGGGCTACGACACCGTCCCGGTCGTGCTTCCCGTGGCACCAGCGGGACGGGGGTTGACTCCCGCTCAGCGGCTGCGCCGGACGGCCGGCCGGGCGCTGGCCGCGTCGGGGCTCGTCGAAGTGGTCACGCCGCCCTTCGTGTCACCCCACGCGCTGGAGGTGCTCGGCCAGGGGCATCACGAGGCGCCTGCGCTGCAGAACCCCTTGTCGGAGGAGGAGGGGCTGCTACGGCCCTCGCTGCTCCCGGGGCTGCTGCAGGCGTTGCAGCGCAACGTCGGCCGCGGACTGCATGACGTGGCGCTCTACGAGGCGGGCTCGGTGTTCCGGGGTCGCGGGAGCCCGGCCGCAGACGTGCCTGGCACCGACGTCCGTCCGACCGCGGACCAGCTCGCCGCGCTCGACGCGGCCCTGCCGCTGCAGCCCCGGCTGGCCGGGCTCGTCCTGGCCGGGCGGCGGCGCGGGCGTCCGGTCGAGGTGGGCGACGCCGTCGAGGCCCTTCTCGCCCTGGCGGGTTCGATGGGCCTGGAGCTCACGGTCGCCACGGGCGACGTCGCGCCGTACCACCCCGGGCGCTGCGCGCGCCTGCTGCTGGACGGCACCGAGGTCGGGACCGCCGGCGAGCTGCACCCGCGGGTCGTGGCCAGCCTCGACCTGCCCCCCCGAGCAGTCGCCGCAGAGGTGGACCTCGACGCCCTCGTCACCGCCGCCGTCGCGGCCGGCCCGGCCCGTGCGCCGCACGTGTCGCCGTACCCGCCCTCGTCGGTCGACGTGGCGCTCGTGGTCGCGGAGCAGGTGCTCGCAGCGGACGTGCAGCGGACGCTGGCCCGTTCGGCAGGTGAGCTGCTCGAGCACCTGGCGCTGTTCGACGTGTTCACCGGGCCGCAGGTGGGACCGGGCCGCAAGTCGCTCGCCTACACGCTGCGCTTCCGCGCGCCCGACCGCACGCTGACCGACGCAGAGGTGCTCGCGGCCCGCGACGGCGCCGTGGCGGCGGCGGCCCAGGAGCACGGAGCCGTGCTGCGGGGAGCGTGACCGAGGGTTGACCGAGCGTGACGACGTGTCCGGAAGGTCGCACACCGAGGGTCAATGATCACAACGGGCCATGGCGAGCAGCGATTGACTTCCCCGAGCGTGACCTCGTGACCACGCCTCGTCGCCTCACCCTCTCCGCGCTCGCCGGGCTGATCGTGGCCCTGGTGCCCGTGCCCAGCAGCGCTGCCGGCGTCCTGGAGACCTTCGTGGTCACGTACTCCGGTCCGCCCACCCTCGGGCAGCTCGGGGTGCTGGGAGGCGTCAGCGACGCGGTGCACGGCTTCGAGGCCGTGCCCGCCGCGGTCGTCGTCGCTCCTACCGCGGTGGCCCCGCTGCTGCGCGCGCTGCCCGGGGTGACCGGCGTCTACCCCAACACCCGCTACCGCTACCTGTCGGACCTCGCAACCCGCTCGACCGGGGCCGACCGCGTGTGGGACGACCTGGGCTGGACCGGCGCCGGTGTGGGCGTCGCGATCATCGACGCCGGCGTGGACGGCACGCACCCTGACCTGTGCGCCGCGGCGGTGTTCTGCAAGGGCACACCCGTGAAGACGGTGCAGAACGTCAAGGTCATCGGCCGCCAGGACGTCTCGGCGGACCCCGTCGTGTACCTCGAGGACCAGATCAGCACCGACAGCACGTCCGGGCACGGCTCCCACGTCGCCGGGATCGCCGGCGGCTGGGGGAGCGCCGGCACCGACCCGACGACGTACCGGGGCGTCGCCCACGGCGCGAGCATCGTCGGCTACGGCACCGGCGAGGCCGTGGAGGCCGTCAACGTCCTCGGGGCGTTCGACCACGCCATCACCCACCGCGACGCCTACAGCATCAAGGTCATCAACAACAGCTGGGGGCCCGGCGCCTTCACGCCGTACGACCCCGGCGACCCGGTGAACCTCGCCATCGACGCCGCCTGGGCCGCCGGCATCTCCGTCGTGTTCGGGGCGGGCAACGACGGCACCCGCACCGACAGCCTGAACATGTTCTCCGAGAACCCGCACGTCATCGGTGTGGGCTCAGGCACGAAGGGCCATCAGCAGTCCTTCTTCTCCAGCAAGGGCGTGCCCGGGCACCCCCAGTTCCACCCGACGGTGACGGACCCCGGTGACGCGATCGTGTCCGTGCGAGCGACGACGGGCTTCACCATCAACGCCGCCGATGCGCAGACCATCGGGGGCGGCGACAGCGACACCCCGGCCGTGGGCAGCAACGACGAGCTCTACTACGCCTCGAGCAGCGGCACGTCGATGGCCGCGCCGCACGCGTCAGGCGTCGTCGCCCTCATGCAGCAGGCGGCGCACGCCTCACTCGGCCGCTGGCTCACGCCGCTCGAGGTCCGCAACATCCTGCAGAACACCGCCACCGGGATGCCGGGCTACCAGACCTACGCCGTCGGTGCGGGATTCGTGAACGCCTTCGCCGCCACGCAGGCCGCCATGACGGCCAGCCACGTGCAGGACTGGGTCGACCCCACCGTGCACGACGTCACGCCGTTCGCCGGGACCGTCGGACCGGGCGCGGTCCTGTCCACCAGCTCCTTCACGGCGACCAAGGTCGTGGAGCCCGGCGCGACGATTCTCGACGTGATGGCTGACTGGGGCCCGGAGCGGGTGGTGCCCGCCAACACCGACGTCGACATCGACCTGCTGCGGCCGGACGGCTCGGTGTTCGGCAGCACGTTCCTGGCCTGCAACCCGGCGGCTCAGCCCAACGGCTACAGCAGCTACTGCTCCAGCGCGCCGAACGAGCGGCTCACCGTGGTCAACCCCGCGCCCGGGACCTGGACCGTCAGCGTCCACGCCGGCCTGGCGACCGTGAGCGAGTCGGTCCGCGGCCTGTGGTCCGTCGGCTACCCGCGTGGCACAGCGCTGCCGAGCCCGGTTCCCGCCTCCGTGGTCCTCGCGGCCGGGCAGACCCTCAACCTCGCCGGTCAGCCCGCGGCGCTGACGGCCACGGTGCGCACCGCGGCGGGCCTGCCGCTGGTCAACGTCGCGGTCAGCTGGACGAGCTCCGGCACGGGGGCACTCGGGCGCGTCACCTCCGTGACTGACTCCTACGGCCGCGTCCGGGCGCAGGCCACCTCCAGCGCGACGGGCACGCAGGTCGTCACGGTGGCGGCCGGCGCCGCCTCCACCTCGCTCTCGCTGACCTGGCTGGGCGTCTCCGTGCCCGCGCTGCCGTGCCTGGTCGGCTGCTCTGTCGTCTCCGACAGCACCGGCAAGGCCTCCGTCGGCGGGTGGTGGACGGCGTCCGGCAGCAAGCAGCACCTCGCGGCGACGGCCGACCACCGCTCCGGAGCGACCACCTCCACGGGTGAGCTGAGCTACCACGCGGGCAGCACGACGGTTCGTGGCAGCGGCGTGGAGCACCTGGTCATCAGCGGGTCCAAGGCGACCGTCACCGGGACTGCCACTGTCAACGACCAGGCCGGCTACCGCTACACGCTCACGATCACCGACAACGGCGAGCCGGGCTCGTCGGACACCGTGCAGCTCAAGGTCACCAAGACGGGCGCCACCTGGAGCCTGACCGTGGGCGGGACCCTCGCCGGGGGTAACGCGCAGGTCCAGAGCGGGTAATACAGTCTGCATAGCCATGCAGACTGGTGTATAGTTCCTGCATGACCTGGACTGCGGCCGTGGCGGGCGCAAGCGGCTACGCGGGCGGCGAGCTGCTCCGGCTGCTGCTGCAGCACCCCGACCTCGAGCTCGGCCCCCTCTGCGCCGGCGGCAGCGCCGGACAGCCGGTGACGGCGCTGCACCCGCACCTCCCGCAGCTCGGTGACCGCCTCTTCGAGGGCACCTCGGCGGCCTTGCTGGGGGAAGCAGACGTCGTCTTCCTCGCGTTGCCGCACGGGGAGTCGGGCCCGCTCGCCCGGCAGCTGCCGTCGGGCACCAAGGTCGTCGACCTGGGTGCCGACCACCGGCTCGTCGATGCCGAGGCCTGGAAGCGCTGGTACGGCGGGGAGCACGCCGGCACGTGGACCTACGGCCTCCCGGAGCTGGCTGGCGCGCGGGAGCAGATCAGCGCCTCGGACCGGGTGGCGAGCCCGGGGTGCTACGCCACCGCGATCGCCCTGGCCCTGGCGCCGCTGCTCGCCGCGGGAGTGGTCGAGCCCGAGGACGTCGTCGTCGTCGCCGCCAGCGGCACCAGCGGTGCCGGCCGCGCGGTGAAGCCCCACCTGCTCGGCACGGAGGTCATGGGTGACCTGTCGCCGTACAAGGTCGGTGCGCACCAGCACGTCCCCGAGGTCAAGCAGGCGACAGGTGCGCGCACGCTGTCCTTCACGCCGGTGCTCGCACCGATGCCGCGCGGCATCCTGGCGACCGTTGCGGCCCGCCCGTCCGGTGGCCGCGACCCGCGGGCGGCGCTCGCCGAGGCGTACGCCCACGAGCCCTTCGTGCACCTCCTGCCTGAGGGGAGCTGGCCCCACACCGCCGCGACCCACGGCTCGAACAGCTGTCACCTGCAGGCGACGGTCGACTCCGACAGCGGCCGGGTCCTCGTCGTCAGCGCGCTCGACAACCTCGGCAAGGGCGCAGCCGGTCAGGCGATCCAGAGCGCCAACCTGGTGCTGGGACTGCCCGAGCAGGCGGGTCTGTCCGTGAGCGGGGTGGCACCGTGACCGTCACCGCCCCTCAGGGGTTCCGCGCGGCTGGGGCCACGGCCGGGCTCAAGGCCAACGGCACCCCCGACGTCGCGCTCGTCGTGAACGACGGTCCCTCCCGCGCCGCTGCTGCCGTGTTCACCAGCAACCGTTTCAAGGCGAACCCCGTGCTGTGGAGCGAGCAGGTGCTCACCGACGGTCGGGTCCGGGCCGCCGTCCTCAACAGCGGAGGCGCCAACTGCGGCACCGGCCCCGAGGGCTTCCAGACCACGCACGCCACCGCCGAGCGGGTCGCGGGGCTGCTCGGCGACGGTGCCAAGGACGTGGTGGTCTGCAGCACCGGGCTGATCGGCCCGCTGTTCAGCCGGGAGTCGCTCCTGCACGGCGTGGAGGCGGCCCATGCCGCCCTCAGCGACGCCGGAGGACCTGACGCCGCGACCGCGATCATGACGACGGACAGCGTCAGCAAGCAGGCGGTCGTGACCGGTGAGGGCTTTGTCGTCGGCGGCATGGCCAAGGGGGCGGGGATGCTGGCTCCGGCTCTCGCCACGATGCTCGTCGTCCTCACCACCGACGCCGACGTGACGAGCGCCGACTGCGACCGAGCGCTGCGTGCAGCCACCCGCACGACCTTCGACCGGCTCGACTCCGACGGCTGCCAGAGCACCAACGACACGGTGCTGCTCATGGCCAGCGGCGCGGCGGCTGCGCCGAGCCCCGCTGTTTTTGACGAAGCGGTGCGGCGGCTGTGCGAGGACCTCGCGCTGCAGCTGTTGCACGACGCCGAGGGCTCGGCGCACGACATCGCCATCGAGGTGGTCAACGCCGCCAGCGAGGACGACGCGGTCGAGGTCGGCCGCAGCGTCGCTCGCAGCAACCTGTTCAAGTGCGCCGTCTTCGGGGAAGACCCGAACTGGGGTCGGGTCGTGGCCAGCGTCGGCACCACCGCCGCGGCCTTCGACCCGTACGCCTTGGACGTCGACTTCAACGGTGTCGCCGTGTGCCGGCAGGGGCAGGCGCACGCAGACCCCTCCGAGGTGGTGTTCGCGGGCCGGGACGTGCACGTCCGCATCGACCTGCACGCAGGACAGGCAACGGCCACCATCCGCACCAATGACCTGACCACGGCCTACGTCCACGAGAACTCGGCGTACTCGACGTGAGCCGGTCCGCATCGCTGGCGAAGGCCGGCACGCTCGTCGAGGCGCTGCCCTGGCTGAAGTCCTTCAGCGGCAAGACGGTTGTCGTCAAGTACGGCGGCAACGCCATGACGACGCCTGAGCTGCAGGCAGCCTTTGCCGAGGACGTGGTCTTCCTGCGCTACTGCGGGGTCCGCGTCGTGGTCGTGCACGGCGGTGGACCGCAGATCACCGCTCACCTCGACCGGCTCGGGGTGGAGACGGTCTTCCAGGGCGGCTACCGCGTGACGACTGCCGAGACGATGCAGGTCGTGCGCATGGTCCTGGTAGGCCAGGTGAACTCCGATGTGGTCGGTCTCATCAACGCGCACGGCCCCTTCGCCGTCGGGCTGTCGGGCGAGGACGCACAGCTGATGACGGCAGAGCGGCGCGACGCGCACGTCGGCGGCGAGCCGGTGGACGTCGGTTTCGTCGGTGACGTCGTCGACGTGCAGCCGGCGATCCTCGGTGCCCTGCTCGACGAGGGCAAGATCCCGGTGGTCGCCACGGTGGCCAAGGGGAGCGATGGGCACCTCTACAACCTCAACGCCGACACGGCGGCCAGCGCGCTCGCTGTCGCACTGGGCGCGGAGAAGCTGGTCGTGCTGACCGACGTCGAGGGCTTGTACGCCGACTGGCCGGCCAGCGACGAGGTGCTCAGCAGCCTCACCGCCTCGGAGCTCGAGAAGCTCCTGCCCAGCCTGACCAGCGGCATGGTGCCGAAGATGGAGGCCTGCCTGCGGGCCGTGCAGGGCGGCGTCCCGCGGGCGCACGTCCTGGACGGCCGGGTCGCACACTCCGTCCTGCTCGAGCTGTTCACCGACGAGGGCGTTGGGACCATGGTGCTGCCCGATGAGTGAGCCAGGCGAGCTGAGGAACGAAGCGAGCCGCGTGAACGGCTGTGATGAGCGATGAGTGAGACGCAGGGCTGGCAGCGGCGGTGGGACGCCTCGCTGATGAGCAACTACGGGACGCCACAGCTCGCCCTGGTGCGGGGCGAGGGCGCCAGCGTGTGGGACGCCGACGGCCGTGAGTACGTCGACCTGTTCGCCGGCCTGGCGGTGAACGTCCTGGGCCACGCGCACCCCGCCGTGCAGGAGGCCGTCGCGCGACAGCTGGGCACCCTGGCCCACGTCAGCAACCTGTTCATCGCGCCCGCCACCGTGGAGCTGGCCGAGCGGCTCCTCGAGCTCACGGGGTACGAGCGGGTGCTGTTCACCAACTCTGGTGCTGAGGCCAACGAAGCGGGCTTGAAGATCGCCCGACGGCATCGTCCCGGCGGGGGTTTCGTGGCCTGCGAGGGCGCCTTCCACGGACGCACGCTGGGCGCGCTGGCCGTCACCGGGCAGCCCGCGAAGCGCACGCCGTTCGAGCCGCTCCCCGGCCCCGTCACCTTCGTCCCGTACGGCGACAGCGCGGGCCTGCGTGGCGCCGTCACGTCGTCGACGGCCAGCGTCGTGCTCGAACCCGTCCTCGGTGAGGCAGGTGTCGTCGTACCTGCTCCGGGCTTCCTCGCAGCGGCGCGCGACGCGGCCGATGAGCACGGGGCACTGCTCCACCTGGACGAGGTGCAGGGCTGCCTGGGCAGGGCGGGTGCCTGGCTCTCGCACACCGTCGTGGAGCCCGGGCTGCACCCCGATCTGGTCACCCTCGCCAAGGGCCTTGGCGGCGGGCTCCCGATGGGTGCGGTGCTCGCCCGTGGGACCGCGGCGACCGCGCTCGTGAAGGGGGACCACGGCACGACGTTCGGCGGCAACCCCGTCGTGGCTGCGGCTGCCCTCGCGGTTCTCGACGTCCTGGAGAAGGACGACCTGCTCGCCCGTGCGACGGTGCTGGGGGAGGCGCTACGGACAGGGATCGAGGCCGTTGGCCACCCCCTCGTCGCCCACGTCCGCGGCGTGGGTGCGTGGCTCGGGGTCGTCCTGACCCACCCCGTGGCGCCTGCGGTCGAAGCGGCCGCGCGCGAGGCTGGCTTCCTCGTCAACGCCGCGGTGCCCGACGTCGTGCGCCTGGCGCCCCCGCTCGTCCTGACGGACACGCAGGTGAGTGCCTTCCTCGCTGCCCTTCCCGGCATCCTCGACGCCGTTAGGGTGCCGACATGACCAACCCCTCGCGCGTCCTGGTCGTCGAGGACGACCCCAGCGTCCGCGGCCTGCTCCACACCCTGCTCACGGCAGAGGGCTACGACGTGTCCACGGCCTCCGACGGACTCGCCGGGCTCGTCAAAGCCGCGCAGACCCTCCCCGACCTGATCCTGCTCGACCTGATGATGCCGGACCTCGGGGGCGTGCGGGTGCTGGAGGAGCTGCGCGATGACCCCGAGCTCGACCAGACGCCGGTGGTCGTGGTGACAGGCCAGGTCGACGCCGTGCCCGGCATGCGTCTCGTCCTGGGCGACGACAACGTGTTCGTGAAGCCGTTCGCCGTGGCCGAGCTGCTCGCCCGGGTCGCCAGCATCACGGGCGGGCCCGAGGGCGGAGGCCGCTGATGGTGCGGCACTTCCTCGCCGACGACGACCTGAGCCCGGCCGAGCAGGCCGAGGTGCTCGATCTCGCGGCGCGCCTGAAGACCCAGCGGTACGACGGACCGAGGCCGCTCAGCGGCAAGGCCGTCGCCGTCGTCTTCGAGAAGCCCTCCACCCGCACGCGGCTCAGCTTCGAGGTCGGGATCGCCGAGCTCGGCGGGCACCCCGTCATCCTCGACGCTCAGTCCACGCAGCTCGGCCGTGGGGAGACGATCGAGGACACCGCACGGGTGCTGTCCCGCTACGTCAGCGCCATCGTGATCCGCACCTTCGGCGACGACCGCATCCAGGCGCTCGCAGCAGCGAGCGAGGTCCCTGTCGTGAACGCGCTCACCGACGGCTTTCACCCCTGCCAGGTCCTCGCCGACCTGCAGACCGTCCGCGAGCGCAAGGGCAGCACCGAGGGGTTGGTGCTCACCTACCTCGGCGATGGCGCCAACAACATGGCGAACAGCTACCTCGTCGGGGGAGCCATGGCCGGGATGGAGGTGCGCATCGGTGCGCCCGCCGGCTACCAGCCCGACCCCCAGGTGGTCGCTCGGGCGCAGCAGCACGGCACTCGGGTCGTCGTGACCGACGACCCCGGTGAAGCGGCCGCCGGCGCGGATGTGCTCTGCACGGACGTCTGGGTCTCCATGGGCATGAGCGGTGCCGAGCAGCGCCTCGCCGACCTGGCGCCCTACGCGCTCGACGAGCAGGCCCTCGCGGCGGCCGCGAGCGATGCGGTGGTGCTGCACTGCTTGCCCGCTCACCGCGGCGAGGAGATCGCGGCGGCGGTCATCGACGGCCCCCGGTCCGCCGTGTGGGACGAGGCCGAGAACCGGCTGCACGCTCAGAAGGCACTGCTCACCTGGCTGCTCGAGCAGGCCTGATCGTGGCCACCCGTCGGCTGCAGGCCGTTCAGGCGCCCCTCACGAAAGCGGCCCGCCAGGCGGCGATCGTGGAGCTCCTGGCGGGCCGGGCCGTGGCGAGCCAGACCCAGCTGGGCCAGCTGCTGTTCGACAAGGGCGTGCAGGTGACGCAGGCGACGCTGAGCCGCGACCTGGAGGAGCTCGGCGCCTACAAGACGCGCACGCCCCAGGGCACCTCCTACGCCGTGCCGCCGGAGGGCCAGCCGCGCCCCGGCACGGCGGAGGCGGTGGACGCCCGGCTGGGCCGGCTTCTCGAGGAGCTGTGCGTCAGCGCCGAGGCGGCCGGTCCCGTGGTCGTGCTCCGCACCCCGCCCGGAGGAGCCCACCTGCTCGGCGCCGCGCTCGACCGCGCGGGCCTGCCCGACGTGGCCGGCACCATCGCCGGCGACGACACCGTCCTGCTCGTCACCCGTGCCCCGGCGACCCCGGTCGCGGGGGCGCTGGCCGAACGCCTCCTGCGCCTTGCCGAGGGCCGGCAGTAGCCGCGTCCCACCCGTCCACGATCACTGAGAAGAGAAGCACCGTGTCCGAGCGCGTCGTCCTCGCGTACTCCGGAGGGCTCGACACCTCCGTCGCCATCGGCTGGATCGCCGCCGAGACCGGCAAGGAGGTCGTCGCCGTGGCGGCCGACGTCGGGCAGGGCGGCGAGGACCTCGAGGTCATCAGGCAGCGCGCTCTCGACTGCGGCGCCGTGGAGGCGGTCGTCGCCGACGTCCGCGACGAGTACGCCGACGAGTACTGCCTCCCTGCACTGCAGTCCAACGCGCTGTACATGGGCCGCTACCCGCTCGTGTCCGCGCTGTCCCGGCCGCTGATCGTCAAGCACCTCGTTGCCGCAGCCCGCGCGCACGGCGCCGACACCGTCGCGCACGGGTGCACCGGCAAGGGCAACGACCAGGTCCGCTTCGAGGTGGGCATCGGCGCGCTCGCACCGGAGCTGCGCTGCATCGCGCCCGTCCGGGACTCCGGCATGACCAGGGACAAGGCGATCGCCTTCGCCGAGGAGCGCGGGCTGCCGATCGACGTCACGAAGAAGTCGCCGTACTCCGTGGACCAGAACGTGTGGGGTCGGGCCGTCGAGACCGGCTTCCTCGAGGACCCGTGGAACGGGCCGGTCGAGGACGTCTACAGCTACACCCAGGCACCCGGCACGAGCAGTGGCCCCGACGAGCTGGTCCTGACCTTCGTCGACGGCGCACCCACCGCCATCGACGGCCGCCCGGTCACGGTCCTGCAGGCGATCGAGGAGCTCAACCGCCGGGCCGGCGCCCAGGGCTTCGGTCGGCTGGACATGGTCGAGGACCGCCTGGTGGGCATCAAGAGCCGCGAGGTCTACGAGGCGCCCGGTGCGCTGGCGCTCATCACCGCGCACGAGGAGCTCGAGGACCTGACGATGGAGCGCGACCTGCGCCGCTTCAAGCGCGGCGTCGAGCAGCGGTGGACCGAGCTCGTCTACGACGGGCTGTGGTTCTCACCGCTGAAGCGCGCCCTCGACGACTTCGTGCGCAGCAGCCAGCAGCACGTCTCGGGCGAGATCCGGCTCACGCTGCACCACGGCACGTGCACCGTCACCGGGCGCCGCAGCGAGGCGTCGCTGTACGACTTCGACCTGGCGACGTACGACGAGGGCGACACCTTCGACCAGACCCTGGCCAAGGGGTTCGTCGAGCTCTGGGGCCTGCCGTCGAAGATCGCCGCGAAGCGCGACCTGAAGCTCGCGCCGTGACCCACCCTCGCACCGCTCTGTGGGGCGGCCGCTTCGAGGGCGGGCCGGCGGAGGCCCTGGCTCGGCTGTCGGTCAGCGTCCAGTTCGACTGGCGGCTCGCGCCGTACGACCTGCTCGGCAGCAAGGCGCACGCGCGTGTGCTGCACCGGGCGGGGCTGCTCGACGACGGGGAGCTCGACCAGTTCCTCGGCGCGCTCGACGAGCTGCGGGCCGAGGTCCGGACGGGGGAGTTCCAGCCCACCTTCGAGGACGAGGACGTGCACACCGCGCTCGAGCGCGGGCTACTTGAGAAGCTGGGCGGTCTCGGGGGCAAGCTGCGCGCCGGTCGCTCACGCAACGACCAGGTCGCCACTGACCTGCGGCTCTACCTGCGCGACCACGTCCGCGCCCTGGTCGGGCTGCTCGCCGACCTCGAGGCGGCGCTCGTCGACCAGGCCGCTCAACACCTCGACACCCCTGCGCCGGGCATGACCCACCTGCAGCACGCGCAGCCGGTCGTCTTCGCGCACCAGCTGCTCGCGCACGTGCAGGCCTTCGCCCGCGACGTCCACCGCCTGCGTGACTGGGACCTTCGGGCGTCCGTCAGCCCGTTGGGCTCCGGCGCGCTGGCTGGCTCCTCCTTGCCGGTCGACCCGATCGCCACTGCGGCGGAGCTCGGCTTCGGGTCGGCGGCGCCGAACTCGATGGACGCGGTCGCAGACCGTGACTTCGTCGCGGAGTTCCTGTTCTGCGCCGCGCTGCTCGGCGTGCACCTGTCACGGCTCGGCGAGGAGGTGGTCCTGTGGAACACCACCGAGTTCGGCTGGGTCACCCTCGACGACGCCTTCTCGACCGGCAGCTCGATCATGCCCCAGAAGAAGAACCCCGACATCGCGGAGCTGACCCGCGGCAAGGCCGGCCGCCTCATCGGTCACGTGACCGGTCAGCTCGCGATGCTCAAGGGCCTGCCGCTCACCTACAACCGCGACATGCAGGAGAGCCAGGAGCCGTGCTTCGACGCTGTGGAGACGCTCTCGCTCGTGCTCCCCGCCTTCGCCGGCATGATCGCGACGATGACCGTGCACGCGGACGTCCTGGAGACCTCGGCTCCGCTGGGCTTCGCGCTGGCCACCGACGTGGCTGAGCTCCTGGTGCGCAAGGGAGTCCCGTTCCGCGAGGCGCACGAGGCGGTCGGCCGGTTGGTGCAGCACTGCACAGCCGAGGGCTGCGACCTGCACGAGGTCGACGACGACGCGCTCCGCACGCTCTCCGAGCACCTGACCCCGGACATCCGCGGCGTCCTGGACGTCCGCGGCGCGCTCGCGTCCCGCACCGGGCACGGCGGCACCGCCCCGGTGCGGGTGGGGGAGCAGCTCGAGGTCCTTCGCATCGAGGTCGAGGCCCACCGGAGCTGGTCGGCCGCCCGCCCGTCATGAGCAGACCGCAGGTGCCGGACCTGCGGCGCCCGGTGGACCAGGTGGCGCCCGAGCTGCTCGGCTGCCTGCTCAGCGCGCACGGCGTCACCGTCAGGCTGACCGAGGTCGAGGCGTACGGCGGCCAGGGCGCGGACCCCGGCTCGCACGCCCACCGAGGACCGACCCCGCGCAGCGCCATCATGTTCGGCCCGGCGGGCCGGCTCTACGTGTACTTCACCTACGGGATGCACTGGTGCGCCAACGTCGTCACCGGCGAGGAAGGGGAGGCCTCGGCCGTTCTGCTGCGCGCCGGCGAGGTGGTCCACGGCGTCGAGCGCGCGCGCGAGCGCCGCGCGGGTGCCCCCGACCGCGAGCTGTGCCGCGGGCCGGCGCGCCTCGCCAGGGCGCTCGACCTCGACGCGCGGGTGCTGGGCCTCGACCTGCTCGACCCGGCGTCCCCCGTGCGGCTGCTCCCCGGTGCGGACGGCGGCAAGGTCCTCGCCGGCCCGCGCGTCGGCGTCGCGGCGGGGGCGGACACGCCGTGGCGGTTCTGGCTCGAGGCGGACCCCACGGTGTCCGCCTACCGCCCGGCCGTCCGTAGGGTGCGCACGTGACCGCCACCCTCACCGGTCGTGTGGGCGTCGTCTCCGGCGCCGGACGCGGCATTGGCCGCGAGATCGCCTCTGCGCTCGCGTCCGAGGGCATGTCCCTCGCCCTCCTCGCGCGCACCGGCAGCGAGGTCCGCGCCCTCGCGGAGGAGCTCGCCGCCAGGTACGGCGTCAAGGCACTGCCGGCCGCTGTCGACGTGAGCGATCCCGGCGCGGTCGAACGGGTGGTCCTGCACGCAGAGCAGCACCTGGGCACCGTTGACCTGCTGGTGAACAACGCTGGTGTCATCGAGCACGAGCAGCAGCCGTTCTGGGAGGCGGATGCGGAGGAGCTGTGGCGCGTGCTGCACAACAACCTGCGCGGTCCCTTGCTCCTGACGCGAGCCCTGCTCCCGCCCATGATCCAGCGTGGTCACGGGCACGTCGTCAACGTGACCAGTCGGGGACGGGCGGCGACGCGCACCGGCACCTACACCGGCTACCTGCTGTCCAAGCGGGCCCTGTCAGTGCTCACCGAGTCGCTGGCCCAGCCGCTGGCCGGCACCGGCGTCGTCGTCGTCGACCTGCTGCCTGGCCTGGTCCGGACCGGGATGACGGAGTCCATGCCGGTCTGGGACGACGTCACCGACTGGGATGACCCCGGTGCCTCGGCCCGCGCCGTCGTCGAGGTGGCCCGCGGCAGGTACGACGACCGCTCAGGAACCGTGCTCGACGCGGTGGCGCTCTCGACCTCGGGCTGACCGAGAACCCGATGGCCGCCGTACGGGAGGATGCGTGGCGTGACCGCGCCTGACCCGTCCCAGCTGCCCACCGTCGCACCCGTCCCCGACGTACTCGAGGACCTGGAGTGGCGCGGGCTGCTCGCCCTGAGCACCGACCGCGACGCGCTGGCCCGCGACCTCGCAGCGGCGCCTGTGACCGTCTACTGCGGCTTCGACCCGACCGCCGACTCGCTGCACCTGGGCAGCCTGGTCCCGCTGCTCGCCCTGCGCCGCTTCCAGCTCGCCGGGCACCGGCCCATCGCGCTGGCCGGCGGGGCGACCGGCTTCATCGGCGACCCCAGCGGTCGCAGCGCGGAGCGGTCGCTGCTGGGCGCCGACGTCATCGCCCATCGGGTCACGCTCCTCCGCGCCCAGATGGAGCGCTTCCTGGACTTCGGCGACGAGGCGCCTGGCGCCGTGTACGCCGACAACCTCGAGTGGACCGCGCCGATGACCGTCATCGACTTCCTGCGCGACGTCGGGAAGCACTTCCCGGTCAACCAGATGCTGGCCCGGGAGTCCGTCGCTGCGCGGCTGGAGAGCGGCGGCCTGTCCTTCACCGAGTTCAGCTACCAGCTGCTGCAGTCGCTCGACTTCCTCGAGCTGCACCGCCGCTACGGCTGCACGCTGCAGGTCGGCGGCACCGACCAGTGGGGCAACATCACGGCAGGGCTCGACTTCATGCGCAGGGTCGACGGTGCCCACGGGCACGCGCTCACCTACCCGCTGATCACGGACTCCTCCGGCCAGAAGCTCGGCAAGAGCACCGGAGGTGGCAACGCCTGGATCGACCCGGCCATGACCTCGCCGTACGCCCTGTGGCAGTTCCTGCTCAACGTCGACGACCGCGACGCCGGCACCTACCTGCGCCTGCTCACCTTCGTCGGGCGCGAGGAGGTCGAGCAGCTGGACGCGCTGACGCGCGACCAGCCCTCCGCCCGCGCGTCCCAGCGCCGGCTCGCCGACGAGGTCGTCGCGCTCGTGCACGGTCCCGAGGAGGTACGGCGCGTCCGGGCCGCGTCCGCCGCCTTGTTCGGGGGTGGGGACCTCCGTGAGCTGGACGCGCCCACGCTGGCAGCCGCACTCGCTGAGGCGCCGTCCGTCCGCGTGGCGGCCGCGGAGCCGCTGCTGGTGGACCTGCTGGCGGAGGGTCTGGCCCTGTCCAAGTCCGACGTACGGCGGGCCGTCCGCGAGGGCGGTGCCTACCTGAACAACACCAGGATGACCGACGAGGCAGCCGTGCCGGCAGCGGCGGACTGGCTGCACGGCCGGTACCTCGTGCTGCGCAAGGGCAAGCGCGCCGTGGTGCTCGCTGACCGCGGCGCTGAGGGCCCGTCATGACGGGCACGAGGTGGCGCTTCGTCCAGTTCGACACGCCGTGGGTGCCCGTGACCCTCGTCGCGTCCCTGTTCATTTGACGCCGGCGCCACGCGTCTCCTAAGTTCTCACTCGCCCCCGGAGCACCGGACACCGCCGAGACCGTTCAACTGGTCTCGCTGGAGCACGGTCCGCGGGCCACGTCGAAGGACCAGGCTGGTTCGCCATGCCCCCTGAGGTGCCGCTTCCCCGGTTTGACACTGGAGAGCGGGAGCGGCTAGATTAGGCGAGTTGCCCCGAGGACGGTCGAGAGACTGAGCCCGGTGAGCGTTCGATCCTTGAGAACTCAACAGCGTGCCAAAAGTCAGTGCCAATTTTTACCCCGAGTCGTGGGGTTCGCAGGCGCCTCACACGAGGTCGACTGCGCCACGGCGGAGGATTCCTTTGGTGAACAGATTTACGGACAAGTAATTGTCAGTGAGTTCTGCTCGCCAGGAACAACAGCTGTCCGCCTCGCCAGGCGGCAGCGACTCTCATGAACATTAACGGAGAGTTTGATCCTGGCTCAGGACGAACGCTGGCGGCGTGCTTAACACATGCAAGTCGAGCGGAAAGGCCCTTCGGGGTACTCGAGCGGCGAACGGGTGAGTAACACGTGGGCAACCTGCCCCTCGCTCT
>DATLCV010000010.1:0-14633 GCA_035526225.1 Mycobacteriales bacterium
CAGCCGGACTGGTCGTCGAGGGGCCCGCGAAGGCCAAGGCCGCGGGTGCCAACAAGGCCCGCAAGGCACCGGCGGTCGCCTGATCTCTCGCGGGGGTCGGTGCGCTCCTGGACACGGACACGCACCGGCCCTCGCGAGGCCAGACCCTGTGCTGTCGCGCTTTCAGTGAAGGCGGCGCGCAGCCAGGTCGTGGACAGCATGTAGCGGCGCTTAGCCATCGAGCGGGCCTAACCGTCCCCGCATCTCAGTCCTGCTCGTTCTCCCACTCGATGTCCTTCTGTACCTCATTCGTCGTGAGTCGCCAAAAGCCAGCTGCACCGACCAGTAGCAGCAACCCGAGCGCGGCCGTTCCAAGGTCGAGCGAGAGCAACGACACCACCCCGCCCAGCCCCAAGACCAGGGTGCCCAAGAAGAACCGAAGCGTGACGCCGTCCTTCCAGACCCGAGACCATTCGTCCTCTGAGAGCGTCCACGGACCGAAGGGCAGCGACTCCAGCTTCCGGGTGATCCCCGCTCCTGCCCTGGAGAGTGCGTTGGCGACACGAGACACGCTGGCAACGCTAGTCGTGGCGGGGTGTGGCGAGGCTAATTCCGTCGCGTGTCATCTGCACCATCGAAGAACGCCGGCTCACATGGGTGCCCCGAGAGGACACCCGCCGCGCGCACACTGGCACCAAGCACGACAGCGCCCCGACCTCCTCGCTCGGGGCCGGGGCGCGGCATCTTGTCGGTGCTGAGTGCTTAGGGCACGAGCTTGATCCACGAGCGCACCGTGGAGAACAGCGCTTCGGTGAGCAAGTCCGGCACGGTGCCCGGGTGCTCCCGCTCGCGCTCCGCGAGGTCGGTCACGATGGCGACCAGCTCGTCGAGGCGCGTCTGGCGTAGGAGTGCGCCGTGCTCGTCCTCGAACCCGTTCACAGGGCCTCGAACGCCTCTACGGCCTCGAGCAGCGCCCGGGCGAGGTCGCGGACCTGAGCGGCGGTTACAACCTCGTCGCCGAGCATCAGAGCCGGCCCGTCCTCGTCCACCACGATCAGGTCGTACCGCTCGCTCTCGAGCAGCGTCCGGGTGTGCCAGGGCTCCCAGAGTCGCAGCACGCCTTCCACGGTGATCGTGCCGTGGGAGACCGTGCCGTCCGCCATCGGGATGGCGTAGTCCCTGCCGATGTCCTGAGTCGATCGCGCCCAGTCTGCGGCGTGGTCACGCGTGCACCACCTCGGGCACGTCGTCTCGGGCATCGGCGGGATGGTCGTAGCGTCATTCATGGTGGGACCTCTCTACAGGAAGGGACTACTACGGTTTCGCTCCGGAATCCCTTGCAGCACAGGCGAAGTGGCACAGCGTTCAGAGGCTGAGGCCTCATAATCCCTCGGTCGTGGGTTCGAGTCCCACCCGCCCCACTGGCGTTCGGCACCTAGCGCGGCGGAGTGGAACCCGCACTTCAGGGAAGGAAGTGGGCGACGACGCTCGGCGGCCTCGGAGGACCAGTGAGCAGCACGGTGGAACGACGGGACAGGTTCCTGAGCCTGCTCGAGATCTACGACCTCCACCTCGCGCCCTTGGACGAGCTGGGCGACGTGGCGCGCTTCCAGAACGACCCGTTCGTGGCCAGGCGCAAGGCCGCGCTCGAAGGCGAGTGGCTGCTCGAGCTCGAGGCGCTCTGGCAAAGCGTGCCCCAGGAGGGCGACGCGACCGCCGTCGACGAGGCAGTCGCGTGGATCCGCGGTGTGGCCGTCGACGAGCGGCTCCCCACGGCGTACCACTGGCTGGCCGACCAGGCCACCTGGGAGCAGGTGGTGGACTTCCTGGCGCTGGAGGGCGGTCCCGACGGGGGCTTCGACGACCTCGTCGCGCTCTGCCAGGTGGGGCTGTCGGGCAGCGCCAAGGTCGAGCTCGGCAAGAACTACTGGGACGAGATGGGCAACGGTGACCTCGAAGCGGTGCACACCCGGCTCCACGACCAGCTGGTGGCGGCCCTCGACCTCCCCGCCATCGCGCGCGAGTCCCTGCCGGTCGAGGCGCTCGAGCGGGCTGCGCTCAACGGCCTGCTCGCCACCAACCGGTGGTTGCAACCCGAGATGATCGGCGCGCTCGGCCTCACCGAGCTGCAGGCCGGGCCGCGCTGCCGCAAGGTGCTGCAGGCCTTCGACCGCCTCGGTGCCCCGCCGGCGGCGTACCCGTTCTACACCGAGCACGCCGACGTGGACCCGGTGCACGGCAAGGACTGGGTCGAGAAGGTGATCGCCCCGACGATCGCGCAGATCCCCGCCTGGGGACCTCGCATCGTGAAGGGCGCGCTCTGGCGGGCGAAGGTCAACCTCGCGTTCTTCGAGGCGGCGCACGCGCAGATCGCCGTCAGCGACGTCCCGGTGGCCTCCTGAGCAAGGCGTCCGAGTGGGGTTGAATCCCCCTGTGACGCGTACGGCGGGATGGGTGCTGCTTGCGGGCGCCGCCGCCTTCGTCGGGGTCGCCTTCGCGCCGGCGTCGTTCGTGTTCGGCATCTCCGACCGCGCCGACCGCCGCGCGTACCTCGAGCGGCACGCGCGGTCCTGGCGCTGGGGCCAGCTGCCCTTCGCCGCCGGCGCGGTCGTGAGCGCGGTGGGGCTGCTCTGCCTCGGGCTGCAGCTCCACGGGGCGTCCGGAGCCGCGGTCACGGTCGCCGGCGTCGCAGCCGTGCTGGCATCGCTCCCGTGGGTCGAGCACTGTCGCCAGCGCGCGGTGGCGATCGACGACTTCCTCGAGGGGCGGCTGCCCGGCTGGCACTTCGTGATCTTCTGCTGGGGCACGCTCGCGGCCCTGGCCGTCACCGGCGTCGCCCTGCTCGGCACCGAGCTCCCGAGCTGGACCGGCTGGTTCGTGCTCGCCGCGACGGCGCTGCTCGTGGCTGCGCTGCTGCGGTTCCGCGACCTGCCGCCGTTCGTCTTCTACATCGTCACGGGGGTGCTGGGAGCGGCTGCCCTATGACCGACCTGTGGGTCAGGCCTTGGCCAGCTCCACCTTGGTCTGGGCTGCGATGTCGGCGATCGCCTTGTCGAGGGTGGTCTTGCCGGCGAACAGCTGGCTGAGGATCTCCTCGGTCACACCCTCGGCCTCGTTCCAGGTCGGGGTATGAGGCAGTGGCCGGACACCGTCGATCTGGTCGAGCCAGACCTGCGAGCTCTTGGGTGCCTCGGTCCCGAGGAAGTCGGCGCTCTGCGCGACGGACTTCTTCACCGGCACCGTGCGGCCGGACTTGGCGAGCACGTTCGCACCGGCGCCGCTGGTCGCGAACGCCGCGAACGCCTGCGCGAGTGCCCTGTTCTTGCCGGCCTTGGTGACGCAATAGCCGTCGGAGTGCAGCACGGAGACGTCCTCCTTCTTCGTCGGCACCGGAGCCACGTCGAAGGACAACCCGGCCGTCTTCCGGAACCCGGGAACGGCCCGCCGGCTGTCGAGGTACATCGCGACCTTGCCCGCGGAGAACGCCTCCTCGGGGTCCTGCGCGGCGCGGTCGGTGGCCGACATCCCGGTCTTCTGCAGGTCGAGCAACAGCTGGACGGCCTCCTTGGCCTCGGGCGAGGACAGGTCGACGGTCGTGGGCTTGTCCGCGTCGTCGACGATCTCGCCGCCGTTGCTCCACACGAACGGTGCCAGGCGGATCAGCGCGGTCTCGAAGCCGATCGACGACACCCCCTTGCCTCGCAGCTCAGTGGCGGTCGCCTTCAGGTCGTCCCAGGTCCAGTCGCTCTTCGGCACGTCGACACCGGCCTGCGTGAACAGCTTGGTGTTGTAGTAGACGACCATGCTGGAGGCGTTGGACGGCCTGCACAGCAGCTTGCCGTCGAAGGTGAAGGCCTCCAGCGGCGCGTCGTACATCCCCTCTGTGCCGCCGGACGGGACGGGCTCGATGACGCCCTTCGCGGCGAAGCCGCCGAGACGGCGGTAGTTCATGACGAACACGTCAGGCGCGCTCTGGGCAGCGAACGCGGTCGTGAGCTTCCCGATGAGGTCGCCGGCACCCTCGACGGTGTCCAGGGTCACTGTCGTGCCGGGGTTGGCCACCTCGAAGGCGTCGGCCACGCTCTGCAACGCCTTGATCTCGCCCTCACCGCCTGCGGCGGCGACCGTGATCGAACCGGCGAGCTTGGCCGACGGCGTCGCCTTGTCGTCGTCGCCGCAACCGGCGGCGCCGAGCAGGGTCAGGGCGACGAGTCCCGCGATCTTCGTGCGCATGCGCTCAACCTTCGCGACGGGGTCCGGCTCGCTGTGCTGAGCACCAGCAGCACCAGTGGGTGCGAGGAGCGTAGCCGCCGCGGGTGCGCGGGAATGAGTCCCGTCAGGGGGAGGGGGTCACGTCCGAGCTCGGGTCTGACGACGACGGCTCGGAGCTGGGCTCGCTCGACTGCGACGTGCCCCCTCCGCCCGTCGTGCCGTTGTCGTCCGAGGACGAGCCGTCGTCATCGTTGCGCGAGAAGAGCACGACGAGCACGATCACGAGCGCGGCGACGATCAGGCCCGCGACGACCGCCACGAGGGGCCCGCGGTCGTCCCCTGGGTAGTCCGCGCCGCCCTGCTGCTCGATGACTGTTCTCCTGGCCACTGGAATCCTCCGGCGTCGGGGGCGGCATCCGCCCGGGCGGCCGGGTGATACCCACCTCCCCGGGCTGCAACCCGCGACGAGGCGGCAGACCCCCACGTGACGCGTAGAGATGTCTTCGTTACCTCCGGTTTGTGGCACATGGGCGTTCGGTAGGGAGCAGGCAGACCGCCCCGCTCGGGGGCGCCAGCGCCGAAGGTGGGACCCATGACCGACCAGCGCCTGACCGCCGAGGACCTCGCCGCCGAGGCAGCGACCCCCCTGCCGACCAAGGAGGTCCTCTCCTTGCTCGACCTCAACGCCGACGTCGACCTCGCCCTTGACCTCGCCGCGCCGGTCGACCTCGCCGTGGCCGCGAACCTCAACATCGCCGCACCGATCGACGCGGCCGCCTCGGCGAACGTGCTCTCCTTCGGCTCAGACGCCACCGCGCTTGCGCAGCAGCAGACCCTCATCGACCAGCACCTGAGCGGCGAGGCGCTCGCGAACGCCCCGCAGGACGCGACGGTCGACCAGGGCGACGTCGCACCGGTCGAGGGCACCACGACAGCGCCGACGTCCACGGTGGGCAGCGCTCTCGACGGCGACCTGCTCAACGTCGACGTGAACATCGACGCCGACGCCGACATCGCTGCCCCGATCGCCGGCGCGATAGCCGCCAACGCGAACATCGCCGCGCCGATCGACGCGGCGGTCGCGGCCAACATCGGGTCGATCGACTCCTCAGCCACGGCCGTCGCGGACCAGACGGCGATCATCACGCAGGACATCGACGGGGCGACCGCAGACGCCACGGCCGACCAGACCTCGACGGTCAACCAGTAGTGACCTCCGCTCTCGTCGCCCCTTCGCGGGCGCCGGGGGTGGAGCTGCTCGGGCCCATGCCGGGGTCCGGCTACCGCCGGCCTCAGGCGCTGGCTCGCCGCCGCGACGGGCAGACCGTGCAGCTGACCCCCGTGCTCTACGCGCTGCTCGAGCTCCTTGACGGGCGCAGGGGGCCGGAGGAGCTCGCTGCGCCGCTGTCGGAGGCCATCGGCAAGACGGCCTCGTCCGAGGACGTGGCCCACCTGCTGGAGCGCCTGCGTCCGCTTGGCCTGCTGGAAGGTCCCGAAGCGGATTCGGTGCGCAAGGCGCAGCCGCTGCTCGGCCTGCGGCTGCGGTTCGTCATCACGGACCCTGCGCTGACCCGCAGGATCACGGCCCCGTTCGCGAAGCTGTTCGCGGCCTATCTGGTGGTCCCGGCGCTCGTGGCGTTCCTTGCTGTCTGCTGGTTCGTGCTGGCGGAGAAGGGGCTGGCCTCCGCGACGCGCCAGGCGTTCTTCGAGCCCGAGCTGCTGCTCGGCGTCTTCCTCGTGACCGTCTTCTCGGCGGGGTTCCACGAGCTCGGCCACGCTGCGGCCTGCCGCTACGGCGGGGCCACCCCGGGTGCGATGGGGGCGGGTCTCTACCTCGTGTGGCCGGCGTTCTACACCGACGTGGACGACTCCTACCGCCTCTCGCGCTGGGGAAGGCTGCGGGTGGACCTCGGCGGGCTGTACTTCAACGTGCTTGTCGCCGACGCCGTGTTCCTGGCCTGGCTCGCGACCCGTGAGGACGCCCTCCTGCTGGGCGTCGCCACGCAGCTGCTGCAGATGCTCCGGCAGCTCGGGCCCTTCGTGCGCGCCGACGGATATCACCTGCTCGCCGACATCACGGGCGTCCCAGACCTGTTCCATCACCTCGGGCCGACACTGCGGCGCCTGTTGCCCTGGCACTGGAGCGAACCCTCCCCGCTCCGACGTGGCGCGCGGTGGACGGTGACCGCCTGGACCCTCGTCGTCGTCCCGCTCCTCGCCGCCATGGTCCTCACCGGTGTCCTCCTCTTCCCGCGCCTGGTCGCCACCGCATGGGCGGGTGGGCGGGTGCAGGTGGCACGTCTCACGACGTGGGACCCGGTCACGGCAGGCGCGGCCGCGGTCAAGCTGCTCGCTCTCGTGCTACCGGTGGCCGCTGTGGCGTTCATGACGGTGCGGCTCGTGCGCCAGGTTGCTGGCCGTGTGTGGGCTACGACCGCGGACCGCCCCCGGACCCGCGCGGCCGTCGTCCTCGCCGCGCTCGTCGCGCTGCTGCTGGTCGTGGGCATGTGGTGGCCAAACGGGCAGTACCGCGCCGTCCAGGCGGACGAGCGCGGCGCCCTGGCATCGGTCGCCGCGCAGGGCAGCGGCAGCGCGCGGCCCCAGGTCCTTGCCCCGGCGCTGATCCCTCGCGAGCCGGACGCGCCGACGCTGCTGCTGCTGCCCGGACCTGACGGAGCCCAGGCGCTCCTCGCCACCGGTAGCGGAGCAGAGCCGGTCGCGGCTACGGCCTTTCCCTTCCGGGTGCCTGATCCGCCCGGGCCCGGTGACAACCAGGCACTGGCGCTCGGGACCCAGGACGGCGCGACGGTCTACGACGTCGCCTACGCGCTGGTCACCGTCACCGACGGGAGTGCTGTGACCAACGCGAACACGGCCTACGCGCTGGCGTCCTGCACGTCCTGCACGACGGTCGCGGTGGCCTTCCAGGTCGTCCTGGTCGTGGGCCAGGCAGACGTGGTGGCGCCCCTGAACGCGGCCGTAGCGGCCAACGCAGACTGCCTGCGGTGCACGACCACTGCCATGGCGATGCAGCTCGTGGTGAGCCTGAACGCGCTGCCGTCGCAACAGGTGTACGACGAGCTCGCGACAGCCCTGGGCGCCCTCGACGACCTGGAGGGGCTCGATGCCGAGGAGCTGTGGCACGTGGTGCAGCAGGTGCAGACCCAGGTTCTGAACACGCTTGTCGACGCGGGCCTCGTCGAGGGGATCACGACCGCGACCGCCACGGCGTCGGCTACTGCAGCGCCGAGTCCTGGTGGCACCGACGCTCCGGCTTCCCCCACGCCCACGTCCGTCACCACGGACCTCCCGACACCGGAACCCACACCGACATCCTCCTCGGCCGGTGAGAGCCCGACACCGACGCCTTCCTCGACTCCCTCGTCCACTCCGTAGCCGGCTCAGCGCCTAGAACCTCCCGTTCTGAAAGGGGAAACGTCGTCGCGCAGAGTGGTGATCCGTTTACCTGCAGACCGCACGGGTAGATCGAGGGGAGCCAGGAAAGCTCGACTCACGAAGGAGCGCAGCAATGGGCATCGGTATCGGCATCTTCTTCATCGCGGTCGGAGCGGTGCTCGCTTTCGCCGTGGACGCGAGTGTCAACGGCGTCGACATCACAGCTGTCGGGATCATCCTCATGATCGTGGGTGCGCTGGGTCTGCTCATGGACCTCGTCATCTTCGCGCCGCGTCGTCGCGGCGTCGTCGACGGACCGGCAACCACGCGAACGGTGGTCGACCGCGAGGTCATCTGACCCGGAAGCCCCCACTCCTCGAAAGGAACTCGTCATGGTCGTCCTTGGACTGATCCTGCTTCTCATCGGCCTCATCGTCGGTATCCCGCTCGCCACGACGCTGGGCTTCATCCTGCTGCTGGTGGGCCTCGTCCTGAACTTCGTCCCCATCGGCGGCACCACGCGCCGCTACTACTGACCCACCAGTTCCCCTCAGCAAGGGGGCGTGGCGACCTCGGTCGCTGCGCCCCCTTGCTGCGTCTCAGGCGGCGGGTGGCGCGGTGCCGTCGAGCTTGGCCCGCAGCCGGCCGAGGTAGGCGACCACTTCGTCCTCGCTCTTGTCGGGCAGGCCGAAGGCGCACTCGGTGACGCCGATGCTCGCGAGGTGCGCGATGCGGGCGGGATCAGGCTTGACAGCCAGCGCCACGACCTCGGGAGCGCCGGGACGGCCGGCCTCTGTCCACGTGCGCAGGAGCTGAGCGACCTGGTCGTCGATGTCGACCTCGCGCGGAGTGGTGATCCAGCCATCGGCGTGCTCGACCAGCCAGGCGAAGTTCTTCTCGGTGCCGCCGGCGCCGAGCAGGACGGGGACGTGGCCCTGCACCGGCTTCGGGTAGGCCCAGCTGGCACCGAACGACACGAACTCCCCGTCGTACGAAGCCTCTTCCTGGGTCCACAGGGCCCGCATGGCCTCCAGGTACTCCCGCAGCACGGCCTTGCGGCGGTTGCCGGGCACGCCGTGGTCGGCCATCTCGTCGGTGTTCCAGCCGAAGCCCGCACCGAGGGTGACACGACCACCGGAGAGGTGGTCCAGGGTGGCGATGGTCTTGGCCAGGGTGATGGCGTCGCTCTCGTAAGGCAGCGCGACCGCCGTGGCCAGCCGGATGCGCGAGGTGACCGCAGCCGCGGTGGCGAGCGACACCCACGGGTCCAGGGTGCGCGAGTACCGGTCGTCGGGGAGCTCCGCGGACCCGGTGCCCGGGTGCGCCGCCTCCCGCTTGACCGGGATGTGCGTGTGCTCGGGCACGTAGAACGTGTCGAAGCCGTGCTCCTCGGCGGCCGTGGCCGCCGCTGCCGGCGTGATGCCGCGATCGCTCGTGAAGAGCACGATGCCGTAGCGCACGAAGAGACTCCCTAGAACGTGTTCTAGGGAGTCTAGAGACGGCTGGTGAGGATCCGCCAGCCGATCCGGTCCTAGGTCGCCTGCGTGAGGGCCTGTCCTCGTACGGCGATCACCGCCGCGGCGACGAGACCGACTGCACCGGACACGAGGAGCGGCAGGCGCCCGTCGCCACCCCAGGCGAGCCCGGCCCACACGCCGGCGACCAGGATCGCCCCACCGGTCACGCCCTGGAAGAGTCCCTGCGCAGAGCCCTGCAGCTCCTTCGGCGCCACCGAGGCCACCCACGCCTTGCCCACGCCGTCGGTGAACGCCGCGAACCCGCCGTACAGGGGGAGGATGAGGAAGACGAGCCAGCCCTTCTCGACGAGCCCGAGCCCGAGGTAGCCCACGGCGAAGAAGAGCAGGCCCACGGCGTAGACGAGGTGGCGCGGGAGGCGGTCCGACAGCGCGCCGGCAGGGAAGGCGAGCCCCGCGTAGACGGCGTTGTAGACCAGGTACGCGGCGATGACCCCGTAGGTCGACAGGCCCAGCTCGTGGGCGCGCAGCAGGAGCAGCGCGTCCGGGAAGTTCACGAGCGAGAAGAGCCCGAGCACCAGCACCAGCCGCTTCACCGGCCGGGGGAGCGGACTCACGACGACGGGTGCCGTGTCGATCCGGCTCCCCTCGCGCACCAGCGCGACGAGCAGCACCGACAGCACTGCCGGGACGACCGCGACGAGCAGCAGCGGGCGGATGCTCTCATCCAGCGCCCAGAAGAGCAGCAGCCCCAGTGCTGGGCCGATGACGGCGCCGAGAGTGTCCGCGGCGCGGTGGAATCCGAAGACGCGACCGCGTGTCGCGGGGTCCGCGTCGACCATGAGCAAGGCGTCCCTGGGGGCGCCACGGATGCCCTTGCCCACGCGGTCGACGCCGCGGCCCAGCAGCACGACCGGCCACGCGGTGGCAACCGCCACGAGCAGCTTGCCGACGGCCGCGAGCCCGTACCCTAGGGCGATCAGCGGCTTGCGCGCCATCCGGTCCGAGAGCCGGCCGGCCACCAGCTTCGTCAGCGCCGCGACACCCTCGGCGAAGCCCTCCACGGCGCCGACGACCGCCGCCGGCGCTCCCAAGGTGACCGTGAGGAAGATCGGCATGACGGGGTAGAGCAGCTCGCTCGCGGCGTCCTGCGTCAGCGAGACACCCGAGAGCACCTTGAGGTTGGGGGTCAGCCACGGGCGCGCGATGACGGGCCTCCTGTCACGGAACTCGCGGGTCACGCTAGCGATCTGCCGTTAGCGTCACCACGTGTCGGTCTTCCGCAGGTACGGCGAGGTGCTGCGGCCTCCTGGTGCCCGGACCGCCGTGGTGGCCGGGCTCGTCGGTCGCGTGTCGCTGGGCATGACCGGCTTGGCGCTGCTGCTGGTGGTGAAGGAGGCGACCGGGTCGTACGGCAGTGCGGGCCTGGTCGCCGCGAGCTACGCCGTGGCTGTCGCGGTCGGCGCGCCGCTGCGAGCGCGGACCGCCGATCGCAAGGGCCCGGCACCCGTGCTGGTTCGCACTGCCGTTGTCCACCCTATGGCGTTCGTAGCCCTCATCGCCCTCACGCACTGGCACGCGCCGGTGGTCTTCGACGTGGTGGCCGGCTTCCTCATCGGCGTGACGGTGCCGCCGCTGAGCAGCGTCTTGCGCGCACTCTGGGGCCGCGTCCTCGAGCCCGCGCTGCTCCCCGTCGCCTACTCGCTGGAGGCGGTGCTCGTCGAGATCTGCTTCGTCACGGGCCCGTTGCTCGTGGCCCTCGTCGCGGCGGTCTGGGCGCCGGCAGCGGCCCTCGCCGCCTCCGCGGTGTGCGCGAGCGCGGGTGCCCTCCTGATGGCGGTGGTTCCCGTCGTACGGCGGACGACCCCGCACCCGGACCGCCCCACGCACCTGGCCGGGCCCCTCGTGTCGCCGCTCGTGCGTGCCTGTTTGCTCTGCGTGCTGTGCGTCGGGCTCGGTTTCGGCGCGATCGAGGTCGGGGTGCTCGCCTTCGTGGAGGAGCACGGCCGTGACCGTGCCGCGGCGGGTGTGGTGCTCGCGGTGTGGAGCGCGGGGTCGGCCCTCGGCGGCCTGGTCTACGGCGGGCTGCGCCTGCGGTCGGACGCGAGCCGTCAGCTGCCGGTGCTGGTGGTCCTGGTCGGGGTCGCCGCGGCACTGCCGCTGCTCGCGCCCTCGGTGCTCGTGCTGGCTCTCCTGCTGGCGGTCGCGGGCTCGACCATCGCCCCGTGGAGCGCCGCCAACTCCGTGCTCCTGGGGCGCGGCGCCCCTGCCGGTACGGTCACCGAGGCCTTCGCCTGGAACGGCTCCATGATCTTCGGTGGGGCCGCTGTCGGCAACGCGCTGGCCGGCGCGCTGGCGGACGCACACGGCGCCGCGGGTGCCTTCGCCGTGGCAGCGGGGGGAGGCGCCTGCGTCGTGCTGGCGTCCCTCATGGGACTCCGGGCGCTCCACAGGGGCACGATCGACCCTGCTCATGTAGCCTTCTGAGTGGTTGCACAGCATTGCCTCGTACGTTCTGCCTCCCGAGTCAGGCGCCGCGGAAGTGTCGCGCGCAGCCAGGGACCGTCCGGTCCCGATTCGTGAGATCGAAAGGCAGTACAGCAATGGCACAGGGCACCGTGAAGTGGTTCAACGCCGAGAAGGGCTTCGGCTTCATCGCCCCGTCCGACGGTGGCGCGGACGTCTTCGTCCACTTCAGCGCGATCGAGTCGCAGGGCTACCGCAGCCTCGAGGAGAACCAGGCCGTCGAGTTCGAGATCACCCAGGGCCAGAAGGGCCCGCAGGCCTCGAACGTCCGACCGCTCTAGAGCTCGGCACGACGAAGGCCCGGGTCCTCGGACCCGGGCCTTCGTGCTTTCCCCCCCGACTAGTTCTCCCCGCTACGAGGCGCTCACGCGCCACAGACCTCGGCCGTGCGTCGCGGCGTAGATGCCGCCGTCCGGGCCCTTCTTCAGCTGCAGCACCGTGACGTAGGGGAAGCCGCTCACGCGGTTCCAGGTCACGCCGCTGTCGGTACTGGTGAGCACACCCAGGTCGGTGCCGAGGTACCAGGTGCTGCCGTCGATGACGAACGTCGACGTCGGCACGTCGGGCAGCGTCGGGCTGGCGTTGGTCCAGGTGACGCCGCCGTCCGTCGTGCGCCACAGGTGGCCGTTGCCGGAGCCCGGACCCTCGGTCCAGCTGCGCCGGAAGCCGTTGACGGCGATGTAGGCGGTGCGGCCGGTCGCGTCTGCCGGGTCGATCGTCACGCCGGACAGGTAGCGGTTCGGCAGGCCGGTCAGCGTGACCTGGTGCCACGTGCCGCCCGCGTTCGTGGCCGCACCCCGGGTGAACCCGGTGTTGTCGCACGGCCCGCACCACGTCACCCAGCCGATGCCGTTCTGCAGCGCCGTCGCGGTGATGCCGTGCCCGGAACCGGTGTCGAACGCCTGCGTCCACGCCGAGCCGTCCTGGATCGTGTAGCCCTGGTTCTGGGTCCACACGTACCGCCCACCGGCCAGCCAGTGGTCGGGGTTCGCGCTGTCGGCGGTGAAGGGCGCGATGAAGCGCGCTCCCACGTCACCGGGGCTCACGTCGCGGATGGCATGCGTCGTGCCGTCGGTGCGTCCGCAGTTGTTCGTCAGCTCCAGCGACAGGTTCACGTACTCGCCCAGGATGTTGCAGCCCTGGCCGGGGCGCGGGTCGACGATGGTGTCGCCGCCGTCGCCGCCGAACGGCGAGCCCATGACCGTGTCGTCGCCGAGCAGGAGCGCACCGCCGTTGTCCTGCAGCCCACCGGTGAGCACGGCGCCGTGGTCGTTCGTCGAGCCGATGCCTACCGAGTAGAACTGCAGCGTCCGCAGGCCGGTGTTCTGGTTGCGCCAGTCGCTGGCATGGCCGCCCGCGTCGAGCTGCCCGCGCACCGGGCGGCTGTACACGCCACCGTCGTTGCCGATCCAGACCCTGCCCGCACCGACAGCGATGGAGTGCTGGTCGGAGTGCGTGGTCGGCGAGCAGGTGTTCTTCGCCGGGTCGATGTTCCAGCAGGGGAAGCTGAAGTTCCAGTACGGCCCAGGCGTGGTCCAGGTGGTCCCGCCGTTGTTGCTCTCGTAGACCTCCTCCAGGCCCAGCCAGACGTGCTCGGCGTCGGCCGGGTCGACCTGGATGAAGTTGTTGTACCAGGCCTGCACGCCCGGGCCGTAGCCCTTGCCGCCGATGGACTGCTTGAGCGCCGAGCCGCTGCTGGCGAGCTTCTTGCTGTCGGCGATCAGGCTCCACGGACCGTCCACCGAGCCGTTCTTGCTGGCGTACACACCGGCGAGGACGGTGCCGCCGCCCGCGACGCCGCGCTGGAGCAGGAACGTGGACTCCACAACGGTGTAGAGCCGCGAGCCGTCAGCGGAGTAGGCGAACTCGGCGTTGCCGATCTCCTTGGGGTTGATGGCGCCGGTCGGGTTCACCTTCGCCCACGTCGTGCCGCCGTCGTTGGAGCGGTAGAAGCCGTTGTACGTGTCGCCGCTGCGCCAGCCGAGGTTCGCCACGATCCGCTGCCCGTTCGTGCCCGGCTGGATCGCGAGGTCGCTCGACAGGTTCTTGTACGGCGCGCTCGCCGCGTTCGCGTTGGCCCCGCCCGTCAGGTAGCTGGGGTTCGGGGCGAACCGCATCGCCCACGCCTCGTTGCCGGCCGTGGTGTGCGACCAGATGCCACGGCTCGTCGCGGCGAAGACCTTGCCGTTGCCGTCGAAGCGTAGCTTGTTGATGGTCGTGCTCTCCAGCTCGGTGCCGCCCACCCGGTCGCTCGCGTCGAAGCTGCTGGTGCTCGGGCTCGTCAGCCGGTAGACGCCGGTGCCCGTGTAGCTGGTGCCCCCGGTGTTGGCCTCTCCTGTGGCGTACCAGAGGGTGTTCGTCGCCGCGTCGTACTGCAGGTCGCCCGTGCTCAGGGTCGGTAGGCCGTCACTGATCGGGGTCCAGTTGTTGGGGGCCGCGCCGAGCGTGCCGCGGAAGACACCGCCGTCGGCGCCGGCGGCGTAGACCTTGCCGTGGGCCACGTCGACGGCGAGCCCGGTGATGCGGCCGGCGACGAGGCCCGCTCCGCCCTGGGAGTTGGAGAAGTACGGGTCGCGGTATCGCAGGTCATCGGCGTTGTAGGGCCGCGTCGTGAGCTCGGTGCTCGAGCCCGTTGCGGGGAGGCCGGACAGCTGCGCGAAGGCGGCGCTGTACGCACCGGGCGGGACGACGCCACGTGCCTGGGCGTACTGCTGCATCGCGTTCTGCAGCTCGGCGGACTCGCCACCGCTGCTGCCGACCACCCCGAAGTGCCCTAGGAACGGGACGTCGAATGACGGTGACGTGGAAGGGCCGAAGGCCGATCCGTTGGCACCGGTCGTGAGACCAACGGTAGCCAGGGACAGGGACACACCGGCGAGGACGGCGAGCCGGCCTCTTCTGAGAGCGAGCGACATGCGGATCCTCCGGACCACGGGCGGCTCGACGGGATGTTGTCGGGCCCGGCCGAACGTACGTCCGCAGATGCTCCGCCATCAACGCTTGATGACGGGGAGAGCAAACATTCACCCGGTGGGAGCCACCAGC
>DATLCV010000017.1:0-10322 GCA_035526225.1 Mycobacteriales bacterium
TGTACCAGTCGGGCTGCGAGCCGGCGGACACCTGCGACGGGTCGTAGGGGCCGTAGAGCCAGATCGGGTTGATCTGGGCCAGGCCTCCGAGCAGGGCGATCACGCCGAAGACCATCATGTTGAAGCCGGCCATCTTCGTCACCATGGCCGGGAAGAAGCGGCTGCCGACCACGTTGTCCTCGGTGCGTCCGGGGCTCGCGAACTGGGTGTGCTTCTGGTACCAGACCAGGCCCATGTGCACGCTGATGAGCGCCAGGATGATGCCCGGCACGAGCAGGATGTGGATGGGGTAGAGCCGCTCGATGATCTGCCCGCCGGGGTACTCCCCGCCGAACACGAGGAACGCCGCCCAGGTGCCGATGACGGGTATCGACAGGGCGATGGAGTACGCGATGCGCAGGCCGGTGCCCGACAGCAGGTCGTCGGGCAGCGAGTAGCCGGCGAAGCCCTCGACGAGGCCCAGGGTCAGCAGGCCGACACCCATCACCCAGTTCAGCTCACGGGGCTTGCGGAAGGCGCCGGTGAAGAAGACACGGGCCAGGTGGACCACGATCGCCGCCATGAACAGCAGGGCTGCCCAGTGGTGCATCTGGCGCATGATGAGTCCGCCGCGGACGTCGAAGCTCAGGTCCAGCGTGGAGGCGTAGGCAGCCGTCATCGGGATGCCCTTGAGGGGCGTGTAGCTCCCGTCGTACAGCACTTCCTTGCTGCTGCCCTCGAAGAACAGCGTCAGGTAGGTGCCGGTCAGCAGCAGCATGATGAACGAGTAGAGGGCGACCTCGCCCAGCATGAACGACCAGTGGTCCGGGAAGACCTTGTTCATGCTGCGGCGGACGAAGTTGGCCGAGCCGAGCCGGTCGTCGACCCACTTGCCGGTGCCGCCCGCAGCCTTCTCGCCGAAGGACGCCATCACTTCACCTCGTCCTTGTAGTGGGGCTTGCGCTCCCAGTAGCTCGGTCCCACCGGCTCGTTGAAGTCGCCCTGCGCGACGAAGTAGCCCTCGTCGTCGACGGCGATCGCCAGCTGCGGGAGGTTGCGGGCAGCGGGGCCGAAGAGCACCTTCGCGCCGTCCGCGGCGTCGAAGGTCGACTGGTGGCACGGGCAGAACAGGTGGTGCGTCTGCTGCTCGTAGAGCTTCACCGGGCAGCCCAGGTGGGTGCAGATCACCGAGTAGGCGACGTGCCCGTCGACGACCCAGTCCCTGCGGGAGTCGCGCGTCTTGAGCACGTCTGGGCGCATCCGGATGATGATCGCTGCCGAGTCCGCCATCCTGCGCCCGCCGTGGACGTCGGGGAAGACGGACTTCACCCCGCCCACCTCGAGGTCGCCGAGCTTCACCGGGCGACCCAGCTCGTCGAGCAGGCGCGACCCCTTGCGCCAGCCCGTCTTGGCCATGGTGTCTTCCTTGAACTGGAAGCGCCCCATGCCGAACAGGAACGGCACGATGAGCAGGCCGAGCGCGCCGTTGGCGAGCAGGAACGACCGGCGCAGGAGGGGGTACTTGCCCAGGCCCGCGTCGGCGGCGCCCTCCTTGAGGATGGCGACGGCGCCCTCCTTGTCCTCCTCGGCGGAGGACAGCAGGTGGCGCTCCTGAACGGTCTCCTCGTCGACCATGAGCGTCTTGGCCCACAGGATCGCGCCGGCGCCGAGACCGAGCAGCGCGAGCGCCATGGTGGTGCCCAGGAGCGGGGTGTACCACTCGTAGTAGCGGTCGCCGAACTCGAACGGCCAGAAGGCGAACGTCGCGATGAAGCCCAGCACGCCGACCACGGCGAGCAGGAACAGCCCTGACACCGCGAGCTCCGCGCGCTTCGCGGAGTGCGCGTCGAGCACGCCGTGGTAGCTGTGGTGCGTGCTCGTGGTCGGGTCGCCGACGGGGTGCTCCCCGTGCGCGACCGGCGCGGCGGGCTCCGCGTCCTCCCCGGTCGCCTTCAGGCGATCCCGGATGGAGTCACTCATGCTCGGGCTCCGATCCACAGCGTGGTGAGGATGAGCAGGCCCATGCCCACGAGGAAGACGACCAGGCCCTCGGGCACGGGGCCGTAGCGGCCGAGGCCTGCGCCACCCGGGTTCTTGGCCTCCTGCGTGGTGTACAGGACGTACTTCGTGATCGCCCGCTTCTCCGTCGGGGAGAGGGTGTTGTCGGAGAAGCGCGGCATGTTCTCGGGGCCGGTCTGCATGGCGGTGTAGATCACCCGGGCGCTCGCCTCGGTCAGCGCCGGGGCGTACTTGGCTCGCGTGAGCGCGCCGCCGACGCCGGCGAAGTTGTGGCAGCTCGAGCAGTTGGTGCGGAACAGGTCCCCGCCCAGCGCGAGCTCCCCGTCGTCGAGCGTGCCGGCGGGCACCTCCGGCCCGCCGCCCAGCGACTGGACGTACGCCGCGAGCTGGTCGGTCTGCGTCCGGTCGTACTTCGCGGGCTTGCGCTCCGCCTGCGCGGCCCCACGGGCCAGCGGCATCCGACCCGACTCGACCTGGAAGACGACTGCGGAGGCGCCGACCCCGATGAGGGACGGACCCCCCGCGCCGCCCTGGTTGTTCAGCCCGTGGCAGGTGGAGCAGCCCTGCAGGTACAGCTGGCGCCCCTCCTTGACCGCGATCGACTGGTTCGCCGGGTCCTCAGCCTTGGTCCGCGGGGCGGCGAAGGCGGTGTACAGGCCGCCGAGGAGGGCGAGGGCGAGCACGACCACGGCGTACCCGGAGAACCGGGAGCGGGCGCTGGTCCCCATGCTGTTCACGGCGCTGTCCCTCACTTGATCAGGTAGATGGTCGCGAACAGGCCGACCCAGACCACGTCGACGAAGTGCCAGTAGTACGACACGACGATCGCGCTGGTGGCCTTCTCCGGCGTGAAGCGGCCCACCGTCGTGCGCAGCAGCACGAACACGAAGGCCACCAGCCCGCCGATGACGTGCAGCCCGTGGAACCCGGTCGTCAGGTAGAACACGGAGCCGTAGCCATCGGTGTGGATCGTCTGGCCCTCGCCGTACTGCACGCGGTACTCGTTGGCCTGGCCCAGCACGAAGATCGCGCCCATGACGAGGCTGATGGTGAACCACAGCCGCAGCTTGTAGACGTCACCGCGCTCGGCCGCCCAGACGCCGTTCTGGCAGGTCCAGGACGACAGGATGAGGATCGTCGTGAAGACGGCGGCGTAGGGGACGTTGAGCTCGACGTGCTCCGGCGGCCAGTTGTCGGCGCCGGTCGCGGACCGGATCGTGAAGTACATCGCGAACAGGCCGGCGAAGAACATCAGCTCGGACGACAACCACACGATCGTCCCGACCGAGACCATGTTCGGCCGCGTCAGGGTGCCGTGCCCCGAGGACGTCTCGGCAGTCCCCGCATAGGAAGAAGCAGTAGCCACGCGGGCATTCTGGCAGGGTCGGGCCCCGGCGTGCACGCGGGGGTCGCGGCGCGTCGCGGCTCCGTAGGCTGCCCGCATGGCCCCCGCTCTGACCGCTGCCGCCGGGCTGCCCCCGTTCGGGCCCCTCAGCGTGCTCACGGAGGCCCGGCCCGCGCTGCTCCCCGCGCTCGCGCTGCTCCTGGTCACCGCGCTGTACGGCGAGGGCGTGCGGCGGATGCGGGGGCGCGGCGACGCGTGGGGCTGGGGCCGCGTGGCGGCGTTCCTCACGGGGGTGCTCACCCTGGCCGTGGCGCTGCTGAGCGGCCTGGAGGCCTACGACTCCCGCCTGTTCGGCGTGCACATGGTCCAGCACATGCTGCTCGCGATGGTTGCTCCGGTCTTCCTCGCCCTCGGTGCCCCCGTCACGCTCGCGTTGCGCACGCTGCCGGCCCGACCCCGCGGCGCGCTGCTCGGGCTGCTCCACTCCCGGCTGGCCCGGGTCGTCAGCTTTCCCGCCGTACCGTGGGTGATCTTCATCGGGTCGCCGTTCGCGCTGTACTTCAGCGGCTGGTACGCCGCGACGCTCGAGCACCCGCTGCTGCACGACCTGCTGCACGTGCACTTCGTGGTCGCCGGCTGCCTGTTCTTCTGGCCGATCATCGGGGTCGACCCCGTGCCGGGCAGGGTGGCGCACCCGTTCCGCATCCTGCTGCTGTTCGCGACGATGCCGTTCCACGCGTTCCTCGGCGTCGCCATCATGGGCGTCGAGGGGAACGGCGAGGGGCTGCTCGCCCCGGAGCACTACCTGCCCCTGATCGGCCGGAGCGAGGCGGTCTTCCAGCAGCAGGTCGGCGGCGGGCTGATCTGGGCGAGCGGCGACCTCGTCGGGCTGCTGTTCATCTTCGTCGCGGCGGCCCAGTGGATGCGGGCCAGCGACCGGGAGGCCGCGCGCGAGGACCGGCGGCTCGACCGCCTCGAGGCCCGACATGACGCTCGGTAGGCTGGCGGCCATGACCACGCGCACGCACACCGTCCTCGTCTACAGCGACGACGCGGCGCTGCGCGACGCCGTGCGCACGGCCGTCGGGCGCCGTCCCGCGAAGGACCTCGGTCGAGTCGAGTACGTCGAGGCAGCCGACGTGCGGGCAGTGCTGGAGGCGGTCGACGCGGGGGGCGTGGACGTGATGGTGCTCGACGGCGAGGCCCGGCCCACCGGGGGCCTGGGGATCGCCAAGCAGCTCAAGGACGAGCTTGCCGACTGCCCGCCCGCGCTCGTGCTCGTGGCGCGCCCCGACGACGCCTGGCTCGCCTCGTGGTCGCTGGCCGACGCCGTGCTGCACCTGCCGATCGACGCGCCCGCCCTGTGCGAGGCCGTCGCCGGCCTGGTCCGGCAGCGCGAGGACGGGCTCCCGGTCCGCCGCTCCGCCGCCGTCTAGCCGCGCATGACCCAGACCTGGCCGGGGCTGCTCACCTCGCTGCTCGCCGGCGAGTCGCTCACCCGGGCCGACACGGCCTGGGCGATGCGCGAGGTCATGACCGGTGACGCCTCGCCGGTGCAGACGGCCGGTTTCCTGATCGCGCTGCGGGCCAAGGGCGAGACCCCGGAGGAGGTCGCGGGCCTCGTCGAGGTGATGCTCGACCTCGCGGCGCCGCTGTCGGTGCCGGGCCGCGTCGTCGACACGTGCGGCACCGGCGGGGACCGCGCCCACACCGTGAACATCTCCACGATGGCGGCGCTCGTCGTCGCGGGCGCGGGCGTGCCTGTGGCCAAGCACGGCAACCGCGCCGCCACGTCGGCCTGCGGCTCCGCCGACCTGCTCGAGGAGCTCGGGGTCGTCGTCGACCTGCCGCCGCAGCAGGTGGGGGAGTGCCTCGCCAAGACCGGCATCGCGTTCTGCTTCGCGCCGGTCTTCCACGCGGGCATGCGGCACGCCGCGGTGCCCCGCCGCGAGCTCGGCGTCCCGACCGTGATGAACGTGCTCGGCCCCCTCACCAACCCGACCCGCCCCGGTGCGCAGGCGGTGGGTGTCTCCGACGCCCGGCTGGCACCGGTGATGGCCGGCGTGCTGGCCGCACGAGGTGCCGACGCCCTGGTGTTCCGCGGCGACGACGGCCTCGACGAGCTGACGACGACCGGCACCTCGACGGTCTGGGTGGTGACCGGCGGCCAGGTCTCGCAGGAGTCCTTCGACCCCGCCGTGCTCGGGATCCCGCGGGCATCGCTGGAGGACCTGCGCGGCGGGGACGCGGCGGTCAACGCGGCGGCGGTGTCCGCGCTGCTGGCGGGCGACCGCGGCCCGGTGCGCGACGCGGTGCTGCTCAACGCGGCAGCGGCGGTGGCCGCCTTCGAGGCGGCGCCGGGGTCGCTGCAGGAGCGGCTGGCGGCCGGCCTGGCCCGGGCTACCGAGGCCCTCGACAGCGGCGCCGCCGAGGTCGCCCTCGGCCGCTGGGTCGCCGTCTCCCAGGACCTACGGCCCGTCTAGCGCGAAACGGGTCGCGGCTGTCGGTGAGGCACGGTTGAGTGAAGGGATGGCCGGCCACGAGCGTCTTCCCGCGCCCGCCCGGCGGTTCATCTTCACGGTGATCGTGGCGCGCTTCGGCGCCGGCCTCACGCTGCCGTACACGCTGATCTTCCTGCACGAGGTGCGACACCTGTCGCTGCCGACCGTGGGTGCGCTGCTCGCCGTACCCGGGTTCGTGGGTCTGGTGGCCGTGCCGGTGAGCGGGGCGCTGGTGGACCGGGTCGGCCCGCGCCGGGTGCTGGCGGCGGCGCAGCTGCTGCAGGCCGCGGCGGTCCTGGTGATCGCCTTCGCGACGTCACCGCTCGCGGTGCTGCCGGGGATGGTCCTGCTGGGCCTCGGCCTGGGGCCGTCGTTCCCGGCCGGGGCGGCGTTGCTCAACGGGCTCGTCACCGGCCCGGATCAGATGCAACGGGCGTTCGGGCTCAACTTCACGGCCCTCAACGCCGCCATCGGCACCGGCGCGCTGATCGCCTCCGTGGTCGTCGACGTGGACCGGGCGTGGTCGTTCATCGCGCTGTTCCTGGGCAACGCCGCGTGCGCGGTGGTCGGCGCGGTGCTGCTGCCGGAGGGCAGGCTGCCCGAGCGGGAGGAGGAGAAGGCCAACCGCCCGTCGTACCGGGAGGCGCTGGCCGACCCGCTGCTGCGGCGGATCTGCGTCGTGTCGCTCCTGCTGGCGCTCGCGGGGTACGCCTCGCTCGACTCCGGGGTGCCGGCCTTCGCGCGCGTCGAGGGTGGGATCGACCCCTCGGTGATCGGCTTGGTGTTCGTCGTCAACACGGTCACGATCGTGTCGCTGCAGCTGCTGTTCCTGCGGCTGCTGAGCGGGCGTCGCCGTAGCACTGCGCTTGCCGCGACCGGCGTGCTGTGGGCGCTGTCCTGGGGGCTGCTCGGGCTGGTGTCGGTCGGCAGCGAGACGAGCCGGCTGACTGCCCTGCTGGTGTTCGGCGGGCTGTTCGGGGTGGGCGAGATGCTGGTTGCGCCGACCCTGCAGCCGATGGTGAACGCGCTCGCGACCGACCGGCTGCGCGGGCGCTACAACGCGCTGTCCGGCCTGATGTTCTCGATCTGCTTCGTGCTGGCGCCAGCCGTGTCGGGCGTGCTGATCGGCAACGGCCTGGGCCGCTGGTGGGTGGTCGGCATGGTCGCAGCCGCGCTGGTGGCCGCGGTGGTCTCGGCGCGACTGCGCAGTGCCCTCACCGACGAGCAGGACGGCCTGGTGTCAGGGCTCGATGCCGAGGGAGAACGTCGACTCGAGGTCGTGCCGTGAGTAGGACTGGAAGGCGATCAGCGTCTGGGTGCTGAGGATGCCGTCGACCTTGTTCAGCCGTCCCGCGATGACCTCGGCCAGCTCCTCGTGCCGGCGGACGCGGACCATCGCGACGAGGTCGACGTCGCCCGCGACGGAGTAGACCTCGGTCACGCCCGGCAGGTCGGCGATGGCCTGCGCCACCTCGGGGATCCGGTCGACGGCGGCGTTGATGTTGACGATGGCGGTGATCATCGGGGGTCCCTGCGGAAGCGTGAGCGAAGCGAGCGGTGTCGTGGGGTGTCGATCATCTGAGCAGCTCCTTGAGGTCGGCGCAGGCCTCGCGGCTGGCCTTGTCCGAGACGGGGTGCACGTGGCCCAGGCCGAAGAACCCGTGCGGCAGCCCGTCGTAGCGGCGGGCGACGACGGGCACCCCGGCGGCTCGCAGCGCCTCGGCGTAGGCCTCGCCCTCGTCGCGCAACGGGTCGCACTCGGCCGTCGCGACGACCGCAGGCGCGACACCGGTCAGGTCGGGGTGGTGCAGCAGCGAGGCGCGTACGTCGGACGGGTCGGCCAGGTAGTGCTGGCGGAACCACCGCATGTCGTCCACCGACAGCAGCATGCCCTCGGCGTTCTCCACGCGGCTGGGGTACGTCGCCTCCTCGGTGAAGTCGGTGCTCGGGTAGAGCAGCAGCTGGGCGGCCAGCGCGATGCCCTCGTCGCGGGCCACCACGGCGGCGCCGGCGCTCAGGTTGGCACCGCCGCTGTCACCGGCCACGGCGAGACGCGCCGGGTCGCCACCGAGCTCACCGACCGCGGCGGCCACGTGCCGCAGGCCGGCGACGACGTCGAGGTGACCGCTCGGAAAGGGGTGCTCAGGGGCCAGCCGGTAGTCGATGCTCACCACGACCGCACCCACCTCGGCGCAGATGAACCGGGCCTGGGGGTCGTGGGTGTCCAGGTCGCCCAGGACGTAGCCGCCGCCGTGGGCGAACATCACGGTGGGCACCGGGCCCTCGACGTGCGGCCGGTACACGCGCGCCGGCCGCGGCCCCTCGTGCGCCGCGTACGTCGTGTCCTCGACCGAGCGGACCGACGCCTTGGTGGAGGGGTCGCGCAGGTCGACGGTGGCCACGCGCAGGTTCGTCCTGGCCTGCTCCACGGTGCCGGAGCTGAGCGACGGCCCGGCGCTGAGCATCGTCTTCAGCCAGTCGAGACCAGGGTCGAGCGGCACGAGCACCTCCGGACGAGTTGTCTGCCGACCCTAGTCGGCCTCGGCGCTGCTCTTGGGCCCGTCACTGCTCACCACGCGGCTCACTCCGCGGCTCACTACGCGCTGACGCGGGCCGGGCGCGCCACCGGGCGAAGGGGACGGCGGTCGTCGAAGGGGCGCACGCTGTCACGCGCGTCAGCCAGGTCGCCGAGCCAGGCGCGCCACCTGCCGGCCCCGCTCGCGGGCGAGGCCAGCGTGCCGTCGAGCCGCACCAGGCGCACGCCGTCGGACTCGAGCCAGCGCAGCAGGCAGCGCACCTCTTCGGCGGTGGCCGCGGGCAGGGGTCCCGGTCCGGGCAGCACGGTCTCGGCGGTGGCGACCAGCGCGTCGACGAACGGGCCGGGCGGGGCGCCGCGGGCCAGCACGCCGGCCGCGGCGAGGCGGCCGTGCCGGATCACGGTGAGCTCCCAACCGAGCTCGGGTGTGGGCCGCGCGGCGACCAGCTCGGGCACCGAGGTGAGGGCCACGACCCGCTGCAGGGTCGTCACCGAGCGGACCAGCGCGGCGAGCCGGTCGCGCTGGGCGGCGGCGTCCTCGAAGCGCTCGTGCTCGGCGAGAACGACGATCCGCTGCTGCAGGTGCAGCACCGCGGGGGACGGGTCGTGCCGCACGAGGGCCCGGAAGGCGTCGGCGTGCGCGGCGTACGCCTCGGGCGACTCGCCCCCGTCCGGGCCCAGGCACGGAGCGCCGCAGCGGCCCATCTCGGCGAGCGCGCACGCGCCGGACGCCCTCACCGGCGACAGCTTCTTCGTGCACTGCCGCAGCGGGATCGCCTCGTGCACGGCGGCGACCACGAGCTCGGCGGTGCGTGCCGAGCCGAACGGGCCCAGGTAGACGGCGCCGTCGTCGAGCACCTTGCGCACCAGCGACAGCCGGGGGAAGGCCTCGACCGTCAGCTTCACCCAGGAGGCCTTCTCGGGGAACTTCGAGCGCCGGTTGTACCTCGGCCGGTGCTCGGCGATGAGCCGCAGCTCACGCACCTCCGCCTCGAGATCGGTGGCGCACACCACCGGGTCCACGCGCTCGGCGATGCCGACCATCTCGGCCATCCGCGTGCGCATCTCCGAGGCTGTGAAGTACGTGCGGACGCGCGAGCGGAGGTCGCGGGACTTCCCGACGTACAGGACCCGGTCTTGCGCGTCCTTGAACAGGTAGACGCCGGGCGCGTGCGGGAGCGCGTCGGCGAGGTGTCGCTTGCGGCGCTGGGCAGGGCTGACGGTGGAGGTGAAGGTGCGCAGCTCCTCGAGGGAGTGCACGCCGAGGTTCCCGAGCCGCCCGATGATCCCGTGCAGCACGTCGACGGTGGCGCGGGCGTCGTGCAGCGCCCGGTGGTCGGGCGTGGTCCCCGCGCCGAAGACACGGGCGAGCGTCGAGAGCTTGCAGTTCGGCGCCTCGTCGCGGGTGACGACGCGGTGCGCGAGCCGGGCGGTGTCCAGGACCGGGAAGTCGGGCCAGGCCAGCCCGAGCCGCTGTGCGTTGGTGCGCAGGAAGCCCATGTCGAAGGGCGCGTTGTGGGCCACCAGCACGCAGCCGCGCGCGAACTCCAGGAACGCCGGCAGCGCCGCGTCGACCCGCGGCGCGTCGGCCACCATCGCGTCGGTGATGCCGGTGAGCACCGCGATGAACGGCGGGATCGCCTGCACCGGGTTGACCAGTGTCTGGAACTCGCCGAGCGGCTCGCCGCCACGCACCTTCACCGCGCCGATCTCGGTGATCGCGCAGTCCAGGTGCGAGCCGCCGGTGGTCTCCAGGTCGACGACCACGAACGTCGTCTCGCGCAGCGGGGACCCGAGCTCGTCGAAGGACATCTGGTCCAGTTGCGCTGTCCCTACGGCGGTTCCCACGCACCGGACGGTAGGAGCGCCGTCCGACAGCGCGGGGGACGCGCGCCGCCCGCCCGGCTGCGGGCCGGCCTGCGGGGGAGGCAGGCCGGCCCGC
>DATLCV010000032.1:0-24167 GCA_035526225.1 Mycobacteriales bacterium
CGCTGCGGCGCCGCGATCGCGTGCGCCGGCTGGCTGAGCGCGACGACGGAGGAGGCGAGCGCGATCAGCGCGAGGACGAGGTACGACGGGTTGCGGCGTGCGAGCACGGTGACTCCTCAGGCGGCGGGCGGGGCCCGGCGATCCCCGGGCGCGCACAGACCCTCGCCGCGCGGCGGGACAGCGCTGAGCTCGGCGACACCCCCTGTGGACGGCGTCCGGCACCTGTGGAAAGGGTCGCCCTCGGGCTCGGTCAGGAGGTGACGCGATAGGCGTCGTACACGCCCTCGACGGTGCGCACCTGGTTGAGCAGGTGGCCCATGTGCGTCGGGTCTGCCATCTCGAAGGAGAACCTCGAGACCGCGACGCGGTCACGGGTGGTGGTGACGGTCGCGCTGAGGATGTTGACGTGCGCGTCGGACAGCACGCGCGTGACGTCCGACAGCAGGCGCGTGCGGTCGAGGGCCTCGACCTGGATGTTGACGAGGAACATCGTCCCGGCAGCGGGGCGGGCCCACTCGACCTCGACCAGCCGCTCCGGGGAGCCGAGCAGCTCGCCGGCGTTGGGGCAGTCGCGGCGGTGGACCGAGACGCCTCGACCGCGCGTGACGAAGCCGATGACCTCGTCGCCGGGAACCGGCGTGCAGCACTTCGCCAGCTTCACCCAGAGGTCGTCGACGCCCTTGACCACCACGCCCGGGTCGCCGGCCGGGCGGCTGCGTGACGGGCGCGTGGGCACGGCGGTCTCCGCCAGGTCCTCAACTGCCCCCTCCGCACCGCCGAGCTGTGCGATGACGCGCTGCACGACCGTCTGCGCGGACACCCTGCCCTCGCCGACCTCGGCGTAGAGCGCAGAGACGTCGGCCAGGCGCATCTCCTTGGCCAGGGTGTGCAGGGCGTCGCCGCCGAGCAGGCGCTGCAGCGGCAGGCCGTGCTTGCGCATGGCGCGGCCGATGGCGTCCTTGCCGTTCTCGACAGCGTCCTCGCGCCGCTCCTTGGCGAACCACTGCCGGATCTTGTTGCGGGCCCGGGGGCTCTTGACGAACTGCAGCCAGTCCTGGCTGGGGTGAGCGCTCTCCGCCTTGGAGGTGAAGACCTCCACGACGTCGCCGTTGTCGAGGGGGGACTCCAGGGGGACGAGCCGACCGTTCACCCGTGCGCCGATGCACCGGTGGCCGACCTCGGTGTGCACGGCGTAGGCGAAGTCGACGGGCGTGGCGCCGGCCGGCAAGGAGATGACGTCGCCCTTGGGGGTGAAGACGAAGACCTCGGCGCTGTGCAGGTCGAAGCGCAGCGAGTCGAGGAACTCCCCCGGGTCGGCGGCCTCCTTCTGCCAGTCGAGCAGCTGCCGCAGCCACGCCATGTCGTCGCCACCGGGTGCCGGGCCGCCACCCTCCTTGTACTTCCAGTGCGCGGCGATGCCGTACTCGGCCCGCTTGTGCATCTCCAGGGTGCGGATCTGCAGCTCCACCGGCTTGCCGTGCGGCCCGATCACGGAGGTGTGCAGCGACTGGTACATGTTGAACTTTGGCCGCGCGATGTAGTCCTTGAACCGGCCCGGCACCGGGGACCAGAGCGCGTGGATCGTGCCCAGTGCGGCATAGCAGTCACGCACCGAGTCGACGGTGACGCGGATGCCGACGAGGTCGTAGATGTCGGCGAAGTCGCGGCCGCGGACGATCATCTTCTGGTAGATCGAGTAGTAGTGCTTGGGGCGGCCGCTGACCGTCGCCTTCACCTTCGCGGCCTTGAGGTGCTCGTTCACCGCCTCGACGAGCTCCGCGAGCTGCGTGTCGCGGCTCGGCGCCCGGTCGGCCACGAGGCGGACGATCTCGTCGTACCTCTTGGGGTAGAGCGTGGCGAAGGCGAGGTCCTCGAGCTCCCACTTGATCGTGTTCATGCCGAGCCGGTGGGCCAGCGGAGCGAAGATCTCCAGGGTGACGGTCGCGATGCGCTCCTGCTTCTCCTGTCGCAGGTAGCGCAGCGTCCGCATGTTGTGCAGGCGGTCGGCGAGCTTGATGACGAGCACCCGCGGGTCACGGGCCATGGCAACGACCATCTTGCGGATCGTCTCGGCCTCGGCGGCCTCGCCGTACTTGATCTTGTCGAGCTTCGTGACCCCGTCGACGAGGTGCGCGACGTCGTCGCCGAACTCCTCCTGGACGTCCTCGAGGGTGTACGGCGTGTCCTCGACGGTGTCGTGCAGCAGCGCGGCCGTGAGGGTCGTGGTGTCCATCCCGAGCTCGGCCAGGATGGTCGCGACCGCCAACGGGTGCGTGATGTAGAGGTCGCCGCTGCGCCGCCGCTGGTCGCCGTGCATCTGCTCGGCGATCTCGTAGGCCCGGACGACGTCCTTGGTGTCGGCCTTGGGGTGGCTGGTGCGGAGGGTGCGGAGCAGCGGCTCCAGGACGGGGGGCGTGCTGCCGGCCTTGGGCGGCGCGGTCAGCCGAGCGAGTCGCGCGCGCACGCGGCGCCCGGTCGGCGGGCCTGCGCCGCCAGGTGCCGCGGCAGCGTCGCGCGCCCGGTCGTGGTCGTCGAGGTCGACCTGCCGGGCAGGAGCATCAGCGGGCCCAGGAGGTGCCGGTGACTCGGCCGGGGCTGTCGGAGGCGCCTCAGGGTTCACGCGCACCTCCTCACCAGCTGGAGGGCCCAGTCTAAGCGGTGAGCACCGAGCGGACCCGCACACCGGGCAGGGCGGCCCGGCCGTCGAGGAACGGCAGCTCGAGCAGCACCTCTACACCTACGGTCGTGGCGCCACAGCGCTTCACGAGGTGCACGGCTGCGGCCGCCGTGCCGCCGGTCGCCAGCACGTCGTCGACGATGAGGACCCGCTCCCCGGGGCGGAACGCGTCCTGGTGCACCGCGAGGGTGTTGCTGCCGTACTCCAGGTCGTAGCTGCGCTCGTGCACCTCACGGGGCAGCTTTCCCGGCTTGCGGACCAGCACGACGCCGGCACCCAGGACGTAGGCCACGGGCGCGGCGAGCACGAAGCCGCGGGCCTCGATGCCCACGACCTTGTCCACCGAGCCCACCGCGTGGCCGGCGGCGATGCGGTCGACAGCTTCCTTGAGCCCTGCTGCGTCCTCCAGCAGCGGGGTCAGGTCCTTGAAGACGATGCCGGGCTGCGGGTGGTCCGGGACGTCCCGGATCAGCGCCGCGAGCGGGTCGGGCACGGTCAGCGCTTGCGCTTCTTGCCCGTGGGCCGGGCGCCCTTGGGCTTGCGCTTCTGCGACGACGACGGCCGTCGTACCGCAGTTGCTGTGGCCGCCGCCGCCGGTGCGGCCTCGCCAGTCTCGCCCTCCAGAGCCGCGTGGCTCGAGCGCTGCGAGAGGCGCACCGGGCCGGAGGCACCGGAGCGGCGCTGCGCGACCCGGCCCTGCAGGGCCTGGAACCGCGGCTCGCGCTCCTTGAGGTCGGCCAGCAGCGGCGTGGCGAGGAAGAGGCTGGAGTAGGCACCCGAGGCAAGGCCGACGAACAGCGCGAGGGCGAGGTCCTTCAGGGTCCCGGCGCCGAGGAGCAGCGCCCCGACGAACAGCAGCCCGGAGACGGGCAGCAGCGCGATCAGCGAGGTGTTGATCGACCGCATGAAGGTCTGGTTGACCGCGAGCTCGGCCGCCTCGCTGTAGGTGGACTTGTTGCCGCGCTCGAGCCCCTTGGTGTTCTCGTCGACGCGGTCGAACACGACGATGGTGTCGTAGAGCGAGTACCCGAGGACCGTCAGCAGGGCGATGATCGTCGAGGGCGTCACGACGAACCAGGTGATGGAGTACACACCTGCGGCGAGCAGCAGGTCGTGGACGAGCGCGATCATCGCCGCGGCGGCCATCTTCGGCTCGAAGCGCAGCGAGATGAACAGCACGACGGCGATGAGGAACGCCACGAGCCCCTTGAGGGCCTTGTTGGTGACCTGCTTGCCCCACGAGGCGCCGACGTCGCGGCTGTCGATCTCGGTGTTCTTGTCGACGTGGAAGCGATCCGCCAGAGCCGTGACGATCTTGTCGGTCTCCGCCTCGGTCAGCGGCTTGGTCTCGATGCGCAGCTTGGTGTCGCCGCCCGAGGTCTTGACCGTCTGCACGATCGGGTCCGCGATGCCGAGGCCCTCCACAAAGGTGCGGCTGTCGTGGACGTCGACGTCGGACGGAGCGCTGACGGTGAAGATGGCGCCGCCCTTGAACTCCACCCCCAGGTTCAGCCCGCGGAAGCCGAGGCTGAGCAGGGCGATCAGGCAGAGCAGCAGCGACACGGCGTAGAACCGCTTGCGCTCCTTGATGAGCGGAAAGGCGGTCTCGCCGTGGTAGAGCCGGTGGACGAGCCCCATGTCAGGCCTCCTGGCCGGTCGTCGCGAGGGGGACGCGAGGCGCGCCGGAGTTGGGCTGACCGCCGTCGGGACCGAAGAACCCGGTCCAGCGGGTCCGCGAGAACCAGCGGTAGCGGGCCAGCAACGAGATCAGCGGCCTGGTGAACAGCGTCACGACCACGAGGTCGAGCAGGGTCGACAGGCCAAGGGTGAAGGCGAAGCCTCGGACCCCGCCGACGGTGAAGAAGTACAGCACCACGGCGGCCAGGAAGGACACGGCGTCGGCGTTGAGGATCGTCCTGATCGCGCGCTTCCACGCGATGTCGACGGCCGACCGCGGTGTGCGACCTTCCTTGATCTCGTCCTTGAGCCGCTCGAAGTAGACGACGAAGGAGTCCGCGGTGATGCCGACCGCGACGATGAAGCCGGCGATGCCCGCCAGCGACAGGGCGAAGCCGATCTCCTTGCCGAGCACGCAGATCAGGCTGTACGTCAGGGCGCCGCTGACGAGCAGGGACGCGATCGTGACGAAGCCCAGCGCCCGGTAGTAGAGCAGCGAGTAGATGACCACGGCGGCGAGGCCGATGCCGCCGGCCAGCAGGCCCGAGCGCAACTGGTCGTCGCCGAGGGTGGCCGAGATGACCTCGGCGTCACCGGAGACGAACGTCAGCGGGAGGGCGCCGTACTTCAGGACGTTGGAGAGGTCCTCGGCCTCCTTCTGCGTGAAGCTGCCCGTGATCTGCGCGTCGCCGTTGATGACGCTCTGGATGACGGGGGCGCTGTAGACGACGCCGTCGAGGGTGATCGCGACCTGGTTGGTCGGCGCCGTGGCCCCGAACGCCTCCTTGGTGAGATTGGTCCAGCGGTCCTGGCCGCCGCCCTTGAACTGCAGGTTCACCTGGATCTGCGTGCCGAGCTGGTCGGTGCTGACGTTCGCGCCTTTGACGTCCTTGCCGACCACCTTGGCCACCGCGAGGTGGTACTTGTACAGCCCGTCCTTGTCGCAGGCGATGATCTCCTTGCTCGGGGCGTCCGGGGCCCCGCCCTCACGCGCCTTCTTGTTGGAGCAGTCGAGAGCGGCATAGGCCTGGGGCGTGTAGACGGCCCCGCTCTGCACGAGGTCGGACGCAGGCGCACCCGTCGCGGTCGGGGTGGGGGTCGCCGTGGGCGTGGCTGTGGGGGTGGCAGCAGCAGCGAGACCGGAGGTCACCACGCGCTTGCTCGCCGACGGGCTGGCGCTCGCGCCGGGCGAGCCCGAGACGGCGGCACCCGGTGACGGGCTCGTGGGCGCCGTGGGCAGCACCTGCGGGATCGACTGCTCGGTCGCGATGACGCGGCGGAACTGCAGCTGCGCAGCCCGCGTGACGTTCTGGATGTCGCCGCGGTTGCCGCCCGGCACGGCGACGACGATCTGGTCGCCCTCGACGACGACCTCGGCCTCGGAGACACCTGCCCCGTTGACCCGCTGGCGCAGGATCTCGACCGCGGTCTCCAGCTGAGCGGCGGTGGCGTTCTTCCCGCTCTCGGTCTTCGGCGTGAGGATGACCTGGGCGCCGCCCTGGAGGTCCAACCCCAGCTTGGGCTTGAGCCAGGCGCTGCCGGGGCCCGCGAAGGCGAGGGCTGAGTACAGCAGCACGAGGATCACCAGGAGCGATCCGAGGTAGCGCCAGACGTGCAGCTGGCCGCGGGACGACGGGCCGGGACGTGCCACGAGGAGCGGTCTCCTGTCTCGGGCAGCCCGTCACGGTGAGCGGACTGCGGGGTGCAGCGCGTAGGCGGGCAGCGGCGGGCGCGCGACCCCCGCTGCACAGGTCGGGAGTCTACGCAGGCTCAGGCCGTGTCGAGGTCCAGCGGCAGCACGTCGACAGGACCAGGAGGACGCAGACCGAGGTGGCGCCACGCGGCCGGGGTGGCGACGCGGCCGCGTGGGGTGCGCACGACCAGCCCGCTGCGCACGAGGAAGGGCTCGGCGACCTCCTCGACGGTCTCCGGCTCCTCGGACACCGCGACAGCCAGCGTCGACAGCCCCACCGGGCCCCCGTTGAACCGCTGCACGAGCGCAGTGAGCACCGCCCGGTCGAGGCGGTCCAGGCCGAGCTCGTCCACGTCGTACACGGCCAGGGCGGTGCGGGCCACGTCGAGGGTGACCCGTCCGTCCGCGCGCACCTCGGCGTAGTCGCGCACCCGTCGGAGCAGGCGGTTCGCGATCCGCGGCGTGCCGCGCGACCGGCCGGCGACCTCTCGCGCGCCCTCGCCGTCCAGCGGCACGTCGAGCAGCCCGGCGGAGCGGTGCAGCACCCGCTCGAGCTCCTCGGTGGTGTAGGGCTCCATGTGCGCGGTGAACCCGAACCGGTCGCGCAGCGGGCCTGTCAGCAGGCCGGAGCGGGTGGTCGCCCCCACCAGCGTGAACGGCGCCACCTCGAGCGGGATCGCGGTCGACCCGGGTCCCTTGCCGACGACCACGTCGACGCGGAAGTCCTCCATCGCGACGTAGAGCAGCTCCTCGGCCGGGCGGCTGATGCGGTGGATCTCATCGATGAACAGCACCTCACCCTCGGTCAGCTGGCTGACCAGGGCGGCGAGGTCGCCGGCCCGCTCCAGCGCAGGCCCGCTGGTGATGCGGATGGGCACGCCGAGCTCGGCGGCGATGATCATCGCGAGGGAGGTCTTGCCCAGGCCCGGCGCGCCAGAAAGCAGCACGTGGTCCGGGGGGCGCCCGCGCCGCTGCGCGCTCTGCAGCACCAGGGACAGCTGCTCGCGCACCCGCTCCTGACCGACGAAGTCCTCGAGCCGACGCGGTCGCAGCGCCGCCTCCACGAGCCGCTCGGCCTCGTCGGCCTCCGGGCGCGCGGTGCGCAGCGCCAGCTCCGCCGCCTCCAGCTCCTCGCTCATCTGGCCATCCTCGCAAGAGCCGCCTTCAGGAGGGCGGGTACGTCGTCCGGCGTGGCGCCAGGGTGCTCCGCGGCGAGGCCGACCACGACCTCGTCCGCCTGCGACGGGGTCCACCCCAGCCCGGTGAGGGCGTCGGTCAGCGTGTCGCGCCAGCCACCCGTCGTACCGGCGGGGGCGGAGCCCGCGAGACCGACCTTGTCCTTGAGCTCGAGCACCAGGCGCTGAGCGCCCTTGCGCCCGATGCCGGGCACGAGGGTCAGCGCTGTGAGGTCCTCGGTGGCGAGTGCGCGCCGCACACCGTCGGGGGTGTGCACCGTGAGGACCGCCTGCGCGACCTTCGGGCCGACGCCGCTCGCGGTCTGCAGCAGCTCGAACAGCTCGCGCTCGTCGTCGGTCTCGAAGCCGTAGAGCGTCAAGCTGTCCTCGCGGACCACCAGCGAGGTGGCGAGCGCGGCCTCCTCCCCCGTCCGCAACCGTCCACGGGTGCCAGGCGTGGTGTGCACGGCGAGGCCCACTCCCCCCACGACGACGACGACCCCGGTGGGCGTGTGGGCGCTGACCCGACCCGTCAAGGAGGCGATCACCGGGCCATCCGGGCGCGCATGGGGGCCTGCCAGGCGTGGCAGATCGCGAGGGCGAGGGCGTCCGCGGCGTCGGCGGGGCGCGGCAGCTCGGTCAGCCGCAGGATGCGCACCACCATCGCCCCGACCTGCGCCTTGTCGGCGCGGCCGGAGCCGGTCACGGAGGCCTTGACCTCGCTGGGGGTGTGCAGCGCGACCGGGATGCCGCGCCGGGCCGCGCAGGTGATGGCGACGGCACCTGCCTGGGCGGTGCCCATGACGGTGCGCACGTTGTGCTGGGCGAAGACGCGCTCGACAGCGACCGCGTCCGGCTCGTGAAGGTCCAGCCAGCGCTCGATCTCGCGCTCGAGCGCCACGAGCCGGGCCCCGAGCTCGTCACCTGCGGGCGTGCGGGCCACACCCGCCGCCACCAGGGCGACGCGTCCGGGGACGCCGTCGACGACGCCGAGCCCGCACCGCGTCAGCCCGGGGTCCACCCCCAGCACCCGCACCTGTGCACCTCCCGCTGGAACACCTGTTCGGGAGGGTACGACGGCTGCTGCCCCCAACCGGGGAGGCAGGCCCCGGCGCGCCGCCGCCACTTCTCCGTGCCCGTTTGTCAGGCTCGACTGCACTCGTGGGGGGAGGCACGCCGATGGCATCACCGCTGCGCGCACTGGTGGTGGGAACAGGTGTCGCCGCGGTCGCGGCGACGGCGGTCGTGCTCGGCCTCCTGCCTGCCGGGTCCGCCTGGCCGCTGCTCGTGTTCCCCGCCCTGGCCGTGCTGGCCGAGGTCGTGGGCGCCGACGTCTACGGGTCCTCCACCGTCTCGCTGTCCGCCGTACCGGTGCTGGCGGCTGCCGCCGCGGGTGAGGCCCGCGCCGCCCTGCTGGCCGCCCTCCTGGCCGGTGTCACCACGACGGTCCGCTCGGGCACCCGGCGGCTCGAGCAGCACGTGTTCAACCCGTGCGCACTCGCAGTGTCGGGGTGCGTTGCCGCCGTCATCACCGCCCCCGCCGCGGGGGCCGCGCTGCCCTGGCTCGTCGTCGCCGGGCTGGTGGCGGGGGTGGCGTACTTCGCCGTGGACAACGGCCTGGTGGCGCTCGCCGTGGGGCTCGACCAGGGGCGCCCGCCGCGAGACGTGCTGCGCGAGGACCTGTCGTGGCTCCTCCCCTCCTTCACCGCGTACGGGCTCCTCGGCGCGCTGCTCGGGTCGGCCTGGACCCTCGCGCAGGGGTGGGGTGTCGTCGCCTTCCTCGTGCCACCGGCGCTGCTGCGGCAGGCGCAGAAGCAGTACCTCGCGCGCACGGAGGACGCCGTGCGCGAGCTGCGGCGGTCCTCCTCGGCGCTCGAGGCCGCGCACGACGCGCTGTCGCACCACCACCGCTCCACGGCCGCGGCGCTGGCCCAGGCCATCGAGGCCCGTGACAGCGGGACGGGCGGGCACGTGGTGCGGGTGACGGCACTCGCGCAGGCGCTGCTCGCGGAGGTCGACCCGGTGCTGGCTGCCGACGAGCAGCTGTCGTTCGGGTTCCTGCTCCACGACGTCGGCAAGATCGGGGTTCCGGACGCGATCCTGCGCAAGGCGGGGCCGCTCGACGAGCACGAGCGCACGATCATGGACACCCACCCCGAGATCGGCCACCGCATCGTCGGGCAGGCCGGCTTCTCCCCCCTGGTCAGCGAGATCGTGCTGACGCACCACGAGCGCTGGGACGGCCGCGGCTACCCCCGAGGCCTCCGGGCCGAGGAGATCCCGCTCGCGACACGGCTGTTCGCGGTCGCCGACTCGCTCGACGCGATGACGAGCGACCGCCCCTACCGGCGGGGCATCGAGCTGGACCAGGCCGTCGCGGAGGTGGTGCGCCACAGCGGGACGCAGTTCGACCCCCGCGCCGTGGAGGCGCTGCTGTCCCTGGACCGGCGGCTCGTGGCCGAGCTGCTGCAGGTCGACCGGCTCCGCGTCGGGCGCGCCGCCGACTACCCGAGCGGCACGCAGGTCGTCAGCCTCGTCTGACCCGGACGATCAGACGGACTCGAGGACCTCGTCGGAGACGTCGAAGTTGGCGTAGACGTTCTGCACGTCATCGAGGTCCTCCAGCGCGTCGACCAGCTTGAGGACCTTGCGCGCCACGTCGTCCTCGAGCTGGTTCGTCAACGAGGGGGCCCAGATCACCTCAGCGGACTCGACCGTGAGACCGGCTTCGGCGCACGCGGTGCGCACGGCGTGGGTGTCGGGGGCGTCGCAGACGACCTCGAACGCGTCCTCCTGGTCGTTGACCTCCTCTGCACCGGCATCGAGGACGGCCATGAGCACGTCGTCCTCCGTCAGCCCGTCCGCCTTGGCGATCAGGACCGTCCCCTTGCGGTTGAACAGGTAGGCCACCGACCCCGGGTCGGCCGGGTTGCCGCCGTTGCGGGTGATCGCGATGCGGACCTCGGCGTTGGCGCGGTTGCGGTTGTCGGTGAGGCACTCGATGAGGAAGGCGGTGCCACCCGGGCCGTAGGCCTCGTAGGTGATCTCCTCGTAGTTGACACCCTCGCCCAGCTCGCCACTGCCGCGCTTGACCGCGCGGTCGATGTTGTCGTTGGGCACGGACTGGCCCTTGGCCTTGGCGATGGCGTCGGCGAGCGTGGGGTTGCCCGAGGGGTCACCACCACCGGTGCGGGCCGCGACCTCGATGGTCTTGATCAGCTTGGCGAAGAGCTTGCCGCGCTTGGCGTCGATCGCAGCCTTCTTGTGCTTGGTCGTCGCCCACTTGGAATGCCCGCTCACCGTACGTCCTCCCTGTGACCCACTCGGACTCCCTGTGACTCACTCCGAGACGATGCTAGTCAGGAACAGCGTGTGCAGCCGGTGGTCATCCGTCAGCTCCGGGTGGAACGAGGTCGCGAGCAGTGACCCCTGCCGGACGGCCACGGGGTGCTCTCCCACGCACGCGAGCACCTCGACGGCGGCACCGACCCGCTCGACCCAGGGCGCGCGGATGAACACCCCGTGCACGTCTCCCACGCCCTGCACCGCCAGGTCCTGCTCGAAGGAGTCGACCTGGGACCCGAACGCGTTGCGTCGGACGGTGATGTCCAGCCCGCCGAGCAGCGCCTGGTCCTCGCGGCCGTCCACCACCTCGCGGGCGAGCAGGATCATGCCTGCGCAGGTGCCGAAGGCCGGGAGCCCCTGCGCCAGCAGGGCCTGCAGCGGCTCGAGCAGCCCGAACAGGCCCATGAGACGGCCCATCGTCGTCGACTCCCCGCCCGGCAGGACGATGCCCGCGAGGCCGTCGAGCTCCTCCGGCCGCTTCACCGGCACCGGGACGGCACCCGCTGCCACCAGGGCGCGCTGGTGCTCACGGACGTCGCCCTGCAGCGCGAGGACCCCGATGCGGGGCCCGCTCACCAACCGCGGTTGGCGAGCAGGTCGCCCGCGCCGAGGGAGTCGACGGCGATGCCGACCATGGCCTCGCCCAGCCCACGGCTCACCTTGGCGATCCGGTCCGCGTCCTGGAAGTAGGCCGTTGCCTCGACGCACGCGCGGGCGCGGGCGGAGGGGTCGCCGCTCTTGAAGATGCCGGAGCCGATGAAGACGCCGTCGGCGCCGAGCTGCATCATCATCGCCGCGTCAGCCGGTGTCGCGACTCCCCCGGCGACGAACAGCACGACGGGCAGACGTCCCAGCTCGGCGGTCTCGCGCACGAGGTCGATCGGCGCACGCAGCTCCTTGGCGGCCTCGAAGAGCTCGCTGGAGTCCATGACCGTGAGCCGCTTGATCTGGCCGAGGATCGTGCGGATGTGGGTGGTGGCCTGGGACACGTCACCCGTGCCGGCCTCGCCCTTCGAGCGGATCATGGCAGCGCCCTCGGCGATCCGCCGCAACGCCTCGCCGAGGTTGGTGGCACCGCACACGAACGGCACCGTGAAGGCGCTCTTGTCGATGTGGTGGGCGTAGTCGGCAGGCGTGAGCACCTCGGACTCGTCGATGTAGTCGACCCCGATGGCCTGCAGGACCTGGGCCTCCACGAAGTGGCCGATGCGCGCCTTGGCCATCACCGGGATCGTGACCTCGGCCTTGATGGCATCGATCATGTCCGGGTCGCTCATGCGGGAGACCCCGCCGTCGCGGCGGATGTCAGCCGGGACGCGCTCCAGCGCCATGACGGCTACGGCGCCGGCGTCCTCGGCGACGCGCGCCTGCGTGGCGTTGACGACGTCCATGATGACGCCGCCCTTGAGCTGCTCTGCCATGCCGCGCTTGACGAGGGACGTTCCGGTCTCAGCCATGCCCCCATCCTACGATCAGCCGTAGGACACGCCCTGCGTCGTCGGCTGCAGCATCACCCAGGTCGGGCCGGGCTTGAGGAGCAGGTCGCGGCCGGCCGCGTCGACGAGACGCGTAGCGCCGTACGCGGTTCGCTTCCAGGTGCCGACGAAGCGCTGGCCGTCGCGCAGCAGGACCACCCGACCGCTCCCGGTCGAGATCGTGTACGGCGTGTTGTTGTGGTGCACGTCGTAGAAGCGGCTGGCCTTGATGCGCACCTTCTGGACGATCACGTTGACCGGCGCGACGGGCACGACGCGGCCGCCCTGGCTCAGCTTCCACGTGCCCGAGGACGGGAGGTAGACCGCCTGCATGCTGTTGCTGTTGGAGAAGGGCACGGACAGCCGCAGCGTCTTCACGCCGAGCGCAAGCGGCCCGAAGCGCCAGCCGATGTCACGCGGCTCGCTGCCCTTCACTCGGGCCCCGAGGCGGGAGGGCGCCGCGAAGAAGTTGCGGGCGTCCCGGCGGCGCTCACCGAGCCGGTAGAGCGAGGGGACGGCGTTGTACGACGCGTCCTCGAGGTAGCCCTTGCGGGCGGCCGTCCTGATGATCGCCAGCACGCCGGTGTTCGCGCCCGAGAAGGCCAGCGCCGGAGAGCCGAAGGCGCGCAGGATGTCGATGTCGGACTCCCGGGCGCTGCGGATCGGCCCCACCTCGCTCGTGGCGGAGGGGCTCTCGAAGATCGCCATGAAGCGCGTGCTGCCGCCCTCGACGAGCTCCTGGTAGACGATGGCCGCCTGACGCAGGCCGCGGTGGTAGGGGCGTGCCAACCCGCCGTTGTCGATCTTCACGGCGACGACCGGGCCGGGCACCGGGGCCAGGCCCGTGAGCGGGTTGCCCGAGGCCGGTGGCGTCGGGGAGGCGGTCGGCGAGGGAGTCGGCGACGGCGTGGGGCTGCCGTCGTCAGCTCCCGAGGCCGTCACCGCACCGCCTCCCGAGCAGCCGGCGAGGAGCACGGCCGCGGCGACCGACACGAGCAAGGCCTTCGATCTCATACCGGCAACGGTAAGTGGCGCAGGGTCACCAAGGAGGAAGAATCGCCGTGTCGTCGACGTCGAAGAACGAAGGCATGGCCCGATGGCCAGCAAGACGCAGCAGTCTGGGCAGCCGACGGCGCCGCAAAGCACGCGTATCGGTCACCGCGCTGTTGTGGAAGGAGCGGGCGAGACCGACGCGGGTCGAGGCGGCATCCAGCTCGGTGAGGGCGACCTCGGCCGCCGGGGTGCGGGGCAGCCGGCCGACCGCGGCCCGCAGCGCCCGGGTGAGGGCGTTCTCGACGGCCTCCCTCCCGTGCTCCCCGGCGGCCAGGGCAGCGATCGCCCGCTCGTCGACGGCCGCAGCCTCCGCACCCGGCGGCAGGTGCGGGAGCAGCGACCGAGCGGCCGCCGCGCGCCGTACGAGCTGGGCGTCGAGCCCGGCCCACGCGGCGTCGACACGGGCGTGCATCCGATCGAGCCGACCGGCGGTCCAGGTCACGTAGAGCGCGACGAGCACCACGATCGCGACGGCGAGCGCGACGTCTCCTGTCACGGCGCGACGCGCTCACGGACGACGGCGAGCCAACGCCGCAGCGCCTCCGAGACGCGTCCGGGGTCGTCCTCCTGGCCGAAGTCCTCCACGTCGGGCTCGTCGGCCGTCTCGTCCAGCTCCACCGGGGCGGCAGCGGCGACGGTCTCGTAGACCTCCACGACCTGCCGGGCGACGTGGTGCCAGTCGTAGGCCTGCACCACGCGCGAGGCCGCGACGGACAGCTGGCGACGACGCTCGCCGTCCAGCAGGAGCGCCACCACCGACGCCGCGAGCGCCTCCGCGTCGCCGACCGGGAACAGCGCGCCGGCCTCACCGTCGTCGAGCACCCGACGGAAGGCCGGCAGGTCACTCGCGACGACGGGCGTGCCGGTCGCCATGGCCTCGATGAGCACGATCCCGAAGCTCTCGCCGTGGGTGTTCGGGGCGACGTAGAGATCCCCGCTGGCGTAGACACGCGGCTTGTCCGCCTCGCTGACGAGGCCGAGCAGGTGGACTCTGTCGGTCACCCGCGGGTCGACGTCGTCCCGCACGTCGTCCACGTCACCAGGCCCCGCGACGAGCAGCTGGACGTCGGGCACCCGGGCGGCGATCGCGGGAAGCGCCTCGAGCAGCACGGACAGGCCCTTGCGCGGCTCGTCGATCCGGCCGAGGAAGACCAGTCGAGGGCCGGCGGGCAGGCCGTCGAGCGGCGGCGCTCCCGCGAACCGGTCGACGTACACGCCGTTCGGCACGAGGACCGCGTCGTGCCCGAGGTGCTCCACGACGACACGCCGGGCGGCCGGCGAGACCGCGATGCGCCCGGTGATCTTCTCCAGCCCCGGCTGCAACGTCGTGCCGAACACCTGCAGCGCCCTGCTGCGCGCTGTGGCGGTGTGGAACGTCGCCACCATCGACCCGCGCGCTGCGAAGCAGGCCAGCATCGACAGCGAGGGGACCGTCGGCTCGTGCAGGTGCAGCACGTCGAACCGTCCCTTGCGCAGCCACCGGCGCGTCCTGGTGAGCGACACGGGGCCGAAGCACAGCCGCGCCACGGACCCGTTGTACGGCACCGGAACCGTGCGTCCCGCCGGGACCAGGTAGGCCGGGAGGTCAGCCTCGTCCGCCTCGTCCACCGGCGCGAGGACGGAGACCTGGTGCCCCATCTCGATCAGGCACTCGGCGAGGTCGCGCACGTGCGCCTGGACACCTCCCGGGACGTCCCAGGTGTACGGGCAGACCAGCCCGACCCTCATCCGGCGACCGTCACTGCTGCCGCGCTCTGCGCGGGTCGTCGGCGTCGAGGTCGTCGAGCCAGACCCGCTGGAGCATGTGCCAGTCCTGCGGGTGCGCGGCGATCCCTCGCTCGAAGGCGCTGGCCAGCGCCTGGGTCATGGTCGGGAGGTCGGTGTGCGGCACAGGCTCGTGGAAGGCGACCTCCCACCCGTCAGGGGTGAAGGAGAGGGTGGCCGGCACCAGCGACGCCCCGTTGTCGAGCGCCAGGCGGGCGGGGCCGGCGGGCATCCGCGCGGTGGCGCCGAAGAACTCCACGTCGACCCCCCGTGGGGTGAGGTCCCGGTCAGCCATGAGGCACAGCGTCCCGCCCGCCTGCAGGCGCTCGGTGAGCACGTCGTACGGCGGGCGCTCCCCACCCGTGAGCGGGAGCACCTCCATCCCGAGCGACTCGCGGAAGGCCACGAAACGGTCGTACAGGGACTCGGGCTTGAGCCGCTCGGCCACGGTGGTGAACGGCACCCCGGTCCCCGCCAGCCACGCACCGGCGGCGTCCCAGTTGCCGCTGTGGGGCAGCGCGAGCACGCACCCCTGCGGGGCGGCTACCGCCGCCCGCATCACGTCCTCCCCCACGGTCACGGTGCGGTCCACCAGGCGGCCGAGGTCGGTGCGCGGCAGCCGGAAGACCTCGCACCAGTAGCGGGCGTAGGAGCGCAGCGCGACGCGGGTCAGGTCCTCACCCGGCGCCACGCGCTCCAGGTTGGTCCGCAGCCGTTCGACCCCCCTGCCGCCGCGCGCCGCGGCGAGCTCGGCACCGGCGTCGAAGAGACGACGCGCAACAGGCTCCGGCAGCCCGCGCACCAGGGCCCAGGCGCCGGCGAAGGAGCCCGACGTGAGGGCGTCCGCGATGCGCGAGACCGGGTTGGTCACGCCGCGTCAGACGTCACGGCGGCCTGCCGGTGCACCTCACGGAGCCGCTGCACCAGCGTCACCAGTGACAGCACCGCGAGCAGCCACAGCCCCAGCGCGAGCAGCCCGTCCGGGACGCCGAGCCCGACGAGGCCGGTCGCGACGAGCACGATGATGAGCCGCTCCGGCCGCTCGGCGATGCCCACGTCGCAGGTCATGCCCAGGCCCTCGGCGCGCGCCTTCTCGTACGACACCACCAGGCTCGCGACGAGCACGAAGAGCGTCACGGCGAGCAGGACGTCGTCGTCACCCCGTCCGGCGTACCAGAGGGCGAGGGCCCCGAAGACGGCACCGTCGGCGACGCGGTCGCATGTCGAGTCGAGCCAGGCGCCGAAGGCGCTGGTGGTGCCGCGCTTGCGGGCCAGAGCCCCGTCGATGGTGTCGGTGAGCACGAACAGCGTGATGACGAGGGTGCCGGCGAGGAAGTGACCACCGGGGAGCAGCGCGAGTGCGGCGGCCACCACGCCCAAGGTGCCCGTGGCGGTGACCGCGTCGGGCGTGACGCCCCAGGCCAGCAGCCTGTTCACGAGGGGGTCCGCGACCCTACCGACGACGGGGCGCAGCTGGGAGCCGATCACGCCGGGAACGATAGCCGCCGCTTGTCCTGCGCTCAGCGGGCAGGCAGGCTGCCTCCCGGGACCCCTGGCCGAGGAGGCAGCGATGGCGAAGGCGCAGAAGCAGGCAGGACCGGCACCCGAACCGAGGGCCGCGGAGCTGGTCCGCAACGTCGTCGTCGTGGGGCACAGCGGGGCCGGCAAGACCACGCTCGTCGAAGCTCTCCTGTCCCGGACCGGCACGATCAACCGGGCAGGCAAGGTCGAGGACGGCAGCACCGTGAGCGACTACGAGGAGATCGAGGCGCGCCTGCAGCGGTCGGTCGGGCTTGCCCTCGCCCCGCTCGAGCACGCGGGCATCAAGGTGAACCTGCTCGACACACCCGGGTCCGCGGACTTCGTCGGCGAGGTGCGGGCCGGGCTGCGGGCCTCTGACGCGGCGCTGTTCGTCGTCTCGGCGGTGGATGGCGTCGACGCGCTCACCGTGCAGCTGTGGCAGGAGTGCGCGGCGGTCGGCATGCCGAGGGCCGTCGTCGTGAGCCAGCTCGACAAGCCGCGTGCGGACTTCGACGAGTCGGTTGCGCTGTGCCAGCGGTTGCTGGGCGACGGCGTCCACCCGCTGTACCTCCCGATGCACGGGGATGACGAGTCCGTCGCGGGCCTCGTCGGCCTGGTGTCGCAGCGGATCTACGACTGGAGCAGTGGTGACCGGGTCGAGCGCGCCCCGGACCCGGAGCACCTGCCGCTCATCGAGAACGCGCGGGGGGAGCTGCTCGAAGCGGTCATCGCCGAGAGCGAGGACGAGACGCTTCTCGACCGCTACCTAGGCGGCGAGGACATCGACACGAAGGTGATCATCCACGACCTCGAGGTCGCGGTCGCCCGCGGGCAGTTCTACCCCGTGCTCCCTGCGGCACCGCTCACCCTGCTGGGCACGGACGAGCTGCTCGAGCTGCTCACCCAGGCCCTGCCGACGCCGCTGGAGCACCCGTGCCCCGTCGTGACCCGCCCTGACGGGACACCGGCGGCGCCGATCGCGTGTGACGCCGATGGTCCCCTCGTGGCGGAGGTGGTGAAGACCACCAGCGACTCCTACCTGGGGCGCATCTCCCTGGTGCGCGTCTTCTCCGGCACCTTGCGCCCTGATCAGGTCGTGCACGTGTCCGGGCACGGCATGGTCGAGCGCGGCCATCCCGACCACGACGTCGACGAGCGAGTGGGGGCGCTGTCAGTGCCCCTGGGCGCGGCCATGCGGCCGGTGGCGGAGTGCCGTGCCGGCGACATCTGCTCGGTCGCGAAGCTCGCGAGCGCCGAGACCGGGGACACCCTGTCCCACAAGGACGACCCGCTGCTCGTCGCGCCGTGGGAGCTCCCTGAGCCCCAGCACGCCGTGGCCGTCGAGGCCGCCTCGCGGGCCGACGAGGACAAGCTCGGCACCGCGCTCCAGCGGCTGGTCGCCGAGGACCCCACCGTGCGCCTGGAGCGCCAGGCCGAGACCGGCCAGATCCTGCTGTGGTGCGTCGGAGACGCCCACGCCGAGGTCCTCGTGGACCGTCTCAAGGGCCGGTACGGCGTCTCCGTGACGCAGCCGGAGGTCAAGGTCGCGCTCCGCGAGACGCTCGCCGCGCCGGTCTCGGTCACCGGCCGGCACGTGAAGCAGTCCGGGGGGCACGGCCAGTACGCGGTCGTCCACCTGGACCTCGAGCCGCTCGCCGCCGGGTCGGGGCTCGTGTTCGAGCAGCGGGTCGTCGGTGGAGCCGTCCCCGGCAACTACATCCCCTCGGTGGAGAAGGGGATAAGGGCGCAGATGGAGCGCGGGCTCGACGGGCGGCCGATCGTGGACGTGAAGGCCGTGCTCACCGACGGCAAGGCGCACTCCGTGGACTCCTCGGACGCCGCGTTCCAGTCGGCGGGCGCACTCGCCGTACGCGAGGCCTGCCAGGCCGCGGGGGTCCAGGTGCTCGAGCCGGTCTCGGCGATCGAGATCCGGCTGCCGTCCTCGTACGTCGGGACGGTGATGTCAGACCTCGCCGGTCGGCGAGCCCGGGTCACCGGCAACGACGTGCTCGACGACGACGTGTCGCTGGTGACGGCCGAGGTCCCCGACCTGGAGCTGCTGCGGTACGCCGCCGAGCTGCGGTCCCTGGCGCACGGCACCGGGTCGTTCACCAGGAGCTACCTGCGTCACGAGCCGATGCCAGGGCACCTCGTCCCGAAGGCGGAGAAGGCCTAGACCTCGGACCAGGCGCGGGCGAGCAGGTCGCGGGTCTCCGGGAGCAGCTGCGGCAGCACCTTCGTGTGCCCGACGACCGGCATGAAGTTCGTGTCGCCGCCCCACCGGGGCACGACGTGCTGGTGGAGGTGCGCGGCGATGCCGGCCCCGGCCTCGTGCCCGAGGTTCATCCCCACGTTGAAGCCCTGTGCGGCGGCGGCGTGCCGGATGGCCCGGATGGCGTGCTGCGTCATCGCCGCGACCTCGGCAGCTTCGTCGGCGGACAGCTCGTCGTAGTCAGCCACGTGCCGGTACGGCACGACCATCAGGTGGCCGGAGTTGTAGGGGTAGAGGTTGAGCACGGCGTAGCTCGTGGTGCCCCGGGCGACGACCAGCCCCTCCCGGTCGTCGAGACCCGGGATCTCGCAGAACGCGCAGTCGGGACCCTTGCCCTCGCCCTTGATGTAGGCCATTCGATGCGGCGTCCACAGCCTCGCGAACGCGTCGCGCAGCCCCGCACCCCGCTGCTCCTCCTGCGGCTCGCTCACTCGCGGTTCCGCACGGCGCTCACGATCCGCCCCACCGCCTCGTCGACGGCGATGCCGTTGTCCTGTGTGCCGTCGCGGAAGCGGAAGCTGACCGCCCCCGCTGCCACGTCTTCGGCGCCGGCGATCAGCATGAAGGGCACCTTCTGCTTCTGCGCGTTGCGGATCTTCTTCTGCATCCTGTCGTCGGAGGTGTCGACCTCGACCCGGATCCCCTGCGCCTTCAGCTTGGTGGCCACGTCGAGCAGGTACCCGTCGAAGTCCGAGTGCACCGGGATGCCGACGACCTGAACGGGCGCGAGCCAGGCCGGGAACGCGCCGGCGTAGTGCTCGGTGAGCACACCGATGAAGCGCTCGATGGAGCCGAACTTCGCGGAGTGGATCATCACCGGCTGCTGCCTTGTGCCGTCCGCGGCCTGGTACTCCAGCCCGAAGCCCTTCGGCTGGTTGAAGTCGTACTGGATCGTCGACATCTGCCAGGTCCGGCCGATGGCGTCCTTGGCCTGCACCGAGATCTTCGGGCCGTAGAACGCCGCACCGCCAGGGTCGGGGACCAGCTCGAGCCCGCTGTCGAGCGCACACTGCTCGAGGACGGCGGTCGCCTTCGCCCAGTCCTCGTCCGAGCCCACGAACTTCTCCGGCTTGGAGTCGTCGCGGGTGGACAGCTCGAGGTAGAAGTCGCTGATCCCGAAGTCGCGCAGCAGCCCGAGGATGAACCCCAGCAGGTGCTTGACCTCGTCGGGTGCCTGCTCCTGGGTGCAGTACGAGTGGGAGTCGTCCATCGTCAGCCCGCGCACGCGGGTCAGGCCGTGGATCACGCCCGACTTCTCGAACCGGTAGACCGAGCCGAACTCGAACAGCCGCAGCGGAAGCTCCCGGTAGGACCGCCCCCGCGACCGGTAGATCAGGTTGTGCATGGGGCAGTTCATGGCCTTGAGGTAGTAGTCGCTCCCCTCCATCTGCATGGGCGGGAACATGGTGTCCGCGTAGTACGGCAGGTGCCCGGAGGTGTGGAACAACCCCTCCTTCGTGATGTGGGGCGTGCCGACGTACAGGAAGCCCTCCTCGATGTGGCGGCGGCGGACGTAGTCCTCCATCTCGCGCTTGAGCACCCCGCCCTTGGGGTGGAACACCGGGAGCCCCGAGCCGAGCTCGTCGGGGAAGGAGAAGAGGTCGAGCTCGGCACCGAGCCGGCGGTGGTCCCGCTTCTCCGCCTCCTCGAGCAGGCGCAGGTGCTCCTTGAGCGCGTCCTTCGACTCCCACGCGGTGCCGTAGATCCGCTGCAGCTGTGGGTTCTTCTCGCTCCCCCGCCAGTACGCCGCAGCGCTGCGCATCAGCCTGAAGGCCGGGATGTCCCGCGTCGTAGGCAGGTGCGGACCGCGACAGAGGTCGCTCCACGCCACGTCGTCCCCGCGCAGGTTGTCGTAGATGGTGAGCTCGGCACCGCCCACCTCGACCGACTCCTCGTCGGCGGCTCCGCCCTTGAGCCCGATGAGCTCGAGCTTGAACCGCTCGTGCGCGAGCTCCTTGCGCGCTTCGTCCTCCGTCACGACCCGGCGGGAGAAGCGCTGCCGCTGCCGGACGATGTCGCTCATCTTCTTCTCGAGCACCTCGAGGTCCTCGGGGGTGAAGGGCCGCTCGGGGAGGAAGTCGTAGTAGAAGCCGTCCTTGATCGGCGGTCCGATGCCCAGCAACGTCCCAGGGAACAGCTCCTGCACCGCCTGCGCCAGCACGTGGGCGGCGCTGTGCCGGAGCACGGCGCGGCCGTCCTCGGACCCGTACGGCACCTGCTCGACCGTCTGCCCCTCCGCCACGACCTGCGCAAGGTCGCGGAGCACGCCGTCGACCCGCGCCACGGCGGTGTCCTTCACGCCGGCCGCTGCGAGCACCTCGGCTGCCGTCGTACCGGCCTGCGACGCGTCGACGCGGACAGCGACGAGCAGGTTCTCAGGCACGTGCGGGCTCCTTGGTAGAGGGTCCTGCCGAGCCTAGTGGGGGTCAGCCATCGCCTTCCGTGCTGCAGCTCACGCTGCGTCAGCGGCAGGTGCGGGGACTCCCGCACAGAAACCAGCCGGGTGAAGCGCCCCCTCCTCGCCCTCGCCGCGCTGGCCGCCGTCGCAGCCCTCACCGGGACGGCCACGTCGGCCGCACCCCCGGCGTTCGTGGCAGGCGGCCGCGGCTTCCACTCGGTCCTCGCGTACGGCCAGGGCCAGTCCACGAGCGTTCTGGACCTCGCCGGCAACCTGGCCCTGGGCAGCGTCCCGGACTCGTTCACGAGCCAGGCGGCGATGTACGACCGGGTGATCACGTCGCAGCCCCGTGGCGACCTGCAGAACTTCTACAAGGACTCCTCCTTCGCGCGGATCAGCGGCGACAGCGAGTCCCCGGTCGCGGGCGCCACGGTCGTCCGCGACCCCGTTCACCGCGTGCCCCACATCTACGGCGAGACGCGTGCCGCCGCGATGTTCGCCGCCGGGTACGCCAGCGCGCAGGACCGCCTGTTCCTCATGGACGTCCTGCGGCGGACCGCCCAGGGCAGCACGGCCGAGCTCCTCGGCCCGTCCGCCGTACCGGCTGACGGGGCGACCCTCGGGCAGTTCGACCGGTCGCCGGCCGAGCTCACGGCGGAGCTGGAGCGGCTTCCCAGGGACGAGGGAGCGGCCGGCGCCAGGGCCCTCGGCGACATCAAGCAGTACGTGGCCGGCATCAACGCCTGGATCCAGCGGACGAGGATCGACCCGACGAAGCTGCCGGCGGAGTACCTGGCTCTCGGCACGCTGCCGGCGGACTGGGCGCTGTCCGACACCGCGGCAGTCGGCTACCTGCTCATCGCGCAGTTCACCGTCTTCGGTGACGCCGAGCACCTGCAGGCGGACGTGCTCGCCCGGCTGCAGAAGCGGCTGGGACGCGCCAAGGGCAAGGGCGTGTACGACGACCTCCGGCACCTCGAGGACCCGCGGACCCCCTTCACGGCTGACCGCGTGTTCCGGAGCGACCAACCGCGGCGAGGCACCTCGAGCGCGGTACGCCTCGATGCCGGGTCGATCAAGCCCCGCGACGCGGTCGCGTCGACGGAGAGCCCCGCGATCCCAGCGCTTCCGGTGAGCTGGCCCGGCTGGGCGACGGACCTCGCGACACACGGGCTCCCCCTCCAGCACAACGCGTCGAACGCCCTGCTGGTGTCTGCCTCGCACAGCCGCAGCGGTCACGCCCTCGCCGCGATGGGCCCCCAGGTCGGCTACTACTCCCCCGAGATCCTGGTCGAGTACGAGCTGCACGCACCCGGCGTCCACGTCAGCGGCATGAGCTTCCCGGGGGCGAGCCCGCTCCCCCTGATCGGTCACACGGGCACGTTCGCCTGGACCGGCACGACGACGAACGCCGACAACGCCGACACGTTCGCGGAGCAGCTCTGCGAGCCGTCGGGCAAGGCGCCCACGACGAAGAGCCAGCACTACCTCTACAAGGGACGCTGCATCGCCTTCACCCACCGCGACCAGGTGCTCCACACGCCGATGTCGCCTGCCGACGGCACGGCCGCGAATCCGCCCAGCACGGTCACGCTGCGCACCATGCGGTCCGTGCACGGTCCCGTACACGACTTCGCGACGGCCGGTGGCCGCCCGTACGCGCTCGTGCGCTCCACCGCGGTCAACGGCCGCGGCCTGCGCTCGTTCGTGTCCTTCGTGCTTCTGGCGGAGGGGAACGTGCGGACGCCGCAGCAGTTCGTCCAGGCGATGCGCCACGTGTCGGGCAGCGAGAACTGGTTCTTCGTCAACGACAAGCACATCGCCTGGCTGCAGAGCGGCTGGTTCCCGCAGCACGCCCCTGGAACCGACCTGGAGCTGCCGATCCGCGGGACGGGTGCATGGGACTGGCTGGGTTTCAAGGCATCCACCGGCTCCTTCGCCCGCCACAGCGACGCCTTCAACCCGTTCTCGATCGACCCCAAGCAGGGGTACCTCGCCTCCTGGAACAACAAGGGTGCCCCTGGCTGGCGCGCTGCACCCGGGGTCTGGTCCTACGGCCGGGTCCAGCGCGACCAGCTGCTGCGCGACCCGCTCCTCGCCGCCTTCCGCGCCCACCGGAAGCTCACGCTCTCCGACGTGGTCGGCATCAGCGGCAACGCCTCCACGCAGGACCTGCGCGGCGTGCAGGTCCTGCCGGACCTGCTGCGCGCGCTGGGAACGCCGAAGGACCCCACCCAGCGAGCGCTGGTCACCTCCCTCCGGAGATGGGTCGCGACAGGCGCGCACCGCCGCGACACCACCGCCAAGGGCTGGTACGACGACAGCGCGGCCGTCCTCGCGTTCGACGCCTTCTGGCGCCAGGCGGTGCACCGCGTGTACGACCCGCAGCTGGGCAAGGACGTCGTAACGCTGCTGCAGGGCGGCATGGACCTCGTCCTTGACCGGCGGGCGGTGCAGACCGGCTTCTTCGACGGGTGGCACGGTCAGCTCGCCGACGTGCTGAAGGCTGCTCTGCGCACGGGGCCGCGCATGCGTGCGACCAGCTGCGGTGGCGGGACCGCTTCCGGGTGCCGGGCGGTGCTGCAGGCGGCCTTCTCCTCGGCCGTCGCGGGTCTGGTGAAGCAGTACGGCGCGAACCCTGCCGCCTGGCACAAGCCCGTCCTGTGCCCGGACGACGCGACTCCGACCTGCGACGAGAACCGGCCGATCACGGCCGGCGCGATCGCGACGCCGGCACATCCCTTCCAGAACCGCGGCACGTTCCACCAGGCCGTCGAGGTCTTCGCGCGCTGATCACCCCGCCTGATGGCAGCGGCCATGACCGGTGTCAGACGTTCCCGCGACCCGGGAGGGGGGGGCCGAACGGCTGATCTGCTGGGTCCTACTGGTGGGCGATACTGGACTCGAACCAGTGACCTCTCGCGTGTGAGGCGAGCGCTCTAACCAACTGAGCTAATCGCCCGGAGCGTCCTCCGGACAGCGCGAGACTCTAGCGCAGCGCCTCAGGTCACGGCCCCGAGCAGGTCGAGCTGCACGACCAGCACCAGCACCGCCGCGGAGGCCGCGAGTCCAGCCCCGGTGACGAGCCCCGTGCGCCACGGCCGGGCCTTCGCCGCC
>DATLCV010000033.1:0-19118 GCA_035526225.1 Mycobacteriales bacterium
GATGAGCACCCGCACCCGTGGCAACCGGTCCGCCCACACCCCGCCGAGGAGCGCGAAGAGCACGAGCGCAGCCATGCGCGCCGCGAGCACGAGCCCCAGCTCGCCGACGGAGCCGCCGTTGTCGAGGACCTGCACGGTGACGGCGATCGGGAAGATCTGGTCCCCGATGGCGCTCACGACCTGGCCGGTGAACAGGTACCGGAAGTCCCGGTGGCGCAGTGCGCTTCTCACCGGCCCCAGCAAACCAGGTCGGTCCAACGAGGTTTACATCACGCGGAAAAACCGAAGATAGGTATACGTCGTTGAGCGTGCAGGGGCTGTGCGGCCGCTGGTCTGAGTGGAGGACTTCGTGCGGGCACGCCTTGTCGTCGGCCTCCTGCTCGCCCTCCTCGCTCTTCTGGGCGGACCGGCAGCGCTGGCCGCTGGGCCGTACCCGCCGCCGAGCTCGGGTTCGGGTCAGGTAGACCCGAGCCGGATCCGGCACGGGGAGTGCGCGACCTTCACAGGCGACGGGTTCACGCCGGGCGAACCGATCACGATCACCGACAACGGTACGCCCATCGGCACGGTCGTCGCGGACAGCCAGGGTCGCTTCAGCTACCGCTACTGCCCAACCTCATCAGCGCGGCCGGGCCGCCACGTCCTCGGCGCCCGCGGAAGCGTGTCGGGCATGTACGTCACGGCAGTCGTCATCATCACCGGGGTGAAGCAGAGCGCGAGCCAACCGGCCGCAGCGCAGGGCACCAACGGTGGCGGTGCGGGAGCTGGAGTCGGCCGCGGGCTGCTGGCGTTCACTGGGCTGCCGGCGCTCGTGATCGCTGTGGCTGGGACGGTCTTGGTCCTCCTGGGCTCGTTGCTGCTTCTGCTGGCCGATCGCCGGTACAGCCGTCGTCGGAGGTCTGAGCTCGCCGCGTGAGGCCCTAGCGAGGGACGTTCACCGTCAGGGTCTGCTGCCCGACCAGGGTGGTCGTCCCGTCGACCTGGCGCAGGAACACCCGCAGCACGTGGTCGCCGTCGGCGAGCGGGATGCCGAAGCGGCCGCTGGCCTTGCACTGCTTCAGCGGCAACGGACCGACCAGCCGGCCGGTGTCGGCTGACGGGGTGTCTGCCGTGATGACCACCTGCGCCCCCGTTGGCCCGGCGACGGACCACTTCACGACGCCGTACTGAGCGACCTCGACCCGGTCGAGCGCGAAGGCCGGCTTGGTGCAGGAGCCCTCGACCGGAGGCGCGCCGCGACCCAGGCCGTCCCGGAACACCGCGACGAGCACGGCTCCGACGAAGACGTAGAGCAGCAGCCGCTTGCGGTCGATCCGCCGTGGGTCTGGGGGAAGCGGCTCGAAGGGCTCAAGCCCCGCGCGCATGCGCTGGGCCGCCTGCTCGTGCAGGTCGAGCTTCTCGGGACGGCGGCGGCGGAGCGCCACGTCAGGCCGTCGGCTCCTCAGGGGCGCTGGCGGCGGCAGTCCCCGTCGCGCTCATCGAGACGCTGACCTCCTCGACCACCGCCGCTGCGGGCGCCTTGAGCGAGCGGGCCAGGATCTGCGACACGTCGAGCACCTGGATGCCCTCGCGTGCCTCCCCCGACTGCACCTTCGCGGTCACGGCATCGGAGAGCATCGTGATGCAGTACGGGCAGGCGGTGCTGATGATGTCCGCGTCGGTGTTGAGGGCTTCTTCGGTGCGCTCCACGTTGATGCGCTTGCCGATCTTCTCCTCCATCCACATCCGCGCGCCGCCGGCGCCGCAGCAGAAGCCACGCTCCTTGCAGCGTGGCATCTCGGTGGTGGTCAGGCCCGTGATGGCCGCGAGGATCTCGCGCGGCGGCGTGTAGACCTTGTTGTGCCGGCCCAGGTAGCACGGGTCGTGGTAGGTCACCGAGGAGTCGACCGGCGTGATGGGCACCAGGTGCCCCTCCTCCACGAGCTTGCCGAGCAGCTGCGTGTGGTGCACGACCTCGTAGTCGCCGCCGAGCTGCGGGTACTCGTTGGAAATGGTGTTGAAGCAGTGCGGGCAGGTCGCGACGATCTTGACCCCGTCGGACCGCGTTGCGCCGACCCCGTTGAGGACCTCGACGTTCTGCTGGCCGAGCATCTGGAAGACGAACTCGTTGCCGAGCCGTCGGGCGGGGTCACCCGTGCAGGTCTCCATCGCGCCGAGCACCGCGAACTCCACGCCCGCGGTGTGCAGGAGCTCGGCGAAGGCCCGGGTCACCTTCTTCGACCGGTCCTCGAGCCCGCCGGCGCAGCCCACCCAGAACAGGTACTCCACCTCGTCAGGGATGCGGTCGGTGACGACCTTCACCTCGAAGGGCAGGCCGTCCATCCACTCCGTGCGGCTGGAGTTGTTCATGCCCCACGGGTTGCCCTTGTTCTCGAGGTTGCGCAGCATCACGCCGGCCTCGCTCGGGAACGCGCTCTCGATGAGCACCTGGTAGCGGCGCATGTCGAGGATGTGGTCGACGTGCTCGATGTCGACCGGGCACTGCTCGACGCACGCGCCGCAGGTGGTGCACGACCACAGCACGTCGGGGTCGATGACGCCCAGCTGCTCCGCCGTACCGACCAGGGGGCGCTCGTACTGCTCCTTGTTCGACCCCAGCACCCGCTCGTAGCCGGACTCCGGCACACCGTGGGCGTGCGTGGTGTCGAACGTGGCCTGGTCGGCAGAGGCGAGCAGCGACTCCCTGTCCTTGGACAGGATGTACGGCGCCTTCGCGAACAGGTGGTCGCGCAGGTTCATGATCACGAGCTTCGGGCTGAGCGGCTTCCCCGTGTTCCACGCGGGGCACTGGCTCTGGCAGCGGCCGCACTCGGTGCAGGTGGCCATGTCGAGCATGGCCTTCCAGCCGAAGTCCTCGACCTTGCCGACGCCGAACGTGTCGGTCTCCGGGTCGGCCTGCTCGAAGTCCAGCGGCTTGCCGTGGCTGATCATCGGCAAGGCCGGGCCCAGGGCCACGCCGCCCGGATCGCGCTTGAGCGTGACGTTGAGCGGCGCCAGGAAGATGTGCAGGTGCTTGCTGTAGACGACGATGACCAGGAAGCCGAAGATCACCGCGATCTGGGCGAGCACGAAGAACGTCTCGAGCCACTCGTTGGCGGTGTGTCCCAGCGGGTCGAGCGCGAGCGCCACGAGCTTCGACGTGAACGTCCACCACTGGTGGTCCTGGTAGGGGAAGACGCCGGTGTTGATCTGTGGCCCGCGGTAGCCGAACAGGGTGATCGCGACCAGGGAGATCATGCCGAGCACCAGCCAGGCCGGCCCGGTGTGGCTGCCGTAGAAGCGGCTCGCGCGCTCGATCTTCTTCGGCTCCTGACGGCGCCGGATGACGGCGAACGTGGCGAGCGCGACCAGCAGCAGCGTGCCGATCAGGTCCTCGGCGAAGCCGACGAGCCGCCAGCGGCCGATCACCGGGATCGCGAAGTCGAGGTCGAACAGGGCGCCGACCGCCTCGATGATCGTCAGCGTCAGGATGACGAAGGCCCAGAAGGTGATGAAGTGCGCGACGCCGGGGACGGTCCACTTCAGCAGTCGCTTCTGGCCGAAGACCTCCTCGACCTGCGCCTGGATCCGTCGCGGCATGTCGCGGAACCTGCCGGGAGCCGGCTGCCCGCTCGTGATGAGCTTGGCGAGGAAGAGCACCCGGCGACCGGCGACGGCCAGGCTGAGTCCCATGATGCCGAGCCCGACGACGAGCCGGACGAGGATGTGGGTGTCCACCTTGTCTCCTTCTCAGCGCGCCCTGCCGAGCGTGCGCCATGCGCAGGCGGAGCCTAACGGGGTACGGCGGCAACCCCCGCCACCGGGTCGACCCAGACGCTACTCATCGGTAACCGCTGTTCCTGGCAGGATTGAGTCGGGAACACTCAACTCCGCTTGACAGTTGGACCCCACGACAGGCAACCTGAGCCAACAAGGCTCAACCCTCGAACAGCGCAAGGGAGCACCACCCATGGCACGAGCGGTCGGCATCGACCTCGGCACCACCAACTCCGTCGTGAGCATCCTCGAAGGCGGCGAACCCACCGTCATCGCCAACGCCGAGGGCTCCCGGACCACCCCCAGCATCGTGGCGTTCGCGAAGAACGGCGAGGTGCTCGTCGGCGAGATCGCCAAGCGCCAGGCGGTCACCAACGTCGAGCGCACCATCCGGTCGGTGAAGCGCCACATGGGCACCGACTGGAGCCAGGAGATCGACGGCAAGGCGTTCACCCCGCAGCAGATCAGCGCGTTCGTGCTGCAGAAGCTCAAGCGTGACGCGGAGGCCTACCTCGGCGAGACGGTCACCGACGCGGTGATCACCGTCCCGGCGTACTTCTCCGACCACGAGCGGCAGGCGACCAAGGAGGCCGGTGAGATCGCGGGCCTCAACGTCCTGCGCATCGTCAACGAGCCCACCGCCGCCGCGCTGGCGTACGGCCTGGACAAGGGCGAGCACGAGCAGACGATCCTGGTGTTCGACCTCGGCGGCGGCACCTTCGACGTCTCGCTGCTGGAGATCGGTGACGGCGTCATCGAGGTCAAGGCCACCAGCGGCGACAACCGGCTCGGCGGCGACGACTGGGACGAGGCGCTCGTCAACCACCTCGTCAAGCAGTTCCAGAACCAGCAGGGCATCGACCTGTCCAAGGACAAGATGGCGATGCAGCGACTGCGCGAGGCGGCCGAGAAGGCCAAGATCGAGCTGTCCAGCAGCCAGGCGACGAGCATCAACCTGCCGTACATCACCGCGGGCGCCGAGGGCCCCCTTCACCTCGACGTCTCCATGACGCGGGCGGAGTTCCAGCGGCTGACGCAGGACCTGCTCGACCGGTGCAAGGCGCCGTTCCACAACGCCATCAAGGACGCCGGCATCTCCCTCGAGCAGATCGACCACGTCGTGCTCGTCGGTGGCTCGACCCGCATGCCGGCCGTGACCGACCTGGTGCGCGAGATGACCGGCGGCAAGGAGCCCAACAAGGGCGTCAACCCTGACGAGGTCGTCGCCATCGGCGCCGCGCTGCAGGCAGGTGTCCTCAAGGGTGAGGTCAAGGACGTCCTGCTCCTCGACGTCACCCCGCTGTCCCTCGGCATCGAGACCAAGGGCGGCATCATGACCAAGCTGATCGAGCGCAACACGACGATCCCGACCAAGCGCTCCGAGGTCTTCACGACGGCCGACGACAACCAGCCGAGCGTGCAGATCCAGGTCTACCAGGGCGAGCGCGAGATGGCCGCCTACAACAAGCGGCTCGGCATGTTCGAGCTGACCGGGCTGCCGCCGGCGCCGCAGGGCGTCCCGCAGATCGAGGTCACGTTCGACATCGACGCCAACGGCATCGTGCACGTCTCCGCCAAGGACCTCGGGACGGGCAAGGAGCAGTCGATGACCATCACCGGCGGCTCGGCCCTGCCCAAGGAGGACATCGAGCGGATGATGAAGGAGGCCGAGACCTACGCCGAGGAGGACAAGAAGCGCAAGGAGGAGGCGGAGACCCGCAACCAGGCCGACGCCCTCGTCCACCAGACGCAGAAGTTCCTCGCCGAGAACGGCGACAAGCTCCCCGCCGAGGGCAAGGCCGACGTCGAGGCCGCGCTCACCGAGCTCACCGGCGTGCTCGGTGGCAGCGACATCGCGGTCATCCGCGAGAAGAGCGAGGCGCTCGCCAAGAAGAGCCAGGAGCTCGGCGGTGCGCTCTACGCCCAGCAGCAGGCCGAGACCGGTACGCCGGGCGGCGCGAGCTCGGAGTCGGCTGACGACTCGGTGGTCGACGCGGAGATCGTGGACGACGAGAAGTGAGCCCGGAGCACGACGAGCCCATCGTCGTCACGGACAGGCGACGCCTCGACCCCGAGACCGGTGAAGTCCGGCCGGAGCCGGCTGCGGCCGTAGAGGTGGAAGCCCCTGCGCCGCAGGGGGCCTCGGACCGTGACGGCGAGCTGCTCGCCGACTTGCAACGGGTCACGGCGGAGTACGCCAACTACCGCCGGCGCGTCGACCGAGACCGCGCGTCCGTGGTCGAGCACGCCACGCTCGGCCTGCTCGAGAGCCTGCTTCCCGTGCTCGACGCCGTCGAGCTCGCGCGCCAGCACGGCGACCTCGACGGCGCGTTCAAGGCGGTCGGCGAGGGGCTCGAGCAGGTCGCCGAGCGCCAGGGACTGCAGCGCGTCGGCGCCAAGGGCGACCCGTTCGACCCGACTGTGCACCACGCACTTGTCCACGCGCCGGAGGACCCGACCGTCGACTTCCCGGTCGTCGCCGAGGTGCTCCAGCCGGGTTGGCGGCTCGCCTCCGGGCGCGTGCTGCGCCCGGCCGGCGTGGTGGTCGCGGAGCCCGCGGCGGCAGAGCCCGTCGTACAGGACAGGGACAAACCGGAGTGAGGGAGGGGGGACGTCGATGAGCGCGCGCGACTTCGTCGAGAAGGACTACTACGCGGCTCTCGGCGTCCCCAAGGACGCGCGGGCTGGCGACATCAAGAAGGCCTACCGCAAGCTCGCCGCCGAGCTGCACCCCGACCGCAACCCGGGTGGGGAGGAGCGCTTCAAGGCCGTCAGCGAGGCCTACGACGTGCTCTCGGACGACACCAAGCGCCGCGAGTACGACGAGGCGCGGGCGCTGTTCGCCGGGGGCGGCCACCGCGGCTACTCGGGCGGCTTCGACGCCAACGACCTGTTCTCCGGCGGCGCCGGTGGCGGGGGGTTCGGTGACGTCTTCTCCAACCTGTTCGGCGGCTCGCGCCGCAGCGCCCCTCGCCGCGGGGCCGACCTCGAGACGAGCGCCACGCTGTCGTTCGGCGACGCGTTCCGCGGTGCGACCGTGCCGCTCCGCCTGTCGACCCCGGGAGCCTGCAGCACGTGTCACGGCAGCGGGGCGGCGCCGGGCACCAGCCCGCACACCTGCCCGGTGTGCCAGGGGCAGGGCGTGGTGTCACGCAACCAGGGCTCGTTCTCCTTCGCCGAGCCGTGCCGTGGTTGCCGTGGCACGGGCCAGGTGGTCGACACGCCCTGCCCGACGTGCCGCGGCACCGGCGAGCAGCAGCAGCAGCGCACCCTGTCGGTCCGCATCCCCGCGGGGGTCGCCGACGGGCAGCGGATCCGGCTGAAGGGCAACGGAGCCCCGGGCGAGCGGGGTGCTCCCCCGGGGGACCTGTTCGTCCGCGTCAGCGTCAGTCCGCACCCGCTCTTCGGCCGCAAGGGCGACCACCTCACCCTGACGATCCCGGTGACGTTCGCCGAGGCCGTGCTCGGCACCCAGGTGAGCGTCCCGACCCATGACGGCCCGGTGACCCTCAAGGTGCCGGCGGGGACGCGATCGGGCCGGACCTTCCGCGTGCGCGGCAAGGGCTTCCCCACGAAGACCGGTCAAGGAGACCTGCTCGTCACCGTGGAGGTCGACGTGCCGACCGTGCTCGAGGACGACCAGCGCCAGGCCCTCGAGGCCTACGCCTCCGTCGCCCACCACGACCCCCGTGATCACCTCAAGGGAGTGACGCTGTGAGCGGAGAAGCGAGTTCGCGGAGCCTGCGGAGCGAACGAGCGCCGCAGCGAACGGTGTTGCTGTGAGCACCCCTCGGCGTGTGTTCGTCATCTCGGCGGCGGCCGAGCTCGCAGGAATGCACCCGCAGACGCTGCGTCAGTACGACCGCCTCGGCCTGGTGTCCCCGCAGCGCACCGGTGGCGGCGGACGGCGCTACTCCGAGGACGACGTCGACCGGCTGCGCGAGGTGCAACGGCTGTCCCAGGAGGACGGAGTCAACCTCGCGGGGATCAAGCGCATCATCGACCTGGAGAACCAGGTGCTCGCCCTCCGGCAGCGCCTCGCCGAGGTCACGCACGAGCGCGACCAGGCGCGGACCGCGGCCGGCATGCGGCGCGACCTCGTGCCTACGCGCGGCTCGGCCCTGGTGGTCTGGCGTCCCAAGCGCTGAGCGGCGCTGCTCCGGGCGTCCTGGTCCGCAGCGCTGAATGGCTGTCAAGCCGCTCCCCATTCGCGACGATGGGGGCTGAACGGCGCAAGGCGGACACGAGCGGAGGTGGCGGGTGACACGTGCCTGGCGCGTGTTCGCGGCCGCCGGCCTCGCGATCTGCCTGGTCTACCCGTTCCTGGACGCCGGCTCCGCCTCCCGCCTGTACCTCGGCGTGAGCCTGACCGGGCTGCTGGCCCTGGCCGCGGGCATCCGCCTGCACCGGCCCGAGCACCCGGCCGCCTGGTGGTTCCTCGCCGCTGGGATCGCCTGCTTCGTCGTCGGCGACGCTCTCTTCACCTGGTACGACAGCCAGGGGCTCACCGCGCCGTCGCCCGGAGCCCCCGACGCGATCTACCTGCTTGCGTACCCCCTGCTGTTCATCGCGGTGGGGACCGTGGTCCACGCCTCTGGGGTCCGTGAGGCGGCGGCATGGCTCGACGCCGGCATCTGGACCGGGGGCGCTGTCGTGGTCGCGTGGCTGCCGCTGCTCGCGCCGTTCGTGCACGACACCGAGCTGACCACCGGTCAGCGGATGACGGCGCTGGCCTACCCCTGCATGGACATGGTGCTGCTCCTGCTCGTCGTGCACCAGCTGAGCAGCCGCCGCGGCCGGAGCACCCCCCACCGCCTCGTACTGGTGGCGCTGATGGGTCTGCTCCTCGCCGACGTCGTCTACGGGGTCCGGTCCCTCGACGGCACCTACGGCTCCGGCGAGGCCACGGACGTCGGATGGCTGGTCATGTACGTCGCCCTCGGCACCGCCGCGCTGCACCCTCGGATGGGCGAGATCACCGCCCGACGCGCACCGATCGAGACCTCCGCCCAGCGGCGCGCGCTCGCGCTGGCCATCCCCGCCATGGCACCGCCGGCGCTGCTCATGCTGCTCGTGCTCCGCGGCGACCTCGAGGGCGATGTGGCCGGTGGCGTGCTGGTGGCCACCGCCGCCGCGGCCATCTTCTTCCTCAGCGCCCTGCGGGGCCGCGGCCTGTTCGCCGACCTGCGCGCCCGTGAGGCGGTCCTCGAGGCGACGCTCGACGAGCGCGGCCGCCTCGCGGAGGAGCTGCGCTCGCGGGCGACCCGCTGCGACTTGACCGGGTTGGTGAACCGCACCGGGTTCCTCGAGCTGGTCACGGCGGCGCTCGACAGCGCCGACCCGATAGCTGTGGGCCTGCTGGACCTGGACGACTTCAAGGGCGTGAACGACACGCTCGGGCACGACGCCGGCGACGCGCTGCTGGTCGTGGTGGCGGCTCGGCTGCGTGGCGCCGTCGGCCCCCGTGACGTCGTCGGCCGGCTGGGCGGCGACGAGTTCGCGATCCTGCTCCGGGGCGACGTGGGGGAGACCGCGACGCGGCTGGTGCACGTGCTGGGTGCACCGCTCCTGCTCGACGGCCAGGAGCTGCGGGTCGAGGCGAGCCTTGGTGTGGTCGAGCGCACTGATCAGTCCTCGCTCAGCGACCTGCTGCGCCGCGCCGACGTGGCGATGTACGCCGCCAAGGCCGCCGGGGGCAACCGATGGCTGGGCTACCGGCCGGAGATGAGCGCCTCCCTGCTGCGCCGCCTGGACCTGCGCACGCAGCTCGTCCTCGCCCTGGAGCGCAACGAGATCATCCCGTGGTTCCAGCCGATCGTGGACCTGCAGGACGGTCGGCTGATGGGCTTCGAGGCCCTCGCCCGCTGGGTGCGCCCCGGCCGTGAGGTGGAGGCCCCCGGCGACTGGATCAGCTTGGCGGAGCAGACCGGGCTCGTCGTGCCGATCGACTTCGCCGTGCTGGAGAGCGCGTTGCGCGAGCTCGCCCGGTGGCGCTCGCTCACGCCCGAGGCGCTGCGCCTGCACCTGGCGGTGAACGCCAGTGGACGCACCCTTCAAGAGCCTGGTACGGCGGCACGCGTCCTGGCTCTGCTGGCCCGCACCGGAGTCCCTGCCGAGTGCCTCGTCCTCGAGGTCACCGAGGGCGTGCTGCTCGAGGACGAGGCCGTGGGGCGCCGCCTGCAGCACCTGAGGGCAGAGGGAGTGCGCATCGCGCTGGACGACTTCGGGACCGGCTGGTCGTCGCTGTCCTACCTGTCGCGGTTCCCGGTCGACGTGCTCAAGCTCGATCGCTCCTTCACGGCCACGCTGCACCACGGCCCCGGGGGGGAGGCGGTGCCCGCCGCCGTCGTGCAGCTCGCCCGGGCGCTGGACCTGCAGGTCGTGGCCGAGGGCATCGAGACCGCGGAGCAGGCGGCGCGGCTCCGCAGCCTGGGGGCCCAGCTCGGCCAGGGCTACCTGCACGGCCGCCCCGCCGACGCCCCGGCGTCACTGGCACACCTGCTCGCGGCAGGGGTGCCCACGCAACCCGTGCGATGAACGCCCGTTGCGCCTGACGTGCCGGTAGCGCGAGACTCGCAGTTCGTCCGCCTGATCCAGGAGTCGCCTCGTGCGTCCGCTCCGTCCCGTGCTCGCCGCCTGCGCCCTGGTCGCGGCCGCCCTGCTCGTCCCGGGTGCCGGCGCCGGCGGGGTGCGTCTCGACCCACGTCTGGCGATCACGCCGGCTGCGCACCACGACACCAGCGCACCGCTGCGCGACCTCGCCCTGGCCGCTGCTCCGCGCACACCCGGGGGCATGGTCCACGAGGCGGGGCGCAAGGCGATGCCCTTCCGCCCTGGGCTGGTCGACACCGCGGTGCAGGCCGCGGCCACGCTCCCCCAGCGCACCAGGGTGCTGCGCACCTACACCGGTATCGGGAACGGCTTCGACCCGTCGTACACGGTGGAGTCCCTGCCGCCGGACACGGTGGGGGCCGCGGGCCGCACGCAGTACGTGCAGTGGGTGAACTCCTCGCTCGCTGTGCTCGACAAGGCCACCGGCAAGCACCTGCTCGGTCCCGTGCCGGGCAGCACCCTGTTCAGGGGCTTCGGCGGCGACTGCGAGAAGCAGAACGACGGCGACCCGGTCGTGAACTACGACCGCCAGGCGCGGCGGTGGGTGCTGCAGCAGTTCGCCATCAACGGCACCGGCAACTTCGAGTGCATCGCCGTCTCCACCAGCGACAACGCCCTCGGGAGCTACCACCGCTACGCGTTCTCGTACGTCGGCTTCAACGACTACCCGAAGACCGGCGTCTGGTCGCACTCCTACGTCAACACCTACAACATGTACGACGCGGAGTCCGGGACGAAGGTGTGCGCCTTCGACCGGCTACGGATGCTGCGCGGCCTGCGCGCGACGCAGCAGTGCTTCCAACTGGCGGCGACCGCGCCGGCGCTGCTGCCGGCCGACGTCGACGGCACCCGCTTCCCCTCCATGAAGGAGGACGTCCCGCTGCTCGGCCTCGGGGAGGTCGAGGGGTCCCCGGGCCTGGTGGCCTACCAGTTCCACGTCGACTGGGCGCGCCCCAAGCTGACCCGCCTCGATCGGGCGCAGCCCGTGCACGCGGCCCCGTACAACCCCGCGTGCGGCGTGCTCTACGAGGTGGCCGCACGCAACGCCGCACCCTGCGCCCCGCAGCCGCTGACAGGCGTCGTCGGCCAGCTCGCCCTCGTCGGGCTGGACGTGCTGTCGGACCGCCCGATGTTTCGGCTGGCCTGGCGGCGCTTCGCGGACGGGCACGAGGCGATGGCGGTCACCCACGCCGTAGACGCACTGCCCACGGCGGCCGTCGGTCTTCGTTGGTACGAGCTGCGCCGCACCCGGGCCTCGGGGTGGACGGTGCACCAGCAGGGCACCTACGTGCCGGACGGCGACAGCCGCTGGATGAGCTCGGCCGCGATGGACAAGCACGGGGGTCTCGCGATCGGCTACAGCGTGAGCGGGCCGACGCTGACGTTCCCCTCGATCCGCATCACCGGGCGAGTGGCTTCGGACCCCAGGGGCGAGCTCGCGCAGGAGACCCACGTCGCAGACGGCTTCGGCGAGCAGGTCACCGCCTCCAACGTCGCCCGTTGGGGCGACTACAGCGCGATGACGGTTGACCCGGTCGACGACTGCACCTTCTGGTACACGACGGAGTTCATGGAGACCTTCGGCGTCTTCGACTGGAGCACCAGGATCGTCGCGTTCCGCCTGCCCGGTTGCTGACGACTCCCCGGCGAGGAGCCGGACGCCCGCTCACCGGACAACGACCTGGCGAGGCGGAGGGGTTCCACTAGCCTCGGTCCCGTGACCGATCGCGACGCGCTCCTGTCCCTCGTCAAGTCCCAGGCGATCGTGCACGGCAAGGTGACCTTGTCGTCGGGTCGGGAGGCGGACTACTACGTCGACCTGCGTCGCACCACCCTGTCCGGCGAGGCTGCGCCGCTCGTCGGCCGGGTGATGCTCGAGCTCACGCAGGAGTGGGACTTCGACGCCGTCGGTGGCCTCACCATGGGCGCCGACCCCATCGCGGCCGCGATGCTGCACCAGGCCGCCGCCCAGGGCCGGCACCTCGACGCGTTCGTCGTGCGCAAGGAAGCGAAGGCGCACGGGCTGCAGCGCCGCATCGAGGGCCCGGACATCGCGGGCCGGCGGGTGCTGGTGGTGGAAGACACCTCCACCACGGGCGGGTCGCCGCTGACGGCGCTGGCCGCCGTACGCGAGGCCGGGGCGATCCCCGTGGGCGTCGCGACGGTCGCTGACCGCAACACCGGGGCGGGCGAGAAGATCGAAGCCGAGGGCGTGCCGTACCGCTACGTCTTCGGCCTCGGGGACCTCGGCCTTGGCTGAGGCATCTTTCACCCTGCTGCTCCTGGCCTTCGTTGGCCTGGCTTGTTTCGCCGCGTGGTGGTCCTGGGCGCAGGCCAAGAAGCGGCGCGAGCTCTTCCGCGGCTTCGCGCTGAGCCAGGGCTGGCGGTGGACTGCCCAGGAGGACAGCTGGTGCACCCGCTTCTCGGGGACCCCGTTCGGCACGGGTGACGGCTGGGAGGCGAAGAACGTGCTCGAGGGCACGTTCCGGCAGCGGCCGATGGTCGCGTTCGACTACTCCTATGACACGCACAGCACCGACACCAAGGGCAACAGCACGACCACCACGCACCGGTATGCCGTCTGCGCGCTCAGCCTGCCTTCCCCGTTGCCGGAGTTCGAGCTCGTGCCCGAAGGCCTCCTGGGCCGGGTCGGGACCCTCCTGGGCATGCAGGACATCGAGCTCGAGAGCGAGGACTTCAACCGCAGGTTCCGGGTGCGGTGCGGCGACCCGAAGCTCGCCTACGACCTGCTTCCCGCCCGCACGATGGAGGCCCTGCTCGCCCGTCCGGCGCAGCACGTGCGGCTGTTCGGCGCCGATGCACTGTGCTGGGAGGACGGCACGCACAGCCCGTCGGAGCTGCTCGCCCGTCTCGACACCCTGAGCGCGCTGCTCGACGGCGTACCTGCGTACGTGTGGTCCGACCGGAAGGGCACTGCCCCGTGACCGCTCTGTACGTCGTCCTCGGCGTCGTCGTCCTGCTCGCTCTGTCCGTGGTGGTGAGCTACAACCGCTTCGTCCGACAGCGCAACCTGGTCCTGGAGTCGTGGCGCCAGGTCGACGTCGAGCTGACGCGCCGCCACGACCTCGTCCCCAACCTCGTCGAGACCGTGAAGGGCTACGCCGCCCACGAACGCACTGTGCTGGCGGGCGTCGTGGCGGCACGCACCGCTGCTGTGGGCGCGCCGAGCATCCCGGCGAGGGCAGAGGCAGAGACCCAGCTGGCCGGCTCGCTGCGCGGCCTGCTCGCCCTCGCGGAGGGCTACCCCGACCTCAAGGCAGCCGGCCCCTTCCAGCAGCTGCAGGTGCAGCTCGCCGAGACCGAGGATCGCATCGCCGCCGCGCGGCGCTTCTACAACGGGAACGTGCGCGCCCTGAACACCCGCGTCGAGGCCTTCCCGTCCTCGCTCGTCGCGTCCGCCGGCCACTTCGAGAAGGCCGACTACTTCGAGACCGACGACCCCGCCGTACGCGCACCCGTCCAGGTCGAACTGACCTGATCTCGCATCCCCTCGCCGCCCTGATCCTTTGCGAGGCTGGCACCACGCTCCACGCTTGGATGCCGACGCCCGCCTCGAAGTGGATCAGGGCCGCGACAGGGTCAGGAGCGGCGGGACTTGCGGAGCTCCCAGACCATCGGGGCGATGCTGAGCGCGACCACGAGAACGGCGAAGACCTCGAGGTTCTTGCCGATGAGGTCGACCTGGCCGAGCCAGTAGCCGAGCAGCGTCACACCGGTGCCCCACAGCACCCCACCGACCACGTTCCACAGCATGAACGTGCGAGCCGGGAGCTGCCCCGCGCCGACCAGTGGGTTGAGGAAGGTGCGCACGATCGGGATGAACCGCGCCAGCACGATGGCCCTTCCCGCGCCGTAGCGCTCGACGACCTCCTCGGCCTTCGTGACGTAGGCCTTCTTGAACAGCCGCGAGTCGTCGCGCTGGAACAGCCGCGGTCCCGCCGCCGCCCCGATCAGGTAGCCGGTCTGCGCCCCGGCGATGGCCACCAGGGTCACGCTGACGCACACCAGCACGATGTTGGGGTGCACGCCGTCGATCGCACCTGTCGCGGCGTACCCGGCGGCGAACAGCAGCGAGTCCCCGGGCAGGAAGAAGCCGAGCAGCAGCCCGGTCTCGGCGAACACGATCAGCAGCAGCCCCGCGACCCCGAAGGTCTCCACGAGGTGCTGGCCGTCCAGCAGGGCGGGCAGGGCGCTGGTCACGCCACCAACCTAGTTGCGGTACGGCGCAGGGCCCCGACTACTCCTCCGGCGACTGCGAGCGGCGGTGGGCCAGCACCATCGTGCCGACGCCGGCGAGCAGGAAGGCCGCGACGAGCAGCACGACGGGCCAGCTCCCGTGCGACGGCTGGTTCGAGGGCACGACGGGCGCGGGGGAGGCGGTCTGCACGACCGCCGTGGTGGTCGAGGCGGGGGACGTCATCACCCGAGGAGGGTGTCACGACGACAGGAGACCGGTGCGACCACGTGGTCGCACCGGCCTCCCGGTCGAGCTGGCGTCAGCGCCGCATCGCGAACCCGTCGAGCGCGACCGTCGGTCGTCCGGGCGTCCCGAGCGGGCGGATGGTGAAGGTGCGCGTGGCGGAGGACGTGTACGTCTTCGTGAACAGCACCTGGCGCGCCTTCGTGGAGCTGGCGTACGTGTCGACCGTCGCGATCTTGGTGCTGCCGGCGTAGATCGCGAACTTGCCGCAGCCGGCACACCGCATGCCGATGACCTGCAGGCGGTTGCCGACGAGGGTGACCCTGGCGTAGCTCGAGGTCGAGGCCAGCTTGCGGAACGAGCCGAGGTAGGCCGCGGACGAGGTCGCGTTCGTGCCGCCGGAGAGCGTGGCCTTCGTCTGGTCGTAGGGCACGACCGCACGCGAGCTGGTGACCCAGCCGCTGGCGTTGCCGAACGCGTCCCTGACCTGGACCTTGAAGCTGTAGCTGCCGCCCGCGATGCTCGTCGTCGCTGCGACACCCGTCGTGGCGGGCGCTCCGAACGCGCGCACCCGTCCCTGCGCATCCAGGACCCAGTGCTTCCAGGTCGTGGTGCCGGCGATGAGGTAGTCGACGTTGTAGCGCGTCGAGCTGGGCGCGGCGCCCGCGAAGGTCACCGGGAAGGCCGTCCGGGTCGAGGTGAGCGAGGTCGGATCGGCGAACACCGGCCGGGGCAGCAGAGCGGTGACGCTACGGCTCACACCGGAGGCGAGGTTGCCGGAGCGGTCGACCGTGGTGAACGTGTACGCGTAGGTCGTGCCGAGGGTGAGACCGGTGTCGACGTAGGACGTCTGGGGCGCCGGCACGAAGACGCTCTTGCCCGCACGGCTGACGACGACTCCGGACAGGTCGGTCTCGGAGGGAAGGCTCCAACGCACCGTGGCCGAGGTGCCGTTGAGAGTGGCCGGCTGGGCGACCGCGTCGGTGGGCGCGGTCACGTCGGCGCTCGGCGCCGCCGTGGTCGTGACGTCGCTGTCGTCAGCGGCGGTCGCGATCGGACTAGGGGTGCCTCCCGCTGCCGGGATGCTCACCACGTCACCCGCAGCGTCCGTGGCGCCGCTCGTCTGCACGTAGTACAGAGTGCTTCCGTCACGCGAGAACGCCGGCTGACGGTTGTAGCCCGTCGCGTCGAGGGTGGACGCGGCCCCGACGGATGCCGACCCATCGGGGTTGACCGTCACCGGGGCGACTTGCAGGGTCGAGGCGTACGGCGCGGTCATGCTCGTCATCAGGGCCCATGCCAGCTTGGTGCCGTCCGGCGACACGGTGACGTTGATGGCGTCGGCCGGCAGACCGGTGACGGTGTGAGTCGCACCGCCGCTGAAGCTCTCCGTGAAGGCTGTCCCCTCCGGCGTCTGCACCAGGACGGTGTCGTTGTCGAGGAACGCGTACGGCGTGTGGTCTGCCACATCGAGGGTGGTGGCGGATCCCGAGCCGACCAGCGCCTTGCGCACGGAGAACACGCCGGTGACGTCGTCGTAGGACTCCCACACGGCCTTGGTGCCGTCCGGGGAGAGCGCGGGGACGTCGAGGAACACGTCGGTGCTGTACAGGCGGCTGTCGAGCACCCGCACCTGGCGGGTGCTCGTGTCGCGGACGACGATCTCCTGCTTCACGTCGTCGACCGAGGGGACGTAGGTCAGCCGCAGGTAGATCACGCGTGACCCGTCCGCCGCCGACGCGATGTGGGAGACGCTGCTGTTGGCGGACCCGTCGACCTTTGTGGGGGTGCCACCGGCACCGTCGGCGTAGAACAGGCCGTATGAGTCGTCCGCCTGGACGTAGCTCACGGTCCATACCCGGTCGACCGGTGTCACGGCCGTCGCCGCGGGGGCCAAGGGCAGGGTGAGTGCCGTGGCGATCAACGCGAGCACAGCGGTGCCCGCGATCCGAGGCAGGGTGGACGTCATCGATCTCCTTGTGAAGTGGGCGCGCGTAGGGCGCACGAGCACTGGACCCTAGGTGCTGTCGGCAGCCGACCAGGGGATCTGAGCAGCGGGGTCAGGAATGTGGCGCCGACGTGCTGTTGCACCGAGGGTGCGGCCGTACGGGTCTGGCAGGATCGGGAGGGATCCGCCGTACCGGAGAACGAGGAGCACCACCGATGCCCATCGCCACCCCTGAGGCCTACGCCGACATGCTCGACCGGGCGAAGGCCGGGCGCTTCGCCTACCCGGCGATCAACGTCACCAGCTCCCAGACCCTGAACGCGGCGCTGCAGGGGTTCGCCGACGCCGGCAGCGACGGGATCATCCAGGTGAGCACCGGGGGTGCGGAGTACCTGTCGGGCCCCAAGGTCAAGGACATGGTCGCCGGCTCGGTGGCGCTGGCTGAGTACGCGCACGTCGTGGCGAAGAGCTACCCGGTGACGGTGGCCCTGCACACCGACCACTGCCCGAAGGACAAGCTCGACGGCTTCATGCGCCCCCTCATCGCGATCAGCCAGGAGCGCGTCGACCACGGTCAGCTGCCTCTCTTCCAGAGCCACATGTGGGACGGCAGTGCCGTGGAGCTGGGCGAGAACCTCGAGATCGCGCAGGAGCTGCTCGAGAGGTGCGCGAAGGCGAGCATCGTCATGGAGCTCGAGATCGGCGTCGTGGGCGGCGAGGAGGACGGCGTCGAGAACGCCATCAACGAGAAGCTCTACACGACTGCTGAGGACGCCCTGCGCACCGCCGAGGCGATCGGCGTCGGCGAGCGCGGGCGCTACCTGCTGGCGGCCACCTTCGGCAACGTCCACGGCGTCTACAAGCCGGGCAACGTCAAGCTCAAGCCCAGCATCCTCAAGGACATCCAAGACGCCGTGGGTGCTGAGGTCGGCAAGGACAAGCCGTTCGACCTGGTCTTCCACGGCGGGTCCGGGTCACTGCTCGAGGAGATCCGCGAGGCACTCGACTACGGCGTCGTGAAGATGAACGTCGACACCGACACCCAGTACGCCTTCACCCGCCCGGTGGCCGCGCACATGTTCCAGAGCTACGACGGCGTCCTGAAGGTCGACGGCGAGGTCGGCAGCAAGAAGGCCTACGACCCGCGAGCGTGGGGCAAGGCCGCCGAGGCGAGCATGGCCGCTCGCGTCGTCCGTGCCTGCGAGGACCTTCGCTCAGCCGGAACTGCTGCGACGTAGTGGCCTTCACCGGCATCCCGCTCGCGGCGCTCGACTTCTACGAGGATCTCGAGGCCGACAACTCCAAGACGTTCTGGACCGCCCACAAGAGCGTGTACGACGAGTCCGTCCGGGCTCCGCTGGAAGCCCTCGGTGCGGCGCTGGCCGGCGAGTTCGGCGCCCCCAAGGTGTTCCGCCCGTACCGGGACGTCCGCTTCGCCAAGGACAAGACGCCGTACAAGACCAACCAGGGCGTCTACTTCGCCGACTCGGCGCGCTACCTGCACGTCACGGCGGCGGGGCTGTTCGTCGCGGGAGGCTACTGGGACACGTCCTCGGCGCAGGTCGCGCGCCTGCGCGAGGCCGTGGCCGGCGACCGGACCGGCCCCTTGCTCGAGCAGGCGCTCGCGAAGGTGGGAAAGGCGGGCTTCGAGCTGGGCGGCGACCGGCTGAGCAGGGTTCCCACCGGTTACCCCAAGGACCACCCACGCGGCGAGCTGCTCAAGCACAAGTCCCTCACCGCGCACGCCGAGCTCGGATCGCCCGCCTGGCTGCCGACCAAGAAGGCGCTGCCTGAGGTCGTCAAGCGCTTCCGCGCGCTCACGCCTCTGGTCGACTGGCTCGAGGAGCACGTGGGGCGCTGACCCCGGGGTCACAGTGCGTTATGTGACGGATGTCGGGTCCTCAAGGGGTGGCTGTCATACGCCGAGGCCCCCTAGGCTGTCACGACGACACGCCGACGACCTTCTGGAGGAAACGCTCCGTGCCGCTCCTGAGCTCACACAAGCCTCGCCACGCCAAGCCCAGCAAGGCTGCACCCACGCTCGCAGCGGGCGGCATGACTGCCACCCTGGGGGCCCTCGCCACCCCGTCCCAGGCGCAGGCGGCGTCCTCTGACGACTTCGCCCGGCTCCGCCAGTGCGAGAGCGGTGGCAACTACCGCATCAACACGGGCAACGGCTACTACGGGGCCTACCAGTTCCGGCCCAGCACCTGGCGCAGCCTCGGCTATGGGGGGCTACCGCACCGGGCGTCCCCCGCCATCCAAGACCAGGCCGCCCGCCGACTCCAAGCTCGCCACGGCTGGGGCCAGTGGCCCGCCTGCTCCCGCCGCCTCGGTCTGCGGCGCTAGCCGGCCGGTGAG
>DATLCV010000037.1:0-48591 GCA_035526225.1 Mycobacteriales bacterium
CTCTCTCGGCCGACGTCGGCAACAGGTGGCCGCCCGGGGACCTCGATGAGAGCCGGGTCCTGACGAAGGACGCCAGGACCAGGGACCCCAGCAGGGTCAGGACCACCAGGGCGCGCAGCGGTCCTGCGGCGCTGCGGCCCCCGGGCGCCGAGGAGTCGAGCTCCCCCTGCGGTCCGGGTGTCCCTGTCAGCTGCGCAAGCGTGCGCAGCGCCTGGTCGCCGTACTGCGTGCTCGGCTCGACGTTGGTGCCCTCGGTGAACTCGTTCCAGCTGATGAGGCCGATCGCGTCGGGCGAGGTGGCCAGCGCCATCGCCCACTCCCGCTTGAGCGTCTCGCCGTTGTCGCGGTCGACGTCGCGGGTCCCGCCGATCAGGCGCGCGTCGAACCCGGGCGCGGCTGGTGCGATCCACAGCCCGTGGGTCCGGTGGACGGCGGTGGCAATCCCCTTGAGGCGCTCGAGCGCGTGCCGGTCGCGGTGCGGGTCGACCGAGGACCAGTAGTAGGCGTCCCCGTCCACGAGCGGCCCGACCGCGTCCCATCGCTCCGCCGACCGCTCGCTCGCCAGCAGCTGAATTCCCGGACGCACGGCCTTGGACACCCGGCTGATGTCGGCCGGCGAGAAGCGCCACGTCCCCGTCCATACGACGAGCGGCTTGTGGAAGATGTCGAAGACGGGGTCCTTCCCCCACCTCGCGCTGAAGGACTTCAGGTCGTTGAGCACCTTCTCGACCGGCAGCGGCTCTCGCCGCACGTCGAGACCCTGGTACACCAACCCGAGTGCGAACTTCTCGTCACGCGCGACCTCCACGAGCTTGGCCAGTCGCTCGTCCAGGAGCGCCGTGTCCTTCCACGACACGAGGAAGCCCTCGATGCCGGCGCGTCGCGCTGCACGGATGTGCTTGCGCATCACCGTCGCCTCGTCGCTCGTGTAGCGGCCCACGGTGGGCCAGTCCTGCTTGGCGCGGTTCCAGGAAGAGGCGTTGAACCAGATGTAGTAGTAGGCCAAGACCGGCGGGCGGTTCATCGGCGTTGCGACTGCAACCGCGCTCGCGCGCAGGCTTGACCCTGGAACGGGCGCGGCCTGGCCCGAGGGGCTCGCGACGCCTCCAGCTGTCAGGGCGACCAGCAGCAGCCAGCATCGGAACCTCGTCACGGCTGTGTCTCCTCCAGCACGTCGACGTCCGTCACGGAAGGGCACGGCGATCCTTTGGGCGCGGGCACACGCCAGGCTCGGGCGAGATCACCACGCACGAAGACGTCTCCGGGCTGGGGCGGCAGCTCCTTCAGCTGAAGCAGCAGTGTGCTGCTCGTATCGGTGTGCTGGAACCGCTCGGCTCTGTCCGCGCGAGCGACCTCTGCGGAGTCGCCTTCCTTCGCCGCGCGCTCCCCCGCCGCCCTCTGCACGGCCTCGCGCACCTTGGCCACCTCATGCTCCGCCTCACGCGCCCTCGCGGCAGCACGCTCCCTCACCGCCCTCTGCACGGCCTCGTGCACCTTGGCCACCTCACGTTCCGCCTCACGCTCCGCCTGGCGCGCCCTCGCGGCCTCACGCTCCCCCGCACCGGCATCGCCCGCTTCCGCCGGCGCGTCGACAAGGCCCTCCTGCAGGTGTCCCGGCGCGCGCCAGTCGAAGAGCTCTGGCCCTGGAGCGAGAACCTCCGGGTCCCGAGCCTCGGCCCCGGAGTCGGGGACCGATCGGTGCCGGAGCTTTCGGCGCCCCACCAGCACGAGCAGCACCGCGACCCCCAGGCCGGTCAGGAGGACGACCGCGACATCGAGCCACGTGAACATCTTGAGGTCGACGACCTGCGACTTGGACATCGCCACCGGCTGCACGAGCTTGAGCCCGGGCCCGTCGACCGAGAGGTGGTACTGCCCGCGCGGGAGTCCCGGGAGGGACACGAAGCCCTCCTTGTCCAGCTCGAGGGTCCGGGTGCGTCCGTTCGGGTACTCCAGGACCAGCTTGCCGCGTACACCGAACCGGAAGAGCGCGTCCCGTGCGCGAACACTGGCGTCGAAGAACAGGAGCGGGACGTCGACGACCCGCGTGGTGTTCGGGACGAACTTGGTCTGGCTGCGGTTGACGACGTTGTTGCCCTCGACGTCCACGTCCTGAACGGTGAAGTACATCTCCTTCACCGTGAGGCCGTCGTTGTCTGGGACGGTGCGCGTCGCCTGCAGCTGAAGGGAGCCGGTGCCCGGGGGCAGCGACGTGATGAAGCCCGTGCTGCTCTTGAACGTGATCTCGCCCAAGGAGCTGCGGTCCACGGGCTCGCCGGTCAGCTTCGTGAACCGGAACTGGACGGGGCGGTACGTGGACACCGCTGCTCGGGCAGGGCGGCTGCCGTGGAGAAGGTTGTCGAGGCCGTACCAACGCTCGAACTTGGCCACGCCGCCGCCGGCGAGAGGCCACTCGCGGGTACGTGTCACTGGTGGGCGCGCGCCCGAGCGGGATCGCGGAACAAGGACGCTGCCGTCCGCGCCGGTGGTGAAGAGGCGACCGGCGTAGACGAACTTGAAGCCGGGCAACGGCGGCACGGTGACGACCGTCGCCGGGGGCAGGCTTGAAAGCGCTGCCAGCGCGGAAGGTCCTGGCGCAAGTAGCGGGAGAACCAGCAGCACGAGGAGTGCGAGCCGCCTCACGGCTCACCCCCAGCCGCGATGGGCCTCTTCGGACCGAGAGCCGGGAGATCGGCGCGCCCCCGCCGCGCCGCGAGCACCACGACAAGAACGAACAGCGCCACCGCCGACGCGTACGACGCGTAGACGACCCCTCGGCGCGGTGGCGCGAGAACGGCAGGGTGCCGCACCGCCGAGATCACTTCAGGCGGGCGCGGCGGGCTCGCGAAGTCGAAGGCGTCGGTGAGCGGGTAGGCCGCCGCGTCACGTGAGCTCAGGGGCGCGAGCCGCCAGTTCTTCTCGATGAAGGCCAGCTGGCTCGTGAAGTCAGCGGTGTTGTGGTCGATCACGCCGCGCCGGGCGTACGGGCTCACGAGCAGCATCGGCGCCCGGAAGCCGTAGCCGAAGGCGTCCACCTCCACCGGCGCGACGTGGTCGTACCAACCGCCCCAGTCGTCGTAGGTCCACATGAAGGCGGAGGTGCTCCAGGCACTGCTTCGCATGAGGGACGTGACGAGCGTCCGCACGAAGGCCTCACCCGCGGCGATGCTGCCAGGCGGGTGCTCGCTCGCCCCGGAGGGCGCGATGTAGGAGACGGCAGGGAGCGTCCCGTTCGCCAGGTCCTGGTAGTACTCCTCGATAGGGACGATGTGGCTGAACAGCTCGGGGCTGTCGAGGAACCGCGGGAAGGCGAGCAGCGGCACCCACACGACCTGGGCCCCGCGGTCACCCTGGGCGCGGTTCCGGAACGTGATGGTCGGGTCGTAGTTCTGGACGTAGAACTTCCACGAGACTCCGGAGGCCTGGAGCCGGTCGAAGATGGTCGGGACGTCGAAGCCATCGCGCGGCATCACCTCGGCGGTGGTGGCGGACAGGCCTTGCTGTGCGGCGACCCAGTACATGTGGTTCTTCACGCTGCCGCCGTGCGCCGAGGTGAAGTGGCGGTCGAACAGCACATACTGATCGGCGACGTTCCAGTACCAGGGCAGATCGCGGTCGTCGTAGTGGCCCATGGCCTGCGTGGGGTTCTGAACCCCCTGGCGCGTGAACGCGCTGACGAAGCCGTCCATCTTGCCGCCGTTGCGCTCGTGTTCGAACACGGTCCGGTTGTGCCCGAGGTCGGAGATCGGAACGTTGCCCAGGTGGAACGGGCGCACGCACCCCGCTGCCGGCCGGGCAGGGTCCCGGGGCATGCAGGTGCCGGCGGGGATGCCGTCGGCCCCGGGGTAGGTGCCGAAGTAGTTGTCGAAGCTGTGGTTCTCCTGCATGAGGCTGACGACGTGCTTGATGGGTGTCGTCGTCTCCGAGTCGCGGGGGCCGGCGTTCGGGCCTGCCGCCGTGGCCGGTCCTGCGGCGAGGGCGGTCAGCAGGAGGACAGAGAGCACACCCCCCCCGGCCGTACGGCAAGGACTCACGGCCGGACCTCGTAGACGATGACCACCGGCCGGGCAACGGTTCCGACCTGGACCGTCTCTGTGTGGACGGCCCGTCCGTGGTATCGCTCGACGTACCTCATGAGCTGGCCGGCGAAGTAGGGCGAGCGCCCCGCTGAGAAGGAGTCCCACACGAGGTACTGCAGCTTGTTCGTCCGGATCTGCAGGTCCGGGTTACCGACCGGCGTGTACGCCGGGTTCCGGTGAAGCGGGTTCGAGCTGACCGACAGGCCGAACGTCTGGCGGTGCCCGTAGAACTTCACGATGTTGGCCATCGAGGGGCCGAGCGCGAGCAGCGTCGAGCCCCTCGGGACGTTCTTCGCGACCCACTGCCCGGTCTCCCGTCCCCCCGGGACGCCGCCGGAGCCGGCGAGGAACGTCCCGTCGCGGCCAGGATGTATCCGGGACCACGTCGGCACCGCCAGCGACGCGAGAGTGAGCACGACGAGCGCGGCACCCACGCGCCTCCGGTAGACCTCCGGGACGGGAGCGTTCCTCGGCAGGGCCAGGCAGCACTTCGCGGCCAGGATCGCCACCGCAGGTGCGATCGGCAGCAGGTACTGGAAGCCCTTGACCGACCAGAGCTCGAACACGACGACCGGGACGGCGATCCAGCTCCACAGCAGCGTCTCGCGCCAGCTGCGGTCGTGCCACAGGACCACCGCTCCCACGAGCACGAGGAGCACGACGACCAGGCCCAGCGCCGTGGGCACATGTGTGACGTAGAAGGCGAAGCCGTGGTTCGGCCGTCGGAAGACCTGCCAAGCGAGGAAGTTGGAACCGGTGCTGCCCTTGCCGCTGAACACGAGCGACATCGGGTAGGGGATCGCCACGGCGAGGAACGCCGCGAAGGCGAGTCCGAGGTCGCGCACCCGCAGGTGAACGTGGCGGCTCAGCGCGAAGAACGCGTAGACAGACCCGAGCAGGAGGACGCCTGTCTCCTTGCTCAGGAACGTCAGGCCGAGCGCGCCTCCCGCCGCGTACAGCCACGCCGGCCGCTGCGTCACGCTGTATCGCGCCACGAGGTAGAGCGTCACGGTCGCGAAGAACGTCATGGGGCCGTCGAGCAGCACCTGGCGGGTCACCACGACGTGGTACGGCATGACGGCCATGAGCGCGGCCGCGAGCACCCCCACGGGCCGCCCGTAGAGGAGCGAGCCCGTGAGGTAGACGACACCGATCGTGGCGACGCCGAACAGAGCGCCCAGGACCCTTCCCTCTACGTCGCCGACACCGTCCAGGTAGAGCAGCGAGAGCAGGGTCTGGAAGAGCATGGGGTGGGCGCGGAAGATCGGGAAGTAGGGCACGTACCCGGGGTCACCGGCCACGCTCGCGGCCTGCCCGGCGTACACCGCCTCGTCGCTGTTGAAGCCGACCGAGCCGAGCCCGACCAGGCGCAGGGCGCCTCCCGCCGCGAGGACGCCCACGAGGCCCAGGCTCCAGGCGTGCGTGAGCACGAAGGCCCGGATCTCCGCCGCCGTCGCTGCCGACCGGAGCACCGGCAGGGTCGCGGCTTGCACGCTCATCGTTCACCCACCTCGGCCACCACACGCGGCTCTTCGCCGCGTCGTGCACCCCAGCCTGTGTGTGCGCGCGCGTAGCAGCCATCAGCCGTACGACGTACGACGTACTGCATCTGCATGGCCGGCTATGCGCCGCCGGGCCTGGAGGGCCCGGAGCGCGCCTTGTGCCGTGTCAGGTCGATCACGACCGTCCCCTGGGGCGGCTGGCGCTGTCGCGGCGTGGTCGCCGCCTCGAGCTCTCGGGCGTACGCGCCCGCCTCCTGCTGCGAATGCAGCGACAGCTTGCGGAGCAGGTGCTGCACGTGGGTCCGTACGGTGTTCGGCGAGAGCCCGAGATCCCTGCCGATCTCCGCGCGCCCCCGACCCTGTCCCAACGCGGTCAGGACGTCCCGCTCCCGCTCGGTGAGCTGGGCGAGCACCCGCTCAGCCTCCTGCGCTCCCTGCCGCAACTGGTTCAGCTCGCGGAGGATGTCGGGCAGGAGCGCGGCAGGCAGCCGCATCTCCCCCTGCGCGAGCTGCAGCACCGCGTCCGCGACGTCCTCGGGAAGGTCATGGGACGTGCAGATGCCTGCGGCGCCGAGCGAGAGCAGGCGGGCCATCTGGGGCACGTCGGGAACGGTGACGATCACCAGCACGCGCTTGTCGGCGTGCACGTGATGGAGCACCTGCTCCGCCAGCGCACCGCTGGTCACGACCACCTCCCAACCGTTCGCGAGAGCGGCCGGGAGGGAGCTCAGGTCCTGGGCCACACGCACCTCGCGCACCTGCGCTCTGGTCTCCAGGACGTGCGCCACCCCCGCGGCCAGCAGGCGGCGCTCGTCGAGCACCAGGACCCGGCAGGAGAGCACGTCGCCAGCGTCGTTCCTCTGACCGTCCGGCGGATGACGCAGGTGCTGCATGGGCGTACGACGGATAGGGGAGACGACCCGGTGCTCGGCCCATCCCTGACCGCGGCGTGACACCCGCCATCGCCGCAGCGCACTGGGGAGGGAGCACGTGTCGTGCAGGGGACGTAGGCATGGACGAGGTGGGGCATACGGTGCTAGACCCGGCTCTTCCACCCGCTTCACTCCAGGTGGGGGCCGTTGACTGGGGGAGTCAATGATGCGAGTGAGCGAGCAATGACGAGCGCGACAGCGCTGCTCAGCCAAGGGCAAGCAGGAGAGCGCGACGAGGGACGGCCCATCCGCGCCGTGGTGGCGCTGGAGCAGCCGCTGTTCGCGGAGGTGCTCCGGATCGCGTTGACCGACCGGGGGGGTTACGACGTCGTGGGGGCCTGCTCGTCCCTGAGCGAGCTGCGGGCCCTGGCCGAGCGGTGCCAGGCGGACGTCATCCTCATGGACGTGGAGTCGAGCACGTGCGACGGGCTGGCCGTGCTCCGGGACCTGCGGCAGTCGCTCCCGAGCACCGCCGTCCTGGTCCTGACTGCCGTCTCCTCGCCCGAGATGCTGGCCGAGGCCATGACGGCGGGTGCAGCGGGGTGCCTGTCGTTCGAGTCTGACATGCGGGAGGTGATCTCGGCCGTCCGGTCCGCGGCCCAGGGTCAGGTGGTGCTGTCGGGACGGCGGCTCGAGGCCCTCGTCCGGCACCTGGTGCAGCGCACGACGGTAGCTCCCCCGAGCGGACCGGGTGGCCGGCTTACCACTCGGGAGGTGGAGGTGCTGCGCCTCCTGGCCGGCGGCGCCTCGACCTCGGCGATCGCGCGGGAGCTGCTCATCAGCACGCACACGGCACGCACGCACGTGCAGAACGTCCTGGTGAAGCTCGGGGTGCACTCCCGCCTCGAGGCCGCCGCCTACGCGGTGCGCCACGGGATCACACTGGAGTCTTCCCGGGCGATGTCCGCATCGAAGCAGCCGCGTGCATCGCGCTGACCAGGTCCGGCGCCGCAGGCGCACTGGGTGAAGCCGTTGCTCCGTTCGGGGGTGACGACAGGGCGGGACGCTGAGCCGTTCGGGTGGTGTGCGTCCACCTTCGCTACAGCGGCAGGTGCGAATGGCCGACTCCTTGGGGCACGCCTCCCAAGGAGCCCCTCGCCATGCACCCGATCTCGCGCCGCGCCGGCAGCGCCATCGCCTTCGTCGCCCTCTCGAGCTTCGCAGCCGTGGCCGTCAGCTCCCCGGCCGAGGCCCGTGTGGAGCAGACCTCGCGCACGAAGTTCCTGAGGACGAGATCCACGCCGGCGCCGGCGCCGACCACGTCCCCCTCGCCCTCGCGCTCGCCTGCTCCGAGCGCAGTGGCTCCGACGGCCCCCTCCCCTGCGACGCCGACACCGACTGCGTCCGCTGCCTCGCCGAGCCCGTCCCCGTCGTACACGCTCGACCCGTCGTTCGACATGCCCAGCAAGAGCGACCCGACTGACTACCGCCAGCACGTGGACTTCAACGTCGTCTGCAAGGTGGCATCGATCACCAACGACGACCCGATCGTGTTCCCCGGCTCGCCTGGGCGCGCGCACCCGCACGTCTTCTCCGGGAACACGGGGACCCACGCGTTCTCCACGCAGGACACCCTGGAAGCGGGCAGCACCAACTGCCTTCTCGACCGTGACCGTGCGGCCTACTGGTTCCCACAGCTGTTCACCGAGAGCGGCACTCCGCTCGTCCCGTCAACGATCCGCACCTACTACCGCGCCGGCACGCTGAACCCGGTCGCCCACATCCCTCACGGCCTGAAGATCATCGCTGGCGACGCCAAGGCGACCGTGGCGCAGGACCGGCGCATCGCCGGTTGGCAGTGCCGAACCGTCAGCCCAGACACGCAGTCTGTGCCCAAGCAGTCGCTGATCCCGGACTGTCCCGTCACCGACCAGCTCGAAGGCTCCGTGGTGTTCCCGAACTGCTGGGACGGGGTCAACCTCGACTCGGCAGACCACAAGTCGCACATGTCCTACGGCGCCGGCGACAGCTGCGACAGCGCGCACCCAGTGCGGTTGCCCCAGCTCACCGTCGCCTTCCGCTACAAGCCGGGGACGACGAACAGCCGGTCCTACCTCAGCTCCGAGACCTCCGGCCTGACGCTGCACGCAGACTTCTGGAACGCCTGGCACCAGCCGACGCTCGACGCGTTGGTGGACCGCTGCATCAACGCCGGTGTCCACTGCGGCGACGTGTCGCCGTCCCACTTCCCCGGCCCGATGCCCTGACGGCCAGCGCGTAGCCGGGCTACGCCAGATTGCCCGCCAGACGTACGCCGGGCGGGGGGCGACCAAGGGCCCGCGGCTCGGCTTCAGTGGGCCCATGTGCGAGCAGCACGCGTCACTGACGGCTGAGGTGGTCCTGGCCGAGATCTCGCGACGCCGGTTCCTGCGCCTCATCGGCATCGGGGCCGCCACAGCAGGAGCCAGCACGGCGCTCTCGGTAGCGGCTCCGGACGCTTTCGCCGCAACACCTCCAGTGGACCCGACGTCGGCATGGGCCTGGTACAAGACGGACCCGCACGTGCACTCCTGCGTGAGCGGTGACGGGGAGTGCGACGTCGGGATCATCGCCGCCAAGGCGCGCGCTTTGGGGTACTCCGCGATGTTCCTCACCGATCACCAGGCAGCGAGCTCGGGCGTGATCGGCTCGGTCATCGCGAACCACATGGTGCTCGACGACGACCTCGGCACCAAGTGGAAGGCCTTCAAGCGCGGGACGACGAGCACCGTCACCACCGCCATGGTGACGAGTCCCGTGAAGGCGGGGACGAAGTCGTTGAAGCTCGCCTGCACCTCCACCGCCACCGGCGAGGCAGGGGTCTGCCACCAGCGTGGCCCGAGCCTCAACGCGACCGGCCACACCATGACGTTCAGCGTGAACGCCAGCAGGATCGACCCGGGCTGCGGGTTCGCCGTGACGTGCGCGATAGGCGGAGACTCGAGGATCGAGCCGCCCGAGGGCTTCACGACGACTGACAACGTCGCGCACCCGGGGCGCGCCATCGTGCTCGTCTGGCAGACCGCGCCCTTCTTCCAGGCGTCGAGCAACCCGGACAGCCGCGTCATCGTCGCCACGATCCCCAAGCCCGCCACAGGCTCTTGGACCAACTACAACATCGATGTCGCAGCAGCGTTGGCAACCATCCCAGCCGCCGAGCGACCCCTCGACTACAACGCCATCAACCAGGTGACGATCACGGCGTTCGCAGACCACGGCTCTGTGAGCCTCAACGTCGACGCCTTCCACTTCGACGTGAGCACCGCTCCCAGCGGCGCGGCCGAGTTCATGCACCGGAACTCGAAGATCAGCGACTTCAACACAGCCGTGTTCAAGGTCTTCCCGTCGATCGAGATCGGCCTGAACAGGCACGTGCAGCGCTTCGAGTTCGCCATCACCCAGGCGTCGCAGATGCCCACCTACACGCAAGGCAGCAGCAGCGTGCAGGACACGCAGAGGCTGGGCACGCCCGCGCAGCTGAACCACCCCGGCCTGCCGGGCGGTACCAATGCCACCGAGACGCTCGACAACCTGGGCTACGGCGCTGACTGGATCGAGTGCTGCCCCCGGCCGGGCACGCCCACGGTGATGATGGACCTGTGGGACTCGATCCTGCTCAAGTCCCACATCCTGGGCAGTTGGACGAGCGACATGCACAAGACGGTCAGCCTCACGGCGCCCGACCGGAACCTGGCGACGTACGTGCTGTCGGAGGGCATCGGCTTCAACCAGCTCATCCGCTCGTTCTGGGAAGGTCGCTGCTACATGGCGACCAACGTCTTCCCGGGGCGGGTGCGCTTCACGGCAGGGCCGCTCGACACGCCGTACCCGGCGCGGTACCCGCTGTGGATCAGCTCCTCCTCCCCCAGCGCCGACATCCGGTTGCGCGTCGACGCCGGGTTGAGCACGTCGCACAGCGTCGTGTGGATCATCGACGACACGGTCGTGGCGACGGACAAGCCTGCCGGCTCGTCGTACGACGCCACGCGACGCGTCACGGTGAACGGCAACCGGAGCTACGTGCGCGCGACGGTGAAGGACGGCGGTGGCACCTACGTCGCCGCGACACAACCGATCCTGCTGCTACCCGTGAACGGGCTCGCCTCGGGCAGCAGCGTCGCGATGGAGCGCCTGCTCACGTCGGACGGGCGCCACTACACCCGGCTCGACAGCCCCGGCATCACCTCCGTCACGGGCGACCTGGGCTCCACGATCATCAGTCTGACCAACCCGGCGGGCTCCCTCGCCGACATCGCGTTCACGACGAGCACGCCGCCGACGTCCGTGTCCGTCGCGGGAGGCGCTGCCGTCGGCAAGGCGAGCCGTCAGGACGTCCAGGCGTCGACAAGCAGCTGCTGGAGCTACGACAGCGCCAACCGCCTGCTGACGATCCGGGTGGCGCACGGCTCGCTGACGTCACTGTCGGTCGTCGTCAGCCGGCAGACGAACGACACGACCCCCCCGAGCGCGCCGACCAACCTGCGTGCTTCTGCCTCCGGGACCTCGATCAGCCTTGCCTGGAGCGGTTCGACCGACGACTCGGGGATCCGTGGCTACCAGCTGAAGCGCAACGGCAACTTCCTCGCCGAGGTGGCCGGCCTCAGCTACACGGACAGCGGCCTGAACGCCGGCACCACGTACAGCTACACCGTGGAGGCCGTGGACACCTCGGGCAACCACTCACCCCTGTCGGGCACCGCGACAGCGACGACGGCCGCAGCGGCTGCCCAGCTGATCTTTCCCTGCGTGGCTGACGGCTACGTCGACACCTCTACCGGCGCCGGCTACGGCACCGCCTTGAAGCTCCGGGTGGACGCCTCCCCCGTGGTCCGGTCGTACTTGCGGTTCGACCTCAGCGGGCTGCCCTCGACCATCAAGAGCGCACGCCTGCGACTTCGCACGACCTCCACCTGCTCGCACCTGCGGGCCTCGACCACGGGCTCCGGCTGGACGGAGACGGGCCTGACGGCGGCGAGCGCGCCGGCCGTGGGGACCTCCCTGGACGTGGCGACGGGCCTGGCCAGCGGAGCATGGGCGGAGCTGGACGTCACCGCCGGCATCACGGGGAACGGCAGCGTCTCCCTCGTGCTCACGACGGACTCCACGACGGCCGCCTCGTTGTCCTCCCGCGAGGGAACCGACCCGCCGCAGCTGCTGATCGACACCTGATCCACCCGCACCTGGGCAGGATGGAGTCATGAGCACCTGGCGTACGGAGCACGACACCCTCGGTGAGGTGCAGGTCCCGGAGGAGGCCCTCTGGCGTGCCCAGACCCAGCGCGCCGTCGAGAACTTCCCAGTGAGCGGGGAGCGGGTCGAGCCCGCCGTCCTGCAAGCACTGGCGCTGCTCAAGGGCGCGGCCGCGCGCGCCAATGCCGCTCTGGGCGGGCTGGACCCCGAGACCGCGGCCGCCGTCGCCGCTGCGGCCCAGGCTGTCGCTGCCGGGGAGCACGCCGATCAGTTCCCCGTCGACGTCTTCCAGACGGGGAGCGGCACGTCGACCAACATGAACGTCAACGAGGTGCTGTCGACCCTCGCGTCGCAGCAGCTCGGTCGGCAGGTGCACCCCAACGACCACGTGAACGCGAGCCAGAGCAGCAACGACGTCTTTCCCAGCGCGTTGCACCTCGCCGCGGCCACCGCTGTCGTCCGCGACCTGCAGCCCGGGCTCGCTCATCTGGCAGCCGCTTTCGAGGCGAAGGCCGTCGAGCTGCGGGACGTGGTGAAGGCCGGCAGGACGCACCTCATGGACGCCGTTCCGGTCACGCTCGGTCAGGAGCTCGGCGGTTATGCCGCCACCTGCCGGTACGCCGTGGAGCGGCTCGACGGGGTCCTCCCCCGGGTCTGCGAGCTGCCGCTCGGCGGTACGGCGGTCGGCACAGGTCTCAACGCACCCGCCGGGTTCGCCGGCGCAGTCCTCGCCGATCTCGCCCGGACCACCGGGCTGCCGCTGACCGAGGCGCGCGACCACCTCGAGGCACAGGGCGGTCGCGACTCCCTCGTCGAGCTGAGCGGGGTGCTGCGGACCATCGCGGTGGGGCTGTACAAGATCGCGAACGACCTGCGTTGGATGAGCAGCGGCCCGCGCGCAGGGCTCGCCGAGATCCACCTGCCCGACCTGCAGCCGGGGTCGAGCATCATGCCCGGCAAGGTGAACCCGGTCGTGCCCGAAGCGGTCTGCCAAGTCGTCGCCCAGGTCGTGGGCAACGACGCAGCCATCGGCTTCGCCGGTGCTGCCGGCAGCTTCGAGCTGAACGTCATGCTGCCCGTGATCGGGCGCAACCTGCTGCAGTCCGTGCGCCTGCTGTCGTCGGTGACCCGGCTGCTCGCCGACCGGTGCGTCGTCGGCATCACCGCCGACATCGACCGCTGCAGGACGTACGCCGAGAGCTCACCCAGCGTCGTGACACCCCTCAACCGGTTCCTGGGCTACGAGGAGGCCGCAGCTGTTGCCAAGCAGGCGGTGGCGCAGACGAAGACGATCCGCGAGGTCGTCGCCGAGCGCGGGTACGTCGAGCGCGGCGTCTTGTCCCAGGAGGACGTGGACACCGCGCTCGACGTGCTGCGGATGGCTAGGCCGTACGACGGCTCCGCCGACTGAGCACCAGCAGGACCAGACCGGCGCCGAGGAGGGCGAGCGCAGTGCGAGCCAGCAGGCCGAGCGCGTCACCGGTGAACGGCAGCCCGCCACCCTGTGGCGGGTTGACGACCGGACCGCCGCCACCGCCGGTGAACACGCTGCACAGCGTGACCACCTGGGTGTCCGACTGCTGCGTCTCGACGATCGTCGCGATGTTCGTGTAGTCGGTGCAGGTGCTCGCCACGCCTGCCTTCGTGAGGCTGTACGTGAAGGCGTGCGCACCGTCGTCGAACGTCCAGGTGCCGAGCTGCACCGGGTTGGCGGGGTCGGTCTTGTCGTCGGTGACGGTGATGGTGCGGTCCGTCTCCGTCGCGACGACCAGGCTCACCGGCACCGGCGCCGAGGCGCTGGAGGCGGAGGTCGCGGCCGCTGCAGCGTCCCACGTGGCTGTCGCGGTCACCGTCCCGGTCAACGCCGGCGTGCCGGTGAATGTGCAGCTGTAGGCGAACGAGACGCCGTCGCCCTTCGGGATCACCACGTCCTCGCCGTCGACCACCGCGCAGTCCGCGCCGCCACCGAGGTCGGTGCCCACCGTGACGTTCGCGGTGATGTCCTCCCAGTCGTTCGGGTTGTCGACGGTCACGGTGCCTGACAGGGCGTAGCCGCTGTCGACCTCCCCGTTGGGCGTGACGGTCACGGTGTAGGCGAACGTCGCCGTCTGGCCGTTGTCGATCGTCACGTCGGTGTCGTCCACCGACTTGTCGATGAGCCACAGGAAGGTGCGGTCGAGGCTCCCACCCGCCGTCGCCCCCACTCCGAGCGGCAGGCCGCCGCAGAGCGTGACGGACGCCGACGCGCTGTCGAGGGTCACGACCTCCTGGCTGACCTGCAAGCCCTCCGTGACGCTTCGCACGGTGGTGAGCGAGGCCGTGTTCGGGAAGCTCGCGCAGCTGCCCTCCGGCGCCGTCTGCTCGACCGAGTACGAGTACACGGTCGGGTTCTGCGCGGTCGCGGCGTCAAGGGTGCCGAGCACGCCCTGGAGCGTGTCCGTGACCGTCACGACCTGGTCGCTCGTGCTCGGCTCGACGGCACCGAAGTCGACCGCCGCCGTCCCCAGCGCGGACGACGCCGTCGTGAAGTACGCCGCTGCGTCCCACGTCGCCGTTGCGGTGTTGGTCCCCACGGCAGGCGACGGAGCGCTCGCGTAGGTGCAGGTGTAGTCCAGCACCACGCCCGCCGGTGGCACGTCGACGTCAGAGCCCCCGGGGACCGAGCAGGCTCCCGCGCCGTTGTCGATCGCGTCGGTCACGTCGACGCCGGCGAACGTCACGCTGTTGGGGTTGTGCACCGTGATCTGACCGGTGACGGTCCACGTCCCGTCGGTGTGCGTGTTCGAGACCGTGACCTTGTACGGGAAGGCGTGCGTCGTGCCCGCAGGCACCTCGACGCTGTCATCGCCGTCCACCACCTTCGCCACGTCCCACACGTACGCGCGGCCGAACGCCGGCGCAGCCGTCTTGGTGACCGTGAGGTTGGCATTGCGCTTGAGGAAGCACTCCGTCGTGCTGTTGGTGTGCGCAGTGTCTGCGTAGTACGGGCTCGAGGAGGTGTACGCCGCGCGGAAGCAGTACCAGCCGGCCGCCGACGGGGTGAACGGCGTCGAGGTGGTCGCGGATCCGTTGGAGACGGCCACGTCCGTGCCGACCTTGATCGAGGTCGACGTGCAGTCAGCGGCAACCGGGGTCGGGCCGCATACGTAGAACGCGACCGAGCCGGTCACCGCCTGCGTGCCGTCACCGGTCAGCGTGGCCGTGTCGTTCCAGCTCGTGTTGGCCTGGGTCACCGCAGCCGTGGTCGCGAGACCTGGCGCTGTGGGGACATACGTGTTGGTGTACGTGCACGTGACCGTCTCGTCCTTCGCGACCCGCACGGTCGCGTCCGGCCTGGCTGTCGTGGTGTTGGAGGTCGGGTCGACGCAGACCAGGTTCGTGTTCTCCCAGCCCGAGGGGAGGTTGGTCTCGGACAGGCTGTGCGTCCCGACCACGACCTGGAAGGTGCGGCTGCTGGGGAGGGTGCCGTCAGCGTCGTCGTCCAGCGAGAACGACGAGCCGTCCAACGAGAACGTGAAGTCCTGCGCGTCGTTGGGCACGGCGTCCTTGATGACCGTGATGCTGCCGTACTGGATCGGGTCGTTGAACGTCAACGGCACGACCTGATCGCCCTCGGTGATGATGACGTGCTGGTCCGGTGCCGCGTCGTGGGCTGCGGGGACGGTCGTCTCGACGACCCAGTACTGGCCCTTCTTCACGTCGGTGAAGGAGCAGTCACCGTTCGCGTCGGTGGTGCAGGTGTCGACCACGACGGTGTCACCGGCGCCACGGCTGCCGCCGAACGGGTCGACGTCCTCGTAAAGCGTGAACCCGGCACCGGCGAGCGCACCGTTGTCATCAGTCTTGTGGATCGTGATGGATCCGCAGTTGCTGACGGACGTGGGCACAGGAGCGACGAAGTCCTTGAGCGCCTCGTCCAGGACGTGCGACGAGCGGCTCTTGACGTAGACGGAGCCGAACGTGATGCACGTTTCCCGGCTGGGAACCAGCGCGGCGAGGTTGATCGACGCCTCGCCGAAGGTCCTGGCGTCGAGCGCTCCGAGAGTCCCCGCCTGGTTCGCCGGGATGGCCGTGGTGTTGATGCTTCCGATCGCCTGCGAGGCCAGGTAGGTCGTCGCGGGGCCCCACTCGTCGCTCGCCAACCAGCTGCGACGCATGAGCACGGGGTTCACCCCACCGTTCTCCAGCTCGTACGTGACGAGCAGGTCACCGGGCGTGCGGGTCGGGATGACCTCGGCAGGGAAGTAGGGCGGGGGGTTCGGGCCCCACGTGTTGTCGTTCACCGCCGACTGGTTGAACTCGAAGTCCATCGCCGTCGTGCCGTTGGGGTCCTGCACGCGGGTCCAGAAGACGTTCACGAAGGTCCCGGCGGCGTTCTTCTCGACGTAGCTGCCGAAGTGCCTGAGGTCCGACTTGTTGGGCGGGACCGAGCCGGTGTCCACCACCGGCACAGCGCTGTTGTTCTTGGTGCCCCCGGTGAAGGCGTCGTCCGTCTGACCGGAGGGCAGGTCGACCTGCACGTCCACACCCGCCCGGAAGCCGGTGCCGGTGCCGCCGGTCAGCCAGTCGATCGCCGGCGCTCCACCGTCGACGACGAGGTTCGCGTCGGCGTCGATCTCGAAGTTGCTGCCCGTCACGGTGGCCGCCGAGGCCCAGCTCGGGTTGATGACCCCGTAGGTCGCGATCACCCCCAGCACGGCGATCCCCACGGTGGCCCGGCGCAGCCGGGACGACCTGATGGAACTGCTGCCACGCGCGCCGGTGCCGAGGAGAACGGCCACCACAACCCCCACTGATGGTGCGAGGGTCCTGCGCCCTCGCCCTGTGTCACGCTCCGTCGTGTCCCGCGACCTCGGCCGGGTAACGGAATGTCACCTGAGGCCGGTCACTCACCGTGGGCGCTGGGTGTCACTGTGGAGCGGCTGACGCGTGAATCGGACCGCCAAAACCCCACTCCCGCAAGGCGCGTGTCCACTTCGTGACGGATTGCAGCCCCAACATTCGCGGAGGGCCACGGGTCCAACACGGACAGTCAGCAAAATCGTCACCCAGCGTTGCTGGGGCGGGGGGAAGGCCGAGACCCGCTCCTCCCACCCAGCAGGGAGGAGCGGGCCTCGGGTCCCACGGCGCGCTTTCCCAGCAGCGGGCCTCATCAGTGCAACGCACGTGTGGGCCAGACCTCGCGCCCCCGGCTACAAGGGGAGGTCTTCGAGCATCTCGGTGACCAGCGCGGCGATCGGCGAGCGCTCCGAGCGGGTCAGCGTGATGTGCGCGAAGAGGGGGTGTCCCTTGAGCGCCTCGATGACCGCCGCGACCCCGTCGTGCCGCCCGACGCGCAGGTTGTCCCGCTGCGCCACGTCGTGGGTGAGCACCACTCGGGAGCCCTGTCCGAGCCGGGACAGGACGGTCAGCAGCACGCCGCGCTCGAGGGACTGCGCCTCGTCGACGATGACGAAGGCGTCGTGCAGCGAGCGGCCGCGGATGTGCGTCAGCGGCAGCACCTCGAGCAGGCCCCGCGCCATGACCTCCTCGATGACCTCGGGCTGCACCAGGGCCCCGAGGGTGTCGAAGACGGCCTGCGCCCAGGGGTTCATCTTCTCCGCCGCGTCACCTGGTAGGTAGCCGAGCTCCTGGCCCCCGACGGCGTAGAGCGGCCGGAACACCACGACCTTCTTCTGCGTCCGGCGCTCGAGCACGGCCTCGAGGCCTGCGCAGAGCGCCAGCGCCGACTTGCCCGTTCCGGCCCGACCCCCGAGGGAGATGATGCCGATCTCCGGGTCCAGGAGCAGCTCGATGGCCACCCGCTGCTCGGCGGAGCGGCCATGCACCCCGAACACGTCCCGGTCGCCACGCACCAGGCGCAACGACTTGTCGGGAGCCACTCGGCCCAGGCCGGACCCGCGGTCGGAGAGCAGCACCAGCCCCGTGTGCGTGGGCAGCTCGCGGGCCTCGGGCAGGTCGAGCCGGCCCTCCTCGTAGAGGCGGTCCAGCTCCCCCGCCTCCACCGCCAGCTCGTCCATCCCGGTCCACCCCGTCGAGGGGGCGAGCTCCGCGCGGTACTCCTGGGCGGTGAGCCCGATGCTCGCCGCCTTGACGCGCAGCGGGAGGTCCTTGGTGACGAGCACGACCTCGCGGCCCTCGCGTGCCAGGTTGAACGCGACCGCCAGGATCCGGCTGTCGTTCTCCGCAACCCGGAACCCGGCCGGCAGCGCTTCGAGCGAGGAGTGGTTCAGCTCGACCCGCAGGGTGCCCTCACCGACCGGCAGCGGCTCGTCGAGCCGACCGTGCTGGATGCGCAGGTCGTCGAGCACCCGCAGCGCCTGCCGCGCGAACCAGCCCAGCTCCGGGTGGTCGCGCTTGCCCTCGAGCTCGGAGATCACCACCAGCGGGAGCACCACCTCGTGCTCGGCGAACCTGCCCATCGCACCCGGGTCCGACAGCAGCACCGAGGTGTCCAGGACGAAGGTCTTGCTGGCAGCGTCGCTCGTGGTCGCTCGCTTGGTCGGCATGCGCGGGCCCTCTCGTGTCAGGACCGGGACCGGGCCCGTAGGGCCGGGTCTCGGCCCCCCTCACACGCTGGTGCGCGCAAACCGGGCCTCCCGAGCGGCAGGACCGGCTGCCCCGCCGCTACCGCGACGGTAGGCAGGTCCCGCACCGATAACTGGGACGCCACGCGGACCGTGCCGGGTGAAGTTCCGCCCGTACGGCTGGGTCAGGTGCCGAAGCGTCGGTGGCGGGCGGCATACGCCCGCAGGGCGCGCAGGAAGTCGACGCGGCGGAAGTCTGGCCAGTAGGCGTCGCAGAAGTAGAACTCGCTGTGGGCGCTCTGCCACAGCAGGAACCCGCCCAGCCGCTGCTCCCCACTGGTGCGGATCACGAGGTCCGGGTCGGGCTGCCCGCGGGTGTAGAGGTGGTCGGCGATGTGCTCGACGTCGAGCACATCCGCCACCTCCTCCAACGAGCGGCCCTCGGCCGCGTGCGACTGCAGCATCGACCGGACGGCGTCGGCGATCTCGCGGCGTCCGCCGTACCCGATCGCGGCGTTGACGGTGAGGCCGGGCCGGCCTGTGGTGCCGTCGGCCGCCTTCTTCAGCACTGCGGCGGTGTCGGCGGGCAGCAGGTCCAGGGCACCCACGACGTTGACCTGCCACGGGTTGCCCGGCGCCGCCAGCTCGCTCACGACGTTCTCGATGATCCGCAGCAGCGCTCCCAGCTCGCCGGGTGGGCGGGTGAGGTTGTCGGTGCTCAGCAACCACAGGGTGACGACCTCGACGCCGGCGTCGCCGCACCACGCGAGCAGGTCGACGATCTTGTCCGCCCCGGCCTGGTGGCCCTCGCGGGAGGAGGCACCGACGGACTTCGCCCAGCGCCGGTTGCCGTCGAGGATGACACCTACGTGCCGCGGCACCGTCACGCCCTGCAGCTGGGTGCTCAGCCGCCGCTCGTAGACGCTGTAGACGAGGTCGCGGAGGCCCACGGGCCGAAGCCTAGTGGGGGACACGCGTCGGGCCCGCACCACAGGGGCGGGCCCGACGTCGTCGCGGCAGGGATCAGCTTCGGGAGCCGCCCTTGGCCTTGACGCTGCTGCCACCGGTGGTCGGCAGCGGGTGCGCCTGGTTGTTGCCGTGGGTGAGGAGACCGGTCACCACGAGGTCGCACACGCTCGGCGAGCCCGTCGAGTGGATCTCGAGCTTCGCCTCGTCGGCGGTGTTGGGCTCGCCCTCGTCCGTGAAGTGCCACGTCGCCTTCGCCGGCGCGCCGTTGCAGACACCCGTGCCGGTGCCGTCCATGGTGTTGAACGTCGCCTTCGGGTTCTGCGGGTCACCCTGGTTCGGGTCGTCCGTGCACTTGACCGTGTCGACGGTCGAGAGCTTGAAGTGGCCGAAATGCCCGTTCACGGTGAGGTTGCTGCCGCCCGGAGGGGTCTGGTTCACGAAGCACGGCAGGACGAAGCCGTGGCTGACCTTGGAGCCGGGGGCCACGGTCGTGGTGGAGCTGTCCACCATCGTCCCGCCGCCGTTCATCCAACCGGTCTGCGCGGGCAGGCCGCCTCCACCGCCACCGCCACCGGTCGTGGTCGTGGTCGTGGTCTTGGAGCAGCTCGCGGACGTGTGGGCGATCACGACGTCGAGCAGCGGCGGGTCCGGCTCCTCGGCCGGCAGCACCACCAGGTGCAGCGCCGTCTGCTCGTGGTTGTCGGTCGTGGTCTGGACACGCGGGTTGCTGGTGGCACCGGTGTCGCTGCTGCTGGAGGAGTCAGCCGCCTTGTTGAGCTCGATGAACGCCACGGGCGACAGGTCGATGGTGTCGCCGGTGATGTCGCCCGGGAGCTCGACCTGGTCCTCGCCGACCTTCAGCCCGACGACGTGCGAGGAGCCGTCCGCCACGCCGTCCTTGCAGGTCGACTCACTGGTGAGCACGTCGAGCGTGACGTCCGGCCCGCCGAACGTGCTCAGCGGCAGGAAGACGTGCGCGACGCCTGCTCGGGCCCGCGCCTTCGACTGGTCCGCGGAGCGGCTGGTGCTCTCGTACAGGACGTCGACGACGAGCGGGAACTCCGCCGGTCCGGCGATGGTGCCCACGGGCACGAACGAGTCGCCCGGGTCAGAGCAGTCCCGGCCCTCGTCCAGCGGGATGCTCTCACCGGCGAGCGTCACGGAGAGCAGCTGCGCGAAGCAGCTCGACGAGTACGTCGTGGTCGTGGTCGTTGCGGCCGAGGCTCCGACCGCGAAGTGCAACGAACCGCCTACAAGAGCGGCGGCGGCCAGAGCGGTAGCTCGACGGCCAGTGACGACAGCATGCATCTCTGGGATCCCTTCCCCCATGAAGGACGTGCTTGCTCACTCCATGTATCCGCAATCGACCCGCTTCAAGGTGTCGGCCACCCGACACCAATGCCTCGAAGCGGGGCAAAGGCGGTCAGAGCACGACAAAACCCAGGCTCCTGGAGGGGCTCCTGGGTTTGTGTCGTGCGCGGGGGTCAGGCCTGGTCGAGCCGCTCCACCAAGCGGGCGTGCTCCTCGGCCAGGGCCTTCGGGAGGTGATCGCCGAACTGGGCGTAGTACTCGGGGATGAGCCCGGCCTCCTGCTTCCAGATCTCGGTGTCCACCGAGAGCAGGAGCTCGAGGTCCTCGGCGGGGACGTCGAGCCCCTCGAGGTCGAGCTCACCCTCCGCCGGCAGGATGCCGATCGGGGTCGGCCGGCCCTGCGCGCGGCCCTCGAGCCGGTCGACGACCCACTTCAGCACTCGGCTGTTCTCCCCGAACCCTGGCCACAGCCACTTGCCCTCGGGGCTCTTGCGGAACCAGTTGACGTAGTAGATCTTCGGCAGCGCGTCGGGGTTCCCGCTGGCCAGGCCCGTCTGCCCGATGTCGAGCCAGTGGCCCATGTAGTCGCCCATGTTGTAGCCGCAGAACGGCAGCATCGCGAAGGGGTCACGGCGCAGCTGGCCGATCGCACCGGCAGCGGCGGCGGTCGTCTCCGAGGAGACGGTCGAGCCCAGGAAGACGCCGTGCTGCCAGTCGAAGGACTCGGTGACCAGCGGGACCGCGGTCGCGCGGCGACCGCCGAACAGGATCGCCGAGATCGGCACGCCCTTCGGGTCCTCCCAGTTGGAGGCGATGGTCGGGCACTGGCCGGCCGGCGTGGTGAAGCGGGCGTTGGGGTGGGCAGCCGGCGTCTCGCTCGCCGGCGTCCAGTCGTTGCCCTTCCAGTCGGTCAGGTGCGCGGGCGGCTCCTCGGTCAGCCCCTCCCACCACACGTCGCCGTCGTCGGTCAGCGCGACGTTGGTGAAGATGCTGTTGCCGTAGAAGGTGCGCACGGCGTTGGCGTTGGTGTCCTCGCCCGTGCCCGGGGCGACCCCGAAGAAGCCGGCCTCGGGGTTGATGGCGTAGAGGCGGCCGTCCTCGCCGAACCGCATCCAGCAGATGTCGTCGCCGACGGTCTCGACGGTGTAACCCGGGATGGTCGGCTGCAGCATCGCGAGGTTGGTCTTGCCGCAGGCGCTGGGGAACGCAGCCGCGACGTACTTCGCGTCACCGCTGGGCGGGGTGAGCTTGAGGATGAGCATGTGCTCGGCCATCCAGCCCTCGTCACGCGCCATGACGGAGGCGATGCGCAGGGCGAAGCACTTCTTGCCGAGCAGGGCGTTCCCGCCGTACCCGGAGCCGAACGACCAGATCTCACGGGTCTCCGGGAAGTGGGTGATGTACTTCGTGTCGCTGCAGGGCCACGGGACGTCGGCGGTGTCGGGCGAAGCGAGGGGGGCGCCGACGGAGTGCACGGCCGGGACGAAGAAGCCGTCCTCGCCGATCTCGTCCAGGGCGGCCTGCCCCATGCGCGTCATGATCCGCATCGACACGACCACGTACGGCGAGTCGGTGATCTCGATGCCCAGCTGGCTGATGGAGGAGCCGAGGGGACCCATCGAGAAGGGGACGACGTACATCGTGCGGCCGGCCATGCAGCCGTCGAACAACCCGTTCAGCGTGACCCGCATCTCGGCGGGCGCCATCCAGTTGTTGGTCGGGCCGGCGTCGGCCTCGTCCTCGGAGCAGATGTAGGTGCGGTCCTCGACGCGGGCGACGTCACTGGGGTCGGACTTCGCGTAGAAGCTGTTGGGGCGCTTGCCCTCAGCCAGTCGGACGAAGGTCCCGTTGTCGACGAGCAGCTGCGTCAACCGCTCCCACTCCGCCTGCGACCCGTCCGCCCACTCGACGCGCGCCGGCTTGGTCAGCTCGGCCACCTCTCGCACCCAGGCGAGCAGCTTCGCGTTCTTGGTGGGGGCCTGGTCGAGGCCAGGGATCGTGGCCGAAGTCGTCATGGGATCCTCTCCATCGAGGTACCGCTCGTACGGTGGGGGAACCGTCTGCCCGACGGTTACCCGCCAGTGTGCCCCGCGAGCAGGAAGACCGACAGGGCCCTCACCTGTGAGAAAGGGCACCCGCACGCAACCGGGGAGACACGTGCACGACATCTTGCAGCACACGGAGGACGTGGTGAAGCCGCGCCTGCGGGGCGTGCTGCACCAGATCGCCTTCCCCCTCTCGCTCATCAGCGGCACCGTGCTGGTGACCCTGGCCGGCGGCGCCATGGCCCACGTCGCGGCCGCCGTCTACGCGGCGTCGGTCGCGCTGCTGTTCGGGACCTCGGCGGCGTACCACCGCGGGCCGTGGTCGCCCCGGGCGCGGAACCTGATGGAGCGCCTCGACCACTCGATGATCTTCGTGCTCATCGCGGGCAGCTACACCCCCTTCACGCTGCTGCTGCTCGACGGGTGGCTGCGGTGGACGGCGTTCGGCGTCGTCTGGACCGGTGCCCTCGCCGGCATCATCACGCGGAACTCCCGTTGGGACGCGCCGCGCTGGTTCGCAGTCGGCATGTACCTGGCCCAGGGCTGGGTCGCCATCGGGATCATGCCGCAGCTGCTCCACGAGGGAGGGGCCGCCGTCGTCGTCCTGCTGTTCGCCGGAGGCCTTTTCTACACGCTCGGCGCCGTCGTCTACGCCCGCAGGCGCCCCGACCCGTCACCGCGCTGGTTCGGCTTCCACGAGGTGTTCCACTCGTTCACCCTCGCCGCGTTCACCTGCCACTACGTCGCGGTCAGCCTCGCCGTCTACCGCTTCTGACCCCCGCCTCTCCCGCGTGTCTACGCAACACCCCGCGGGTGAGGTGTCTGCACGGGGTCCGCGGCGGCGCGTTGCGTAGACAGGGCGGTGAGCGCCCAGTCCTCAGGCGACGCCGGGGCCCTGCGCGCGGACCCGCTCGACGGACTCAAGGGCGCCGCGCAGCTCCGCCAACCAGGAGTCCGCGTGCTGTCCCACGAGCTTGACGCACCACGCGAGCGCGTCGGCCCGGCTACGTGCGACCCCGGCGTCGACCAGCGTGTCGAGCACCTGCCTCTCAGGCTGCCGCAGCCGCGTCATGACCGGTACGGCGAGGTGGGTGAACAGCAGCCGCGTGCCGCCTGAGGAAGCCCCCCACGCGACCTTGCGGTCGTAGCGGTGCTCGGCCTCACGGGCGATGCTGATCCGCTCCGCGCGCGTCTGCTCCCGCCAGCGGCTGATGCGCCCTGCCTCCGCCGCCGCGACGTCGGCCGGGTCGCCCTCGACGCCGGGTGGGTCGAGCGCCACGAGCACGGTCACCTCGTCACGGTCCACCTGGATGTCCGCGCCGCCCCAGTCGTCCGGGAGCCGGCCCGCGAACCAGCCCACGATGCCCTCGCTCACGCGTCCTCCCGAGTTGCTGTGATTACTTGATTACACAGCAACTGCACGGAGACCGCAACCGGTCAGCCGCTCGCGTTCTGGACAACGGTGAGCACGCCGTCCCAGGGCGCGCCGCTGGTGGTCGACAGCTGGCTCTCGGTGAGGGTCAGCTGCCCGGACTCACCGGCGTACGGCGAGTGGGGCGTGGTGTAGGAGCGCCAGTGGCTGCGGTCCTCCACGATCACCTGTGCCAGGACGTACCTGCCAGGAGGGGTGCCCTGCGGCAGCACCAGCGTCCCGCGCCACCACCCGTCCACCAGGGTGCCCGAGACCAGAGACGCCTCCACGGGCGGGAAGGTCGGGTCGCCCCCGGTGCCGCTGGGTGTCTCGATCGCGAAGTACGCCGAGACGCTCGTGACGCCCTCCCCCGCAGCGTCGACGCCGTGCAGGTCGAGGGTGACGGTCTGGTCCGACGGCAGCGTGTCCACCTGGCTGCGGCTCACCTTCGCGAAGGTCACCCGCGCCGCGGTGTTGTCGGTGCTGCCCAGGACCTTGAACGCGCCGTTGACCAGCTCGTGCTCGTTCCCCTCGCGGGCGTAGCCCTGCTGCGTGTACCAGCGCCAGTAGTCCGGTCCCCACCAGTAGTTCGGGCGCCCGTCGTGCAGCACGTCGTTGACCCACACCGAGACGTTCCAGTCGCCGCCCGAGGAGCCCTTGGGGATCACGGAGGTCGCACGCCAGTACCCGGCGAGCCGGTTCCCGGCGTACAGGACGGCGGTGTCGCAGGCACGGAACAGGGATGTGCCGTCGGCCGTGAGGTGCGACAGGCACATGAGGACGCCGCCCGGGTCGACCCCAGCCGCGTCGTCGGTGACCCGTGCGGTGGTGGTGATCCGCCCGTCCGCCGTGCGGACGTCGACGGTCGTCGTGCTCAACGTGGCTCCCGTGAGCACCGCGTTGCCCCTGTCGGGGGTGGCGTCGCGCACGTCCAGCACGTCCGGCAGGGAGCGGGTCACGTCCCGGCCGACGCGGTCCCGAGGGATCACGGTGAGGTCGAAGCGCGCGGGCGCCGAGAACCGCCGGGCCACGCCCGAGGCCTGCCACACCCCGTCGCGCACCGTCCCCGAGACGAGGTGGGCACCGCTGACGCTGGGGCCGACCTCGCCCGTGTCGAACTCCTGGAACTGCAGCTGGACGCCGGTCACCCCGGTGTCATCCGTGACGTGCACCTTCACCGTGAACGGCACGTCGGCGCTGGTGACGTCCACGACGGCGGGTGAGATGCTCCGGCCGCCGACCACGGGCGGGGCGGTGTCGTACACGCAGCGGTTCTGGACATCCCCGCTTCCGACGGTGCACCAGTTCGTGCCGGCGCCACCGTCGAGGTTGTCGCTCCCGCCCTCCCCGGCGAGGTCGTCGTTGCCGTCGTCGCCACGGAGCACATCGCCCTCGGTGCCACCGACGAGGTTGTCGTTCCCTGGGCCGCCGTACTCCTTGTCCGCGCCCGCACCACCGCTGAGCCCATCGCCACCGTCCTGACCGGAAAGCACATCCGTCCCGTCCCCGCCGCTCAAGCGGTCACCGCCGGATCCGCCGTACACGCGGTCGTTTCCGGAGTCCCCGGCGAGCCGGTCGTTGCCCAAGCCGCCGAGGAGGGTGTCGTTCCCGCTGCTCGCCGAGAGCACGTCGTCGCCGGAGCCGCCGTCGAGGACGTCGTCGCCGCCGTACCCGCTGAGCAGGTCGTTGCCGCCGAGGCCGCACAGCACGTCCCGGCCGCTCGTGCCGACGAGGCGGTCCGCGCCGCTCGTGCCGACCTTGGTGCAGCGCACCCCGGAGCTGGTGTAGGTCGCGGCGGATGCGGGGTTCGGCGCGACGGCGAGGAAGAGCGCGGCGAGGGGAAGCACGGCGAGGACGCGGCGCACGGCGGTTCCTAACGCTGGGCGATTGCTTGTTGACAGACAGTATTGGTTATCGGCCGTTTCCGGCACGACTTCAGAGAACAACGGCCAGCTGCTCCTTGAGGCGGGCCGCGTCACGCGTCGGGAGCTCGCAGACCGACCGTCGGCACACGTACGCCGCTCCCGGCTCGCGGCCCTCCGCGAGAGGCCCGTTCACTGCGACGACCGCGCCCGGCGAGGTCGCGAGGCGGGCCACGCTGAGCAGGTCCGCACGGTCCAGCACGACCACCTCGGCCGGGCCGGCCACGAGCGCCTCGGCGACCGCGAGCGCCCAGCCGGCGAACCGGGCGTGCCGGCCGAACAGCGGGGCCAGGGTCGTCAGGCACTCCTCTGCCGCGCGCCGGTGCCTGTCCGAACCCGTGAGGGCCGCGTAGGTGAGCAGCGCACCCGCCGCAGCCGCAGCGCCGGACGGCGTGGCGTTGTCGGTGGGGTCCTGCGGCCGGCGCACCAGCTGCTCGGCGTCGTGCGCGGTGTCGAAGAACCCGCCCTTGCCGTCCGCGAACTGCTCGAGCACGACCTCGAGCAGCGTGTGCGCCCCGCGCAGGTGCTCCAGGTCACCCGTCGCCCAGTAGAGGGCCAGCAGACCCTCGCTGACGTCGGCGTAGTCCTCCAGGACCCCGGCGTGCGCACCCACGACGCCGTCGCGGGACACCCGGCGCAGCCGCCCGTCCACCCAGTGCAGCCGCTGCACGAGCGCCATGGCCGAAGCCGCGGCCTGCACGTACCGCGGCTCGTCCAGCAGCACCCCCGTCTCGGCGAGGGCGGCGACCGCGAGGCCGTTCCACGCAGCGACCACCTTGTCGTCGCGGCCGGGCTGCGGCCGGAGCGCCCGCGCCTCGAGCAGCCGAGCGCAGACCGCGTCGTAGCGCTCAGGGTCCGACGGCTCGAGCAACCGCTGCAGCGTCGAGGCGCCCTGCTCGAAGGTGCCCTCCGGGGTCACCTCGAGCTGTTCCGCCGCCCACGCGCCGTCTTCGGGGCCGAGCACGTCGACGAGCTGCGCCGATGTCCACACGTACGTCGAGCCCTCCACGCCGGCGGCGTCCGCGTCGAGCGCGGAGGCGAAGGCACCCTCGGCAGTACCGAGGTCACGCAGCAGGAAGTCGGCCGTCTCCAGGCAGACACGGCGGGCGACGTCCGAGCCGGTCGCGCGCCACCAGTGCAGGTACACGCGGAGCAGCAGCGCGTTGTCGTAGAGCATCTTCTCGAAGTGCGGCACGACCCACTTCTCGTCGACGGAGTAGCGGGCGAAGCCGCCGGCGAGCTGGTCGTACATCCCGCCACGCGCCATGGCTTCGCACGTGTGCGCAACCTGCCCGAGCCCCTCACCCGTACGAGAAGCCCTGCGCAGCAAGAACTCGAGCACCATCGACGGCGGGAACTTCGGGGCGGAGCCGAACCCGCCGTGCACGCCGTCGTAGGACCGCATGAGAGCGGCCGCAGCCTTGTCGAGCAGCTCGGCCGTCACCTCGACGCGGTCGTCCGGCGCAGGACGGGAGAGCCGCTCCACCACCTCGCGGCCCGCCTCGTCGACCTCGCCCCGCCGTGACTCCCACGCCTGCACGACAGACCCCAGGACCTCGGTGAACGCCGGCATCCCGTGCCGAGGCTCGGGCGGCCAGTAGGTGCCGCAGAAGAACGGCTCTCCCTTGGTCGTCAGGAACGAGGTCATCGGCCAGCCACCGTGACCGGTCATCGCCTGCACGGCCTCCATGTAGACCGCGTCGACGTCGGGGCGCTCCTCGCGGTCGACCTTGACGTTGACGAAGTGCGCGTTCATGTACGCCGCCGTGTCCTCGTCCTCGAAGGACTCGTGCGCCATCACGTGACACCAGTGGCAGGCGGCGTAGCCGATGCTCAGCAGGACCGGGACGTCGCGCCGCGCCGCCTCCGCGAAGGCCTCGGGTCCCCACTCCCACCAGTCGACCGGGTTGTCCTGGTGCTGCAGCAGGTACGGCGAGCTCGAGGCGGCGAGGCGGTTCGGCATGCCCTCATCCTGTCCTGCCCAGGCGGGCTCACTCGGCGCGGACGCCGCCCTCCCACAGCTCCTCGGTCTGCATGGCCCAGAACACGCCGAACAGCGTGATCAGGACCCCCTCGATCCACAGCACGGCGTGGTCCCATCCGACCGCCACGTCCCAGACCCCGATGCCGCCGGCACCGGCGATCATCGCGCCGGCGATCACGGCGTACCTGTTGGTGTAGGGCCGGGTCGGCTCACGTCCCTGCGCCACCTGCTTGCGGTGGAAGCCGAGGGCGTTGAGCACGACGACGCCGAGGATGGCGGCGAACATCGTGACGGCCGCGGCGTAGTGGGCGTTGCGCACGAAGAAGCCGCGTGCGAGGGCGAACACGAGGACCGCGGCGACGAGCAGGGCGACACCGAGAGCGAAGCCCACGACGGAGGAGCGCAGCCGGTGCTGGTCCTTCCACAGCAACCAGGCGGTGACGGCCAGCCCCAGCACGCCGATGACGAACAGCGCCGACATGTTGTTGTAGACGTCGGCGTCGCGATCGCCGCCGGATCCCGGCGACGAGCTGCAGGTCCCCTGGCTCGGCGTCGGCACGAAAGCCACCACCGGGGCGAGCATGCCGGCCAGGTTGAGCAGGGCGTCCTCTGCGTCGTTGTTGCCGCGCAACGCGACCAGGCAGACACCGATCCCGAGCAGGCCACCGACGAACATCCCCCGGACCGGCGTGTAGTAGTACGCGCTGATCGAGTGCTGGAAGCAGCCGGCCGCCACCTCGAGGCGCTCGACGGCGACCGCGGCGGCCAGGCCCAGCACGAGCGTGATCATCGACAGCCGGACGTAGCGGTAGGTCTTGACGGCGTCAGAGGTCGTGGCGGCCACAGCACCCTCCCCGGATCAGGTGCGGTGGACGCTAGGGCAGCCGGGTGGCCGAGCCGGGGTGGCGCGCCGCTCAGCGCGTCCCGAGGAGCAGCTGCGTCGGGTGCTGCGCGTCGTGGAACAGCAGGTTCCGCCCCGCCACCGGCAGCGGCTCGTGCGTAGGGGTGTCGCTGCTGCTGAACCACAAGCGGAGCCGGTGGCCGGCGGGCAGCGTGTAGGCGGTGTCCCAGATGTCGACGCGGTACTGCGTCGTCAGGCCGATCGTCACCGGGTCCTTGCGGTCGTCAGTGAGGTACGGCGAGCCTGGGCGCGAGCGCTTCGGGTCGACGTGCCGGAAGGAGGCGCGGAGCCACCCCTGGGTGATCGGGACCTCGCTGCCGTCCGGTGCGACGTCCGACAACCGGGCGACCCAGGCCATGTCGGAGGCCTCCGTGATCGCCCAGAACCGCAGCTCGGACGGACCTGCCAGCCGGAGCGCGCGGGGCAGGGCCGGGGTCGTGTAGGTCAGGCCGTGCGCGTCGTCGAGCCGCTGGTCGGTGTGGACGTAGGGCGCGAAGCCGTCGGGGCCCTCGGTGCCCATCGGCACCGACGAGCCGCTCGTCGGGTCGTAGACGTAGGAGTCCTGGTACGCCGAACGGCCGGTGGGCAGCCGGGACGACAGCGACCCGTCGTTGAGCGACTGCGCACTGCCGCTCTTCGCACCGGACAGGAACAGCCGGGTGAGGTGAGGCGCCGCGGCGCGCCACGAGAGCGACGTGCTCCACGTGCGGTCGCCGAGGTCGAAGAACGTGACCCGCGGCTGCCGGTCCACACCGTTGGCCCGGCCCTTCACGTAGTGGTCGAGCCATCGCAGGACCTGGCCCGGGGGCGGGCTGCTGCTGAGCGACGCCGACAGGTCCGTCGGCCCCCCGCCGTACGGCGCACCGACCTCACCGGCCTGCCCCGTGCCGTGGTGGGTGGAGGCGTCGATCCAGAGCTGCGCGGGCACTCTCAGCGCGTCGATGAGCTGCATGTCGCCACGGCTGTACATGTCGTGCCAGCCGGTGAAGACGTAGACGGGGACCTTGATGCGGTTGACCTTCGCGAGCACCGAGCGCTCTCGGTAGAGCGGCCCGTCGAGCTCGTTGAGGCGCGTCTCGACGGCGAAGAACTGGTCCTTACGGTCGAGGTACTGCGGCTGCGGCCCGAGCCCGAGCGCCTGGGTGGCGGTCTGTCCCCCGAACCACTGGGCAGCGAAGCCCTGGTCGTACAGGCCGTTGTGCCACAGCACGTCGCGGTAGGGGTCGGTCGGCGGGTGACCGACGACCACCGTCGTGAGGTGCGGCGGCTGCAGGGTGGCGCCGAGCAGGGACGTGATGGCGGAGTACGAGTAGCCGTACAGCACCACCTTGCCGTTGCTCCAGGGCTGCTTCGCCACCCACTCGACGACGTCGTAGACGTCCCGCTGCTCGCGCTCGCACAGCAGGCACAGCGCGCCACCGCTCTTGCCCGAGCCGCGCACGTCGGTGTTGACGTGCGCGTACCCGTTCTTGACGTACGTCGTCGCGCTCGACCGGCCGTAGGGCTCCATGTCGACGATGGCGGGGAACCGGCCGGTGGCGGCGGGGAGGTGCACGTCACCGACCAGGTTCACGCCGTCGCTGGCGACGATCGTGACGTCACTGAGCTCCGTCGGGGCGGCCTGAGCCGGGACGACGGCCAAGCCGGCGGCGACCACAGCGGCGGCGGCGAGCAGGGGACGGACGCGCACGAGAGCTCCAGGGGTCGGGGGCCTTGCTCACTTCGGCGCTCACTTCGGCCCCGCCCCGCCCCTTCCTGCCTCTGAGCCGGGTGGCCTACGACACCGCGTCGCGCTGGACCTGGCCGGGGACGCGCACCACGTCTGACGCCAGGGGGAGCCAGCAGCGCACCGTCGTGCCGATCGTGTCAGGGTCCAGCTCGACGTCGCAGCTGAGCTTGCGCACGAGGAACAGCCCCCTGTTCCCCTCCCCGTCGAGCGCCGGCAGCTCCTCGTCCGGGAGCTCGACCAGGCCCGGCCCGTCGTCCGTGACCGCGACGTGGAGCCGTCCCTGCCGCACCGACAGCTCGAGGACCACGATGCCGCGGGCCGCTCGAACGGCGTTCGCCAGCAGCTCCGCGACGACGAGGGCCGTGTCGCCTGCGGGGATGCCCCGGTCCGCCAGCCAGCGCACGGCGTCACGGCGCAGCTGCTGGGCGGCGTGCCGGTCGGGCTGGATCTGCCAGCGCTCGGTCGACGTGCGGGTCGCCGGTGCCCGCTTGACCGGGCCTCCGCCGCGCCGCACCACCAGCGCGAGCGTGTCGTCGCGGCGGTCGGCGCCGGCGAGCGCGCGCTTCACGAGCTCCTCGGTCATCTCCTCGACCGGGAGGTCGCCCAGCGACGCCAGCTCGGCGGCCAGCGCGTCGATGCCCAGCACGATGTCCTTGCGGGCCTCGACGAGCCCGTCGGTGTAGAGCAGCACCGTGTCTCCCGGCGCGAGCAGCACCTCCGCCACACCGTCGCTGCCGGCACCCGGCCAGCCGATCGCGCCTCCCGAGGCGACGACCTGACGGACCTCGCGCTCCCCCGAGACCACGAGGGCGGGCGGGTGGCCTCCGGAGACCACCAGCAGCCGCCCCGTCGTCGGGTCGAGTCGCCCCACCACGACGGTGGCGACGAGGTCCGGGTCCTGGCGCTCGATGAGGGTGGCAGCGCGCGCGACGACGTCCCCCAGCGGCGTCTCGTCAAGGGCCAGCAGGCGCAGCGCGTGGACGACCGAGAGCGCCGACTTGGTGGCGGCGACCCCGTGCCCGAGCACGTCGACGACGGCGATGTGCAGCTCACCGCTCGGGAGGACCTGCCAGTCCCACAGGTCGCCCCCTGTGGGCTCCTGGGGGTCCGAGGCGACGTAGGTCACCGCGAGCTCGAGCCCCTCGACCGAGGGCGTGTCCGGCACGACAGCGGCCTGCAGCTGCTCGACGACGAGGCGACGGGCGGCCTCCTGCGCGACGAGGCGGCCGAACTCGGCCCGCAGCGCCTCGAACTCCTGCACCGGGGTGACGTCGCGGGCCACCACCACCAGCGTCCTGCCGTGCTCGTCCTCTGCGTGGCTGTAGGAGCACGCGAGGCGACGTCGGCCGCCCGCGCGGCTGCGTACTGCGATCTCCCCCGGGAGCCGTGTGCCCGCGGCCCAGCCGGCCAGGTCTACCGGCTCGCCCTCCGGCGTGCGCGGGTCGAGCCGTCCCAGGGCATCCGCACGGTCGAGGACCTCGCGCTCCGACAGCCCGGTGATCGTCACGAGGGCGGGGTTCCAGGAGCGGACGACGCCCTCCTCGTCGATCGCCGCGATCCCGTCGGACGTGGCACTGACGACAGTGGACAGCTTGTGGCGCTCTTCGAGCACGGAGTCGAGCAGGCGGCCCTTGGCGACCGCCGCAGCGACCTCGCGCGCCAGCGCCTCCAGCACGGAGAGCTGCCCGGCCGGCGCGCCCTCGATGCCGACCTGGTCCAGCAGCAGCAGCGCCCCCAGCACCCGGCCGCCCTCGAGCATCGGGACGGCGAGGCAGTCGACCCGGCCGGTCTCGCGCAACGCGAGGGCGAGCGGCCCGGGATCATGCGCGTCGATCCGGACGGCACCCAGGTGCGCGGTCATGGCCGCTTCGAGCGTCGCGGCGTCCTCCGGCTCGGTGTAGACGTCGACCGCGCCGGTGCCCATGTCGACGCGGTGGACCTCGCGCCCCCCCTCGACCTTGAGGACCATGACCGCAGCGCGCGTCTCGAACAGCTCGGCAGCGGCCCGCAGGAACTCGGGGATCACCGGTCGCGGATCAAGCGGACCTGCCAGCACCGAAGCTGCTCGGTGCATGCCGGCGAGGCGGGCCCGGTCAGCGCGCGCTGCGGCATACCCGCGGTAGGCCTGGTGCAGCACCAGGAGCGGCACCGGCGCCAGGAGCAGGCCCCCCGGAGCGGCCTCGTGCGCCAGCGCGAAGAGCACGCCCAGGGCTGTGTTGACCCCGAGGCCGACCAGCCAGCCCGACCCCACGACGGGTCGCACCGAGCGGACATCGCTGCCCATCACGAGCAGCACGCCGGTGAACGCCAGCAGGTTGACGACGCCCACGACCAGGACGGCGAGCACCAGGCCCACAGCGCCGACCCACGTCACCGGCTCCACGTCGAGCGAGGTCCACAGCACGGCGCCGACGCTGAAGGCGAGCGACCACTGGGCCAGGTTGAACGACAGCTTCACCGGTGGGTTGCGCCGCACCAGGCCGGCGACCAGCTGCCCCACGACGACGGCCAGCAACCCCGTCGCGCTCGGAGCAACCACCAGCAGCGGGGCGACCGCCGCCTCGACCAGGTTGCTGCTGTCGATCTGCCGCCCGACACGGAAGCGCACCTGCATGAGCTCGGCACCGGCGACGAGCAGTGCCAGACCCGGCAGCACCCAGTAGTCGTGGCCCTGCAGCGGGTCGACCGGGAGACCCAGGACGAGCAGCCCCGCAGCGACGGCCAGCACAGCCGACCACGCCCATGCCCCCGCCGTACGGGGTCCCCCGGGGGCCACGATCAGCGCCAGGCGCCGTACCAGGCCGAGCCCGGCAGGACCGTCCCGAAGTCCGTCGCCGTTCCCCCCGACGGGGGCGGTGAGGACGAGGTCTCGTACCAGCTCTGGCCGTACCAGCTCTGGCCGTACCAGCTCTGGCCGTACCAGCTCTGACCTGCCAGCCACTGGCTGCCGTACCAGCTCTGCCCGGTCCAGGGGTCTGTCGCGTATTCGGGGCCGTCGAAGGGCAGCAGCTCAGCGCCGTGCGGGGACTGGACGCCGAGGGCGGTCAGCCGACCGTGCACGTACGTGCAGTCGTCGCCGTCGACGGCCGCGCGTACCGGGCCGCAGGCGAAGCTCGTCACCAGGCTGTGCTCGCGCGAGGCGTCCAGCCCGTCGAAGGGGTCCTGGCGAGGCAGCGGCTGGGCGGCGCCCGAAGCGGACTGGCCCAGCGCCGCGGCGACGCTGATGACGCCGGCACCCACCACGCTGCTCGGCGCGTCGAGACGGAAGGCGCCACGGACGAGCGCGGCCTTCACCTCGTCCGGGGTCCAGTCGCGGCGCTCCAGCAGCAGCGCGGCCGCTCCCGACACGACGGCGGCGGCCTGAGAGGTGCCGCTGCCGCGCCGGTAGCCCGCGACGCCGACCGTGCTCGGCGGCGCCGTCTGCTCGATGTGGCTCCCGGGGGCGACCAGCGACACCAGGCTCACACCGGGTGCGACCACGTCCGGCTTCGCCACCACGAGTCGGTCGCCGGCCGGTCCCTGGACGACGGGGCCCTGAGCCGTGAACGCCGGGACGCGGTCGTCGCCGCGGGTCCCCGTGCCGAGGTCGTCGACGGCCCCGACCGTGATGACCAGCGGGTCGTCGGCGGGCTTGCTGATGGTGCCCGCCGTACCGGCGTGACCGCGGTTGCTGGCAGCCACGACGACGGTGATGCCCGCTTGCCAGGCGCGCTCGACGGCTCGGTTGAGCGGGTCCTTGCGTGCGTCGTGGTTGCTGTCGGTGCCGAGCGAGAGGTTGAGCACGCCGATGCCGAGGTGGTCACGGAAGCTCACGACGTACTGCAGAGCGGCGAGCAGCTGGCTGGTGTCCGCAGAGCCGTTGCGGCCGGCGATCTTCACGCTGACGAGCCGCGCGGAGGGGTCCATGCCGGGGTACGCACCGTCACCCGCGATGAGACCCGCGAGGAACGTGCCGTGCCCGTACGTGTCGTCGCAGGTGGACTCCGAGGAGAAGTTCGCGCAGGGAGCGGTGCGCCCAGGGTTCTTGGGGTCCGGGACGCTCAGCAGGTTGTCCGCGAGCCCACCCACGGGGGAGATGCCCGTGTCGATCACGGCCACCGCGACAGCGCGCGACGGGCTGCCGACCTCGGTCGCCTGCGTCTCCTGGCGGTAGGCGTTCGTGGCCGTCCCGGCGCCACCGCTGTCCGTGGCCGCCGTGACCACCTGGCGGTTGGGCGTCACGGCGTCGACGCCGGCGAGGACAGCCCCGACGGGCACGGTGGCTGCCACGCCGTCGATGAGGGCCAGCTCGCGTTCGACGGTCCCCCCGGCGCGATGCACCGCCTCCGCAGCGACAGTGACCGAGGCGGCCTGCACGATCACCCGTTCCGTCACCTGCGCTCGAGCGGGAGCGACCGCCAGCGTGCCCGCCACGACCCCGGCGGCGGCCAGCACCGCGAGCGCGTTCCGCCGAGCCATGCGACTCCTCCCCCCGTGCCTGGTCGAGGCACGAGTGCATACGTCCCTAGCGAGGCCGCACAACGGGATGGTTACCCCGCGTGAGGTAGGTCAAACTGCGTGTGACGAGATTTTGCGCCCCCAGGGTGACCCCTGGGCAGCCGACCGCGCAAGCCACAACCCCCTACTCTCGCCAGGTGCCGCTGCAGGTCACGCCAACACTCGTCATCCCCGACGCCGAGCTCGGCTGGCGGTTCTCGCGCTCCTCCGGGCCAGGCGGGCAGGGGGTCAACACCACGGACAGCCGCGTCGAGCTCACGGTGGACCTCACCCGGGTGCTGCCGGTCCACCTGCTGGCGAGGGCTCAGGAGCGCCTCGGGAGCACGACGGTGACCGTTGCCGCGAGCGAACACCGCAGCCAGCTGCAGAACCGCGAGGCGGCGGCGGAGCGGATGACGGCCCTGCTGCGCACTGCGGTCGCGCCTCCGCCCGCTCCGCGACGCGCCACCACGCCGAGCCGGGGGAGCAAGGAGCGGCGGCTCGAGGTCAAGCGCCAGCGGTCCGACCTCAAGCGCTCCCGGCGGTCCCGCCCGCACGACGAGTGAGGGGTCAGCTCGCCGGGACGCGCAGCCAGACCGTGCAGTCGGCAGGAAGGTCGAGCGCCCCGTCGACCAGACGCGCGCCTCCCGAGGTGTCGAGGACCAGCTCGGCCCGCCGGGGCACGCGCGTCTGCAACGCGGGCCCCGTGTTGAGCAGGCACCCGAAGGAGCCCTCGCCGTGGGAGCGCGTGAAGCCCAGGGTCCCCGGCTCGGTCTCGAGCCAGGTCACCCCGCGCCCGAGCTCCTCACGCAGCGATCGCCGCAACGCGAGGGCCGACCGGTACGCCGACAGCGGGGAGGCCGGGTCCGCGGCCTGTGCAGCGACCGACGTGCCGTCGGACCCGAACGGCAGCCAGGGCGTGCCGGTCGTGAACCCGCTTCCGGGGCCGTCTGTCCAGGGCATCGGTGTGCGGCACCCGTCACGGCCGGGCACCGTCTTGCCGCTGTTGAACCACATCGGGTCCTGCCGCAGCTCCGGCGGTACGAAGGACTGCTCGAGGCCGAGCTCCTCGCCCTGGTAGAGGTACGGCGAGCCGGGCAGCGCGAGCAGCGCGGCCGTGGCGGCCAGGGCGCGCCGTCGCCCACGCTCGCCCCCGCCGTACCGGGTCGCGTGCCGGACCAGGTCGTGGTTGGACAGGACCCAGGTCGGGGAGTCGCCGAACAGGTCGAGGGCCTGCGCCAGCACGGGCTTGAGCTCCGCTGCGTCGAACGGCTTGGACATCACCAGGAAGTTGAACGCCTGGTGAAGGCGGTCGTCGGCGACGTACCGGCTCACGCGGGTCAGGTCCTTGAGGAAGACCTCGCCGACCATCACGCGATCGTGGTACCCGTCGCTGATCTGCCGCCAGCGCTCGTAGACCTGCAGGGTCTCCGGCTGGTCCCACACGTACGGCGAGTCGATGGCGTCGAGGTCCGCGCCGAGGCCCCCGCGCAGCCCCTCAGGGTTGTCGCGCAGCTGCGCGTCCTTGTAGAGCCCGTGCGCGACGTCGATGCGGAAGCCGTCGACCCCCCGGTCCAACCAGAAGCGCAGGATCCGCTCCCACTCCTCGTGGACCGCCGCGTTGCGCCAGTCGACGTCGGGCTGCTCGGGTGCGAACAGGTGCAGGTACCACTCGCCCGACGGCAGCCGGGACCACGCGGGGCCACCGAAGACCGAGGTCCAGTTGTTGGGCGGCTCCGGGGAGTCCGGGCGCACCAGGTAGCGGTCGCGGTGCGCGTGGAACCACGGGTGCTGGTCGCTGGTGTGGTTGGGCACCAGGTCGACGATCACCCTCAGCCCCAGCCGGTGCGCTTCGGTCAGCAGGTGGTCCAGGTCGGCCAGTGACCCGAACAGGGGGTCTACGTCGCAGTAGTCCGCGACGTCGTAGCCGTGGTCGGCCATCGGTGAGGTGAAGAACGGCGTGATCCACACCGCGTCCGCGCCGAGCGATGCGATGTGCGGCAGGTGCGCCGTGATGCCGGGCAGGTCGCCGACGCCGTCACCGTCGCTGTCGGCGAAGCTGCGGACGTAGACCTGGTAGACGACGGCGTCCCGCCACCAGTGGCTCACCCGGCGAGGTCGTCAGGGTCGTTGGGGTCGTCAGGTGTCGCGTCGAAGCTCTCCGGCAACCGGGTGATCCGCTTGTTCATGTTGCGGATGAGCAGCACGGTCGCCACGCCGAGCAGGAGGACGACGAGCAGCCCCAGCGGTCCGGCGTACGAGCCGGCGCCGTCGGCGAGCAGCGTCATGCGGAGATCCCCTCGAAGAGGTCGTGCTCGGGCAGGGAGGACTCCACGTGCGAGCGCGCGAGCTGGAAGTCCTCGGTCGGCCACACCCGCTGCTGCAGCTCCAGCGGCACGTGGAACCACCGGCCGTCCGGGTCGACCTGGGTCGCGTGCGCCCGCAGCGCGTCATCGCGCAGCGAGAAGTGCTCGGCGCACTCGACGCGGGTCGTCAGCCGCTCCTCGTCGCCTGGCTTGTCCTCCCAGGCAGTGAGCCACTCCGTGTACGGCGACTCCAGGCCCTCGGCGATCAGGGCCTCGTGCAGCCCTACGACACGTGCCTTGTGGAACGTGTGGTTGTAGTAGAGCTTCAGCGGCTGCCACGGGTCACCGGCCTCGGGAAAGGCGTTCGGGTCCCCAGCCGCCTCGAACGCGGCGACCGAGACCTCGTGGCAGCGGATGTGGTCGGGGTGCGGGTAGCCGCCCTGCTCGTCGTACGTGGTCATCACGTGGGGGCGCTCCTTGCGCACCAGCTCGACCAGCGCGGCGGTCTGCTCGCGCAGGTCACCCAGCGCGAAGCACCCCTCCGGCAGGGGCGGGAGCGGGTCACCCTCCGGGAGACCGGAGTCGACGTAACCCATGAAGACCTGGCGGACGCCGAGGATCTCGCGGGCGCGCTCCATCTCGGCGGCGCGGACCTCGGTGATGCGCGCGAGCGTCTCGGGGGTGTCGAGCTTGGGGTTCAGCACCGACCCCCGGGAGCCGTCGGTGAGGGTCACCACGAGCACGTCGACGCCTTCCCGGACGTACTTGGCCATCGTCGCCGCGCCCTTGCTCGACTCGTCGTCCGGGTGCGCGTGCACGCACATCAGCCGGCGCTGCTCCTCGTTGCCCATAGTTCGCTCCGGCGCTCCCTCGCTCCGCAGGCCCCGCGAGCTCGCTTCTGCACTCGCGGGCATGATTCAACCTGATGACCACCTCAACCCGCCGTCCCCAGGGCCGGTACGACGAGCCCCGCCGCCTACCGCGCCAGGTGGTGGTGCTGCTCGGCGTGCTCCTCGGCCTGGTCGTGCTCACCGCGGGGTACGCCGGCTACCGCACCGTCGTGGGGCACTCGACCAGCGCGACGGTGCTCGGTTACGAGGTCCGCGACGACCGCCACGTCGTGATCCGCTTCGAGGTGCGGCACGACCGGGACGAGGACGCGCGCTGCGAGGTCGTGGCCTACGGCAAGGACCACCTCACCGTCGGGCACCACGCGTTGCACCTCCCGCGGAGCCTGGCCAGCCCCGCGCGGATCAGCGCGACGGTGACCACGACCGCCCGCGCCGTGGCGATCCAGGTCACCGGCTGCGCGCCGTAGGATGAGCGCTTGCCTGGGACCAGGAGGAGCACCCCCGTGAGCACCGAGAGCACGACCGTGACGACCTGGCTGTCCGAGGAGGCGCACGTCCGCCTCCAGGCCAAGCTCGAGGAGCTCACCGGTCCGGTGCGCGCCGACATCGTGAGCAAGATCGAGGCGGCGCGCGACGAGGGCGACCTCAAGGAGAACGGCGGCTACCACGCGGCCAAGGAGGAGCAGGGCAAGCTCGAGGCCCGCATCAAGATGCTCAGCGCGCTGCTGCGCGACGCCCGCACCGGCGTGCCCTCCGGGGACGTCGCCGAGGAGGGGTGCCTCGTGACCGTCGACTTCGGCGGGGGCGATGTGGAGACGTTCCTGTTCGCCAACCGGGAGAACGCCACCGACGAGGGCGGCAGGATCGGCGCCCTGGACGTCTACTCCCCCGAGTCGCCGCTGGGTCAAGCGATCTCCGGTCACAAGGTCGGCGACCAGGTGACCTTCGGAGAGCGCAGTGTGACCGTCACCCTCACCGAGATCCGTCCCTACACCGGGTAGACGGCGTACCCCTCGTCCGTCAGGGCGCGCACCACCACGTCGGCGTGGTCGGCACCGCGGGTCTCGAGCTGCATCTCCACCTCGACCTCGTCCAGGTGCAGGGTCTTGCCGGTGCGCTGGTGCTCGACGTCGAGCACGTTGGCGCCCGCCTCCGCGAGCACGCCCAGCAGCGCGGCGAGCGCTCCCGGCTGGTCGGGGATGCGGACGCGCATCGACAGGAAGCGCCCTGCCGCGATCAGCCCGTGCCGCACGACCTTCGTGAGCAGCAGCGGGTCGATGTTGCCGCCCGACAGCACGCACACCACCGGCGGCTCGAACGCCTCCGGGTGCTCCATCACCGCCGCCAGCGCGGCGGCACCGGCGGGCTCGACGACCAGCTTCGCGCGCTCCAGCGACAGCAGCAGGGCGCGGGCCAGCGCGTCGTCGTCCACGGTCACCACGCGGTCGACGAGCTCGCGGACGTGGGCGAAGGTCAGGTCGCCCGGGCGGCCGACCGCGATGCCGTCGGCGATGGTCGCCATCGAGGTGAGCGCCGTGGGGGTCCCCGCCGCCAGTGACGGTGGGAAGGCGGCGGCTCCCGCCGCCTGTGCCCCCACGACGACGACGTCGGGCTTGAGGCCCTTGACGGCCGCGGCCATCCCCGCCACCAGTCCCCCACCGCCGGTGCAGACGACGAGGGTGCGCACGTCGGGGCACTGCTCGAGCACCTCGAGCCCCACCGTTCCCTGCCCGGCGATCACATCGGGGTGGTCGAAGGGGTGGATGAGGATCGCTCCGGTCTCCTCGGCGAACCTCGCCGCCGAGAGCAGCGCCGCGTCGACGGTCGCGCCCTCCAGCCGCACCTCGGCGCCGTAGGCACGCGTTGCGGCGACCTTGGGCAGGGGGGCGGCGGCCGGCATGAACACGGTCGCCTGGCAGCCGAGCAGCGCGGCGGCGAGCGCCACGCCCTGCGCGTGGTTGCCGGCGGAGGCAGCGACGACACCGTGCGCGCGCTCCTGGTCCGACAGCCGCGCGATGCGGACGTAGGCGCCGCGGATCTTGAACGACCCCGTGCGCTGGAGGTTCTCGCACTTGAGCCACACGGGGCCGCCGACGCGGTCGGACAGCGCCCGGCTGCCCTCCAGGGGGGTGACGCGGCTGACGCCCTCGAGCAGCACCCGTGCCGCGCGGACGTCGTCGACGCTGACGAGGCTCACGCGAGCAGTCAAGCAGAGGGCGACCAGTACCTGCCGTCGAAGAGCGCGGCCGCACCGGCGAGCCCTGATCGCTGGCCCAGCGCGGCGGGCACGACGCTGAGGTCGCGGAGGTGCCCAAGCCGCGCGTGCTCCTTGACGGCCTGCTGCATGGGTGGCCAGAGCTGCGGCACGAGGGCCAGCCCACCGCCGACCACCACCACGCGGACGTCGAGCACCGCCGCGGCCGACGCGATCGCGAACCCCACCGCCCGACCGGCGCGCGTGAAGGCGGCCAGCGCGACCGGGTGCCCCTTCGCAGCCTGCGCGGCGAGCGACACCCCGTCGGTGGCGTCGCAGCCCTGCGCCGCGGCCCAGGCGACCAGGGCCGGTCCGCGCGCGATCGCCTCTGCGCACCCACGGCCGCCGCAGCCGCAGAGCGGCCCCTCGGGGTCGACGACGACGTGCCCGATGTGGCCTGCGTTGCCACGGGCGCCGTCGAGCAGTCGGCCCCGGCTGATGACCCCTCCGCCGACTCCGGTGGACACCACCACGCCCAGCAGGTCGTCGACGCCCCAGCCGCCCTGAGCGTGCTCGCCGATGGCCATGCACACCGCGTCGTTGTGCACGCGGACAGGAACGCCGTACCTCTCCGACAGCCTGTCCCTCAAGGGAAAGCCCTCGCGCCAGGCGGGGATGTTGAGCGGCGCGACGATGCCGGCCGGCCACTCCATGGGACCGCCGCACCCGACGCCGACGGACGTGATCCCGTCCGCGAGCGGGTCGAGCAGGGCAGTGAGCGCCGCCCACGGGTCCTCGCCGGTGAGCACGCGGGTGATGTCGCCACCGTCGCGGCAGGCCGCGATCTTGGTGCCGCCAACGTCGACGGCCAGCACTGCGGCGCCCGGCGACGTCATGGCAGGAGGAGCACCGAGGCGCTGAACCCGTGCAGGTAGGACCGTGTTCCCACCGGCCCGAGCTCGCCCGCGGTGAAGAACCCGGCGACCGCGTCGGCTCCCAGCGCCTCACGCACGACAACCGGGTCGTGCGAGGCCCCGCCGTACGACGGGCCGAACAGGCCTGCACCCCGCTGGCGGCAGGTGAACAGCAGGGCGCCGCCGCCGAGCGAGACCGGCATCCGGCCCAGGGTGTCCTTCAGGTCGAGGTCGGCCGCGTCGGCGTCGCGCACCTGCAGCCGGACGGTCTGACCCACCACCACCCGGTCGGTGAGCACCAGGGCGCCGCGGTCACGGTCGCTGCCGATGACGGTGCGGGCGAGGAACTCGGGGTCGACCGCGCTCTCGTCCGCGGCGATGCCGAGCTGCAGGCCCTGCGACGCGAGTGCCTGGTCCGGGGGCGTGAGGTCGCTGAGGACCTCGCGCACCTTGTCCAGGGCCGGTGCCCCGGCCAGCCCGAGCACGACGTTGCCCTCGGCCTCGGTGACCGTCATGACCGGGCCGACGGAGCGACAGCCCTGCGAGAGGGTCACCTGCGCGCCGGTGCCTCCCAGGACCACTCCCACCGCACCGCGGCCCACCGTGCGCCCGTCGACCCACAGGCGACTGCTGCCCGGGCCCGCGTCGCCGTGGGCGAGACCGCCGATGACCGGAAGCCCGGGGAGCGCAGCGGCGGCCTGCTGGACGAAGCCGTCGGTGGGGAAGCTGTAAGGGTCCGCGAGCAGCAGCAGGGCCTCGTCCTGCGGTGTGCGCTCGGGCAGGCCCACGACGGCCGCAGCGCCCTCGGCAGGCAGCACCTCGAGGTGGAAGGTGCGCAGCGAGGCGCTGGGCAGGATGCCGACCCAGACGCTGACGGCGCACACGCCCTGCACGCCGACACCGCTGCCGACCACGCCCTCGGCGGTGCAGCCCAGCGTCGCGCGGGCGCCGGTGAGCTCCAACGCCCGCTCGCCCGCAGCACCGGCGTCGGGTCCGGACACGAAGACCAGCGCGAGATCAGGCGTGCGGCCCCCGAGCCGCGACAGCGCGACCTGAGCTGCCGTCTGGGCAGCCTCCAGCAGGTCGAGAGAGACACCAAGCCCGTCGCCGTACCTGCCCATGGGCCGACAGTCTGCCGTGTGCGCGATCTGTTCGCCCGACGTAGCGTGAGCCGGTGACCGCCCCTCCCGCCGGCCCGGCTCCCACGACACTCGGCAGGCTCCGCGCGACCGGGCACGTGCACCGCTCCGTCAAGGCGGAGGTGCGGGCCAACCTGCTCGCCGCGCTCGCCTCGGGCGAGACCGCGTTCCCGGGTCTGGTCGGCTACGACGACACGGTGCTCCCCGAGGTCGAACGAGCGCTGCTCGCCGGGCACGACCTCGTGCTCCTGGGCGAGCGGGGACAGGGCAAGACCCGGCTCATCCGCACTCTCGTCCGCCTCCTCGACGAGTGGACGCCCGTCATCACCGGCTGCGAGATCAACGACCACCCGTACGCCCCGGCATGCGTCCGGTGCCGGCGCCTGGTGGCCGAGGCCGGCGACGAGACCCCGGTCTCCTGGTTGCACCGCTCCTCCCGGTACGGCGAGAAGCTGGCCACCCCTGACACCTCCGTCGGCGACCTCATCGGCGACGTGGACCCGATCAAGGTGGCGGAGGGTCGCACCCTCGGCGACCCGGAGACGGTGCACTACGGGCTGGTGCCGCGGACCAACCGCGGGATCTTCAGCGTCAACGAGCTGCCCGACCTCGCCGAGCGGATCCAGGTCGCGCTGCTGAACGTGCTGGAGGAGCGCGACATCCAGGTGCGGGGCTACGCGCTGCGGCTGCCTCTCGACCTGCTGCTCGTGGCCTCCGCGAACCCCGAGGACTACACCAACCGCGGCCGCATCATCACACCGCTGAAGGACCGCTTCGGGGCCGAGGTGCGCACCCACTACCCCGTGGAGCTCGCGGACGAGATCGGCCTGGTGCGCCAGGAGGCGCAGCTGTCCTACGACGACCTGCCGGTGCTCGTCCCGGACCACCTCGTCGAGGTGATCGCCCGCTGGACGCGACTCGTGCGAGACGCGCCGCAGGTCGACCAGCGCTCCGGCGTCTCGGCCCGGTTCGCGGTGGCGGCGACCGAGACACTGGCGGCCTCAGCAGTGCGCCGGGCGGCCGTCACGGGTGACCCGGAGGCGGTCGCGAGGGTTGACGACCTGCCCTGCGTCGTCCCGGCAGCACGGGGGAAGGTGGAGTTCGAGTCCGCCGAGGAGGGGCGCGAGCTGGAGGTCCTCGCGCACCTGCTCCGCAAGGCCACGGCCGACACCTTCCGGGCGCGGCTCGCAGGGCTCGACCTGTCCGGTGTGCAGGGCCTGTTCGACGAGGGCGGAGTGCTCGAGACAGGTGACCTGGTGCCGGCGGCGCAGATCCTCGCTGACCTCGGTGCCGTCCCCGGGCTCGCCCAGCTGTTGCAGCGACTCGGAGTGGAGCAGGAGTCTCCCGGGCTCGCCGCGGCCGCGCTCGTGTTCGCGCTCGAGGGCCTGCACCTGAACCGGCGGCTCGCCAAGGAGACCGTCGGCAGCCGCACGGTCTACGGCCGATGACCCCACCCCACGTGACCGCTCGCTGCGCTCACGCTCCCGCGGGGGCCCCGAGGTGACGGTCCCCGACGTCAACGCCCTGAAGCGGCGCGTGCTCCTGACGGGAGCGCTCTCGATCTTCCTGTTCTTCTTCACGGGCTGGGCCGTCGCGGCCCTCGACGCCGACGGCGGCTGGTTCCTCATCGCCCTCGCCCTCGAGTACCTGCTCGTGGTGCGCCCCCTCATGCGTCCGGTGCGCGATGCCGTGAAGCTCCGGCGGCGACTGGCGTACCAGGCCTGGCTGGACGAGCAGGGGCCGTGAGCTTCCGGTACGGCGCGTGGGACGGCGGGCCCGACCCGCTCGCCCCGCCGTACGACCTGGCGGAGGCCGTGGACGAGCTCGGCGACAGGGTGCTGGCCGGTGACACGGTGCGTCAGGCGCTGCGTGCGCTGCTCCGGCAGGGCACGCAGGGCGTCCGGGGGCTCGACGCGATGCGCCGCGACGTGGCGCGGCAGATGCGCGAAGCGCGGCGCGCGGGCCGGCTCGACGGCACCCTGGACGAGGTGCGCGGCCTGCTCGAGAGCGCGCTTGACAGTGAGCGACGGGCGCTGTTCCCCGACCCCTCCGACGCCGCCAGGCTCGCCGAGTCCGAGCTCGACGCGCTGCCCACGGACACCGCGCGGGCGGTGCGCGAGCTGCGCGACTACTCCTGGCGGTCGGAGGAGGCACGGGCGGCCTACGAGCAGATCCAGGACCTGCTGCGGCGGGAGGTCCTCGACAGCCAGTTCCGCGGGATGAAGCAGGCGCTCGAAGGTGCGACCCCCGAGGACCTGGCCCGCGTGAAGGACATGCTCGCTGCGCTCAACGCGATGCTGGCCGCGGACGCCCGGGGTGAGCACACGCAGGCTGACTTCGACGCCTTCATGGCCGAGTACGGCGGGTTCTTCCCCTCAGCACCAGGCACTCTGGCCGAGCTCGTCGATGACCTCGCTCGCCGGGCTGCGGCGGCGCAGCGCCTCATGGACTCTCTCAGCCGTGAGCAGCGCGAGGAGCTCCAGGGGTTGATGGCCGACGCGATGGACATCGACCTGCAGGCCCAGATGTCCCAGCTGTCCGACGCGCTGCGCGCCGCGCGGCCAGAGCTGCCCTGGGGCGGCCGGCAACGCGTGGACGGTCGCGAGGGCATGGGACTCGGTGACGCGACCACGGCGCTGGAGGAGCTCGCCGACCTCGAGGACCTCGAGGCGGCGCTGGGGCAGGACTACCCGGGCGCGGCCCTGGACGACATCGACGAGGGGGCGGTCCAGCGGGCGCTGGGTCGGCAGGCCGTCGACGACGTGCGCAGCCTGCAGCAGCTGGAGCGGGAGCTGCAGGCGCAGGGCTACCTCGTGCGCGACAGCCACGGCCGTCTCGAGCTGTCGCCGCGGGCCGTCCGGCGGCTGGGGCTCACCGCCCTGAACCGCGTCTTCGCCGACCTGCACGCGCAGGGACGTGGAGAGCACGACGTGCGCGACGCCGGCGCCGCCGGAGACGTGACCGGAGCCAGCCGCCCGTGGCAGTTCGGCGACGAGCAGCCGCTGGACGTCGTGCGCACGGTGCGCAACGCCGTGCTCCGCGCCGGGCCGGGTCCGGTGCGCCTCGTCGTGGACGACATGGAGGTCGTCGAGACGGAACGGCGCACCACCGCTGCCGTCGCGCTGCTCGTCGACCTGTCGTTCTCGATGGAGCTGCGTGGCACCTGGGCCCCGGCGAAGCAGACGGCACTGGCGCTGCACGCCCTCGTCACCACCCGCTTCCCGCAGGACGCCATCCAGGTCATCGGGTTCAGCGACTACGCCCAGGTCCTGCGCCCAGAGGAGCTGGCGGGCCTGCTGCCCCAGCGGGTGCAGGGCACAAACCTGCAGCACGCCCTGATGCTCGCCGGCCGGTTCCTGGGCAAGCACCCGGGCGCTGAGCCCGTCGTCATGGTGGTCACCGACGGCGAGCCGACGGCGCACCTGACCCGCGACGGGTACGCCGACTTCTGCTGGCCGCCGCTGCCGGAGACCCTCGAGCTCACCCTCGCCGAGGTGGAGCGCCTCACCCGGCGCGGTGCGACGATCAACGTGTTCATGCTCGACGACGAGCCGCGCCTCCTGGACTTCGTCGAGCTGCTGGCCCAGCGCAACGGTGGTCGTGTGCTCGCCCCGGACCCGGTGCGGCTCGGGGAGTACGTCGTGTCGGACTACCTGCGCGCCCGCCGCGGCCGCCGGCGCGCCTGCTGAGCTCGCACGCGTCCGTGCAGGAACTCCCAGCCCGACGCCGAAAGAACTGTGGGAGACCTGCCGGACGGCGCGCGGCGCAGGCGGCAGACTGGCAGCACCACGACAGGAAGGTCCCTCGATGAACCCGCAGTTCGGTCGCTTCGGCGGCAAGGCAGGGCTCGCCCTCATCGCGGTGGGGCTCGTCGTGATCGGCGTGGCGTACAACGCGGTCGCCAGCCAGACGGCGCTGCTGGCGCAGGTCCCCTACATCGTCTCCGGCGGCCTGATCGGCCTGTCGCTCGTCGTGGTGGGCGCAGCCGTGCTGGTCGTGCACAGCGCCCGTCAGGACCGCGCGATGCTCGAGACCAAGCTCGACGTGCTCACCGACGCGATCCTCGCGAGCTCCGGAGGAACGCGCACCGCGCTGCCTGCCGACGCGTCGGGCCTCGTCGTGGCCGGGACCGCCAGCTACCACGCCCCCGACTGCCGCCTCGTCGACGGTCGCGAGGAGACCAGCCTGCTCACGCCCGCTGAGGCCGCAGCCCAGGGCCTCAAGGCGTGCCGTGTCTGCCAGCCCTCGCAAGCGCCCACGAACGTGACGGTCCGCTAGCCCCGTTCTCGCGAGCTAAGAGGCCTCGCCGAGGTAGGTGCGGCGGAGCTCGCCGCTGCGCTCCAGCTCGGTGCCGGTGCCGTCGTAGGTCAGCGTGCCCTTCTCCATCACCAGCGCCTGGTCCGCGTAGGGCAGGACGCCGACGTTCTGTTCGACGATGATGACCGTCGTACCGTCGTCGTTGATCTTCGACACGATCTGGAACACGGTCTGCGCCAGCTTCGGCGAAAGCCCGAGCGAGGCCTCGTCGATCATGAGCAGCCGCGGCTTGGACATCAGCGCCCGGCCGATCGCGAGCATCTGCTGCTCGCCGCCGGACATCGTCCCGGCCAGCTGGTCCTTGCGCTCCTCCAGCCGTGGGAAGTAGTCGAAGACCCGTTGCATGGTCTCGCGCGCCTGACGTCCGCGTGAGCTCCACGCCCCGAGCTCGAGGTTCTTGAGCACGGTGAGCCCCGGCCACACGCGTCGTCCCTCCGGTGACAGCGCGATGCCGGCCTCGACGATCGACTTCGCCGACTTGCCCGAGAGGCGGGCGCCGTCAAAGCGGATCTGGCCGCCCCACACCGGGAGCAGCCCCGCGAGGCAGTTCACCGTCGTGGTCTTGCCCGCGCCGTTGAGCCCGAACACGACCGCGGTCGTGCCTTCCTCGACCGCGAACGAGATCCCTTGCAGCACAGGCAGCGCGCCGTACCCGGTGCGCAGCTCCTCCACCTCGAGCAGGCTCATCCGCCCTCCTTCTTCTTCGGGCGAGCGCTCGTGCGGGCAGTGGTGCCGGCACGCTTCGCCGGCGCCTTTTTCGCGCGCGTCCGCTTCGCAGGGACGGCAGGCGCCGCCACCGGACCACCACCCTCGGCAGCTGCGTCCTGCTCCGGCTCCTGCGTCGCCTCGAGCGCCTCCGGGGCCTCGCCGCCGAGGTAGGCAGCCACGACCTCGGGGTGCCGCTGCACCTCCGACGGCGTGCCCTGGGCGAGCATCCGCCCGAAGTTGAGCACGTAGACGTGGTCGCACACCCGCAGCACGAGCGGGACGTGGTGCTCGATCACGAGCATGGTGAGCGCGAACTCGCGGCGCAGCAGGAGCAGCCTGTCGCCGAGCTCCTCGGACTCGTCCGGGCCCATGCCTGACGTCGGCTCGTCCAGGAGCAGAAGGTCGGGGTCGGTGGCCAGCGCGCAGCCGAGCTCGAGCAGCTTCAGGGTGCCGTAGGACTGCCCGCCCACGCGCTTGTCGCGGACGTGCTCGAGACCCAGCAGCTCGAGGATCGCGTCGGCGCGGGCCGTCATCTTCCGCTCTGCCTGCCACGTGCTGCTGAGCCCGAGCAACCCCGAGCCCGCGTCGTACGACGCCTTGGCGTGCTGCGCCGTCTTGAGGTTCTCCAGAGCCGTGGCCCCCTTGACCATGCCGACGTTCTGGAACGTGCGCCCGAACCCCATCGCGGCCTTCACGTGCGGCGGTGCCGTCGTGACGTCGCGGCCGCGGTAGCGGACGCTGCCTGACTGCGGCCGGTAGAAGCCCGTGATGCAGTTGAACGCGGTCGTCTTGCCCGCCCCGTTGGGCCCGATCAGGCCGACGATCTCGAACTCGTTCACGTCGAGCGAGACGTCGGCCAGCGCCTGCAGCCCGCCGAAGCGGATCGACAGGTCGCGCACCTCAAGCACGGACACTGGAGCCCTCCACACTGGCTGGGCCGGTCTCCTTGGCGTCGTGCAGCGAGAAGGGCTTGCCCGACAGCCAGTTGGTGATCGGCTTGATCTGCTGCGCGATGCCGCCCGGGTTGAGCACGATCGTGAGCAGCAGGCCGAGGGCCCCGATGAACCCGACGATCGAGCCCTCGACGTTGGTCTTCGCCGTGTCGTTGCCGAACGAGAACACGTCGACGAGGAAGCTCTGCACGCCGTGCAGCCAGGTGCTCTCGAGCAGGAAGCTCAGGCTTGCGAACAGCGAGGCGCCGAGGA
>DATLCV010000053.1:0-20977 GCA_035526225.1 Mycobacteriales bacterium
GACCGGATCCTCGAGATCACCGGGGCGGTCGACGCGCGCGACCACCGGCCGCAGCTGCTCGACTCCATGGAGCTCGAGCGCGAGCGCGGCATCACGATCAAGGCGCAGGCGGTGCGCGTGGAGTACACGGCGGGCGACGGCAAGCTCTACCGGCTCCACCTGATCGACACGCCCGGACACGTGGACTTCACCTACGAGGTGTCGCGGTCGCTGGCCGCCTGCGAGGGTGCCGTCCTCCTGGTCGACGCCGCTCAGGGCATCGAGGCGCAGACGCTGGCGAACCTGTACCTGGCGCTGGAGAACGACCTCACGATCATCCCGGTGCTCAACAAGATCGACCTGCCCGCGGCGCAGCCGGAGAAGTACGCCGAGGAGATCGCCAAGATCATCGGGTGCGAGCCCGACGACGTGCTGCGGATCAGCGCCAAGACCGGCCAGGGAGTGCCGGACGTCCTCAACGCGATCGTCCGGGACGTCCCGCCGCCGATGGGCGACTCGGACGGGCCTGCCCGCGCGATGATCTTCGACTCGGTGTACGACGCCTACCGAGGCGTCATCACCTACGTGCGGGTCGTGGACGGGAAGCTGTCCACGAAGGACCGCGGCCTGATGATGTCGACGCTGAACCAGCACGAGATCCTCGAGGTCGGGGTCGTCTCGCCGGAGATGATGCCGACCGACTTCTTGTCCGCCGGTGAGGTGGGCTACGTCATCCCCGGGGTGAAGAACGTGCGGCAGGCCCGCGTCGGCGACACGCTTACCACCGTGAGGAACCCGGCGCTGGAGTCGCTGGGTGGCTACCGCGACCCCAAGCCGATGGTCTTCTCCGGCCTCTACCCCCTCGACGGCAGTGACTTCCCCGCCCTGCGCGAGGCGCTCGACAAGCTGCGGCTCAACGACGCCGCCCTTGTCTACGAGCCGGAGAGCTCCGGCGCCCTCGGCTTCGGCTTCCGGGTCGGCTTCCTCGGGCTCCTGCACCTGGAGATCGTGCGGGAGCGGCTCGAGCGTGAGCACGGTCTCGACCTCATCTCCACCGCGCCCAACGTCGTCTACCGCGTGCGCTTGGAGACCGGCGAGGAGATCGTCGTCACCAACCCGAGCGACTGGCCGACCAAGGGCAAGATCGACGAGATCTACGAGCCGGTCGTGAAGGCGATGCTGCTGCTGCCGAGCGAGTTCGTCGGGACGGTCATGGAGCTGTGCCAGCAGCGCCGCGGTGCGCTGCAGGGCATGGAGTACCTGTCGGAGGACCGCGTCGAGCTGCGCTACACGCTGCCTCTCGGCGAGATCATCTTCGACTTCTTCGACCAGCTGAAGTCGCGCACCCGCGGCTACGCCTCGCTCGACTACGAGCCGGCAGGGGAGCAGGCGTCCGACCTGGTGAAGGTCGACATCCTGCTGCAGGGGGAGCCGGTCGACGCGTTCAGCGCGATCGTGCACAAGGACAAGGCGTACACCTACGGGAACATGATGGCCACGAAGCTGCGCGAGCTCATCCCACGGCAGCAGTTCGAGGTGCCGATCCAGGCCGCCATCGGGGCGAAGGTCATTGCTCGGGAGAACATCCGCGCTATCCGCAAGGACGTCCTCGCCAAGTGCTACGGCGGCGACATCACCCGCAAGCGCAAGCTCCTCGAGAAGCAGAAGGAGGGAAAGAAGCGCATGAAGATGGTCGGCCGCGTCGAGGTCCCCCAGGAGGCGTTCATCGCCGCGCTCTCGACCGGCGAGGAGAAGCCCAAGTCGTGAGCCCTCGCATCTATCGGGTGTGAGCACGCCGGTACGGCGGCCGCCCCCTCGCGACCGCCGTACCGCGGATCGTCAGCCGACGACGGCGAGCACGACGGCGGCGGCGACGGCCAGCACTGCACCCGTGACGCCGACGAGGGACGCGGTGTTGAACGAGCCGTCGCGGTCCTTCTGCACCAGTGCGCAGGCGACGGCCGCGGAGGCGAGCACGGCGGGCAGGCCCGCCCAGAACACGACGAAGGACAGCGCAGCGACGACCCCGAGGATCGCGGCCCTGCGACCGGGGTTGCCGGACTCAGCGGTGCGGACCACGAGGCCGAACGCGATCGCGGTGGCGACGGCGGCGATGAGCAGCACCGGCCAGTAGTCGCTGAAGCTGTGGTGGTCACCGGACTCGTTGCCGGTCGGGTCCCAGAAGGTGCCCATCGCCGTCAGCACTGCTGATGCGGCGAAGCCCAACGTGGCCAGCAGCGGTGTGCGTGACGGCGCGGTGGTGGTCAGCTCGTTCGTGGTGGTGCTCATGGTTCCCTCCCCAGTCGGTGGTGCTCGTAGCCGTCAACCTGCCCGTCCGAAGCGCGCCGCAGAAGTGACCGGCGTCCCGCGATGCCCCGGACGACGTCCCGGCGGGTCCGGGACGGATCCGGCTGACACGGGACACCCGTCCCAGGCACACTCGGCGCATGGATGGGGGGGACGCGCACGGCCGTCGGTGGTCCGACGCCGCACTGCGCCGTGCCGGTCTCGCAACCTTTGTGGCGGCCGTGACCCTGACGCTCGTCGGCGTTGCGCTCCAGCAGGGTGTTGCCGGTAGGCCTGGTCTGGCGCATCCCGAGGTGACCAGCCGCGAGGACGTCGCTGTGCTCCTCTACGGCCTGGCGATGGCGGCGTCCGGGCTGCTCGTCACGTGGTACCGCCCTCGCAACAGCGTGGGCTGGTGGCTGTTCGCGGCCGCGCTGCTCGAGGTGCTGTGCGACTCGCTGCAGGCCTACGGTGCGCGAGCGCTCGTGCTCGACCCGAGACTTCCGCTGGGTGAGGCGGCGCTGTCCGTCGGCGCCCCGTTGTGGGTGCCTGCGGTCGCCATACCGGTCACCTGCCTGCTGCTGCGCTACCCCACCGGAGACCTCACGGGCCGGTGGGCTCGGCGCGTCGACCGAGGAGTGCTCATCGGGATGGTGCTGCTCTGGGTCGGGTACGCCGGGTCCGTGAGCTCCGTCACCGACGAGGTCAAGGGCCACGAGCCCCCCGTGCTGCTCCCCGAGCCGGTCAGCGGCGCCCTGATGCTGCCCGCCGGGCTGCTGATCCTGGGCGGGGTGCTGTTCACCCTGGTGCACACCGTCGTCCGCACCCTCCGCGCGACCTACCCCGAGCGGCAGCAGCTCGCGCTCCTCGTCGCGATCGGCCCCGTCGCGGCGTTCCTGCTCCTCACGCCGTGGGAGTGGACCCAGAAGCTGTTCTTCGGCATCCCCTTCGCCGTCGTCATCGGGGTCTTCCGCTACAAGCTGCTCGGTATCGAGGTCGTCGTCCGACGCACGCTGCTCTACGGCTTGCTGACGGGCATGGTGCTGCTCGTCTTCGTCGCCATCACGGCGTCCCTGTCCAACGTGCTGCCCTCTGGTGCGTTCCCTGAGGTCGTGGCTGCGGGCCTGGTCGCCGTCGGCGTGGTGCCGCTGCGCGACCGCCTGCAGCGCGGCGTCGACCGCTTCGTGTACGGGGACAGGGGAGACCCGCTGGCCGCATTGCGGCGCCTCGGCAGTCCGCTCGGGCTCACCGCGGACGAGGCGCTGCTCCCCGAGGTGCTCACGGCGATCACCGCATCCGTGCGAGTGCCCGGTGCGGAGATCCTGGGTGAGGGCGGCACGCGAGCCTCGGTGGGGCTCGTCGGCGATGCCACTGTGGACGTCCCGTTGGTCATGGGCGGCTCGACCGTCGGTGTGCTTCGCCTGGCGGCGCGGGCGGGGGAGACCCAGCTCCCGGCGCCGGACCGGCGGCTGGTCGAGGCGCTCGCGCCCCTGGTCGCCGCAGTGCTGCACGCGGTCGAGCTGGCCGCCGCGCTGCAGGTGGAGCAGGAACGCGTCGTCGCGGCGACCGAGACCGAGCGCGCCCGTCTTCGCCAGGAGCTGCACGACGGCCTCGGCCCCTCCCTGACCGGCATCGGGCTGGGGCTCGAGGCGCTCGAGAGCCGCGTTGGCGCCTCGGACCTGGTCGACCGGCTTCGCGCCGAGACAGCGACGTCGCTGGAAGAGGTGCGTCGCATCATCGACGGTCTACGCCCCGGCGCCTTGGAGAGCGCAGACCTGCTCTCTTTGTTGAGGATCCGGGCCCAGCACCTGTCGGCCACGACGCCGGTGCGCGTCAGCGTCGTCGCACCTGAGCAGCTGCCGGTGCTGCCCCCGGAGGTCGAGGGAGCCGCGCTGCGGATCGCCGAGGAGGCCCTCACCAACGTCGTCAAGCACGCCGGCGCCACGACGTGCGCCGTGATCGTCAGTCTCGACGAGGCGCTGCGCCTCGAGATCCGGGACGACGGGCGCGGGTACGACGGGCCGCGGGTCGGCGGGGTCGGCGTCGCCTCGATGCGGACGCGGGCCGAGCGGCTCGGTGGCACGTGCTCGGTCTCTGCGACCGCTTCGGGCACCGCCGTGATCGTCGAGCTGCCGCTGATCGGCGCTTCCGCACCCGCCACCGCGGGGACCGCATGACCGAGAGCCCCGTTCCCGCCGTACGGGTCGTGCTTGCCGACGACCACCCGATGGTGCGGTACGGAATCACGGCGGTTCTCGCGGACGCTCAGGAGGTGCAGGTGGTGGGTGAGGCCTCGGACGGCAGGGAGCTGCTGGCCGCCGTCACCCAGCACCGGCCGGACGTGGTGGTCACCGACTTGGACATGCCGGGAATGTCTGGGGCGGAGGCGACGCGAGAGCTGCGGTCCGCTCACCCGGAGGTCGCCGTACTGGTGCTGACGCTGCACGAGGACGACGAGTCGCTGTTCGCGGCGCTGCGGGCCGGCGCTCGTGGCTACCTGCTCAAGGGCGCGGACCGGGCCGAGCTCGTCCGTGCGATCCTGTCGGTCGCATCGGGTGAGGCGGTCTACGGTGCGGCCGTCGCGAGCCGCATCGTGCAGTTCTTCACCGGTGCGCGGGAGGAGTACGCCGCGCAGGTCTTCCCGGAGCTCACCGACCGCGAGCGCGACGTCCTGAGCCTGCTCGCCGCCGGACGGCGGAACTCCGCGATCGCCGCGGAGCTCGGGTTGTCGGACAAAACCGTGCGCAACCACGTCTCGAACGTGCTGCTCAAGCTCCAGGTGCCTGACCGGACGGCCGCCGCGCTCAAGGCGAGGGACTCAGGCCTGGGGGAGTAGGTCGCGGACGTGGGCGGTCTCGTTGAGGCTGATCACGCCGCGCCGCCCGTCGCGCGCCGCGCCGATGCGGCTCAGGCTGGCGTAGTCCGGGGCGAACCACATCGCGCGCTGCTGCCCCAGGACGTGCCCGCAGTAGGCGTTGATCGTGCCCGAGTGCGTGAACAGCACCACGCGCTCGCCCGGGTGCCGGCTCACGATCCCCTCGACCCCGGCCACCACACGGTTCCGGAAGGCGACCGGGTCGACGCCGGCGTGCATCAGGTCCCCTCGCACCAGCGCCTGCCAGCGCGGGTCGTTGGCGGCACGCAGCTCCTCCACCGGCACGTACGAAGGGTCGTTCACGTCGAACTCCGCGATGCCCGGCTCGATGCCCAGGGGCAGCCCCATGGCCTCGGCCAGCGGCGCCGCCGTCTCGAGCGCCCGTGCCGCCGGGCTGCTGTAGAGGGCGTCCACCTGGTCGAGCCGCAGCGCCTCGAGCAGGCGCCCTGCCTGTTGCTCCCCCACGTCGGCGAGCACCGGGTCGGCAGGCCGGCCGTCGGGTGTGGCGTCGATGCGCACCGGCAGCGCGTGCCTGACGAGGACCAGCTCCATGGGCCCAGCCTAGGAACCCGGCACGGAGGAACGAGGGTCGCCCGGCGCCTACCGTGGGGGGATGCCCAGCGCGCTGCCCGAGGGGGACCCGGCCCCGCGTGACGGCTCCCTTCCCCTGTCAGCGCTCGAGGGCAGAGCCGAGCGGCCCTTTGGTGTGTACGTGCACGTGCCCTTCTGCACCACCCGCTGCGGCTACTGCGACTTCAACACCTACACCGACCTCGGCGGGATGCAGGCGTCGTACGCCGAGACCCTCGTCACCGAGCTCCGGCTGGCCAAGCGGGTGCTCGGCGAGGGCCCGGCTGTCAGCACCGTCTTCGTCGGCGGCGGCACCCCGACACTGCTGCCGGCCGCGGACCTGGCCCGGGTGCTCCGTGCGATCGACCACGAGCTGGGGCTGGCCCCCGGTGCGGAGGTCACGACCGAGGCCAACCCTGACTCCGTGACGCCGGAGAGCCTGCAGCAGCTGCGGGAGGCGGGCTTCACCCGCATCAGCTTCGGCATGCAGTCGGCGGTGCCGCACGTGCTGCAGGCGCTGGACCGCTCGCACACCCCGGGACGCCCTCAGGAGGCCGTGGCGGAGGCGCGGGCTGCAGGGTTCGCGCAGGTGAGCCTCGACCTCATCTACGGCGCACCCGGCGAGTCGGACGAGGACTGGCGGACGAGCCTGGAGACCGCCCTCGGCGCAGGCCCCACCCATGTCAGCGCCTACTCGCTCATCGTGGAGGAAGGCACCCGACTGGGCCGCCAGGTCGCGAGGGGTGAGGTCGAGGTCGCCGACGACGACGCCCTCGCCGACAGGTATCTCATGGCTGACGAGGCGCTGTCCGCGCTCGGTTGGTACGAGGTCTCGAACTGGGGCGAGCCGTGCCGTCACAACCTCACCTACTGGGAGGGCGGCGACTGGTGGGGCGCCGGCCCGGGCGCGCACAGCCACGTCGGCGGGGTCCGGTGGTGGAACGCCAAGCACCCCGCGGCGTATGCGCAACGCCTCGCAGAGGGCAGCCCCGCGCAAGGACGGGAGGTGCTGAGCGAGGACGACCGCCGGGTCGAGCGGATCCTGCTGGAGCTGCGGCTGCGCACGGGGCTGACCCGAGACCTGCTGCGGGACAAGGGAAGTGCCGCAGCGGACCGGTTCGTCCACCTGGAGCTGCTGACCGAGGACGCCGACCGGCTCGTCCTCACCACCCGCGGTCGTCTCCTCGCCGACGCGCTGGTGCGCGAGCTCATCGACTGAAGAGCCCGAGCAAGGCGGAGAGGTGTGCCCGAAGGGGGTGCCCGGAGCCTTGCGAGGGTCGGAGGTCGACATGGACGTCGACTGAAGAGGCGACTGAGACACACGGCACAGTGGCGAAACGGGGCCCCGGGCTCTCGGGTCCCGTAGGCTGGACGCATCTCACCTGCTGGCGCCATGCCTGCATGGTCGCTCGTGTATCAGTGCCTCGTCCTCCGGGAACGACCGCCATCACTCCCGCGGCCCCCACGAGAGCGATACGAGGAGCACCTTTCCGTGCCTGGCACGCCCGCGCGTCCGAACAGCCGCCACCCCCGCCCGCAGCGCCGTCCCCACGCGGGGCCGCAGCGCAGCAGCGCCCCCCGTCCCCCCAAGGCGAAGAGCCCGCTGGAGCTCGGTCTCGACGAGGCCGCGGCCCTGTCGGCCGAGACCGCCGACGCCGCGCCGCCGTCCTTCCACGCGCTCGGCCTGCCTGAGCCGCTGATCACGGCGCTCGCCCGGCGCGGCGTCACCGCGCCCTTCGCCATCCAGGCCCGCGCCCTGCCCGACGCGATCGCCGGCCGGGACGTCCTCGGCCGCGGCCAGACCGGCTCCGGCAAGACGCTGGCCTTCGGCCTGCCGATGCTCGCCCGGCTCGACCGCATCCCGAGCGTCCCCAAGGCACCTCTCGGCCTGGTGCTCGTGCCGACGCGCGAACTGGCTCAGCAGGTCGCCGACGCCCTCGCACCGCTGGGGCAGGCGCTCGGCATCCGGGTGGCCACGGTCTACGGCGGTGCCCCGATGGGCCGGCAGATCGACCAGCTGCGTCGCGGCGTGCACGTCGTCATCGCCACGCCCGGTCGCCTGCAGGACCTCGTCGACCGCGGCGCGGCCGACCTGAGCCAGGTGCGCATCACCGTGCTGGACGAGGCCGACCACATGGCCGACCTCGGCTTCATGCCGGCCGTCACCGCCCTGCTCGACCTGACTCCGCAGACCGGCCAGCGCATGCTCTTCTCCGCCACGCTCGACCGCGGTGTCGACACCCTGGCGCTGCGCTACCTCTCCAACCCCGCCATGCACGCTGTCGCTGCTGCGGCCTCCCCGGTCGACACGATGGACCACCTCGTCTTCGCGGTCGCTCGTGAGACCAAGGTCGATGTGGCCGCCGAGATCGCCGCCCGTCCGGCCCGCACGCTGTTCTTCGTGCGGACCAAGCACGGCGCCGACCGGCTGGCGATGCAGCTCAGCGCGAGCGGCGTCTCGGCAACCGCCATCCACGGCAACCTCAACCAGGGCCAGCGTCGCCGCGCGCTGGAGGCCTTCTCCGACGGCGTGCACCGCGTGCTCGTCGCCACCGACGTCGCCGCCCGCGGGATCCACGTCGACGACGTGGACCTGGTCGTGCACTTCGACCCGCCGCAGGACCACAAGGACTACCTGCACCGCTCCGGCCGCACCGCGCGCGCTGGTGCGCGCGGAACGGTCCTGTCCCTGCTCCTGAGCTCCGAGGTCCGCGGCCACCAGCGGCTGCGCGAGCTCGCCGGGGTCGAGGCGAGCGCCACCTCCGTCGTTCCCGGCCACCCCGCCGTACGAGCCCTCGCCGAGTCCGGTGAGGCGATCGTGGTCACGCCGCGTGCACCGGAGACGACCCGCCCCAAGCGCCCGTACGGCGCTCGCCCGCCGCAGCGGGCAGGCGCGCCTCGCTCGACGGCTCCCCGAAGGGTCTCTGCACCTCGCGTGTGAGCCCGGCGATCTGGGGTAGAGCAAAGGCGTCAGCAGCCGACAAAGGGGACCGTCCTGCAGCCTCGTGCAGTCCGCATCGAGCTCGCCGCTGAGCCGCACGCAGCGCGCGACGCGCGTCGTGCTGCGCGCGAGGTGCTGACCGCCTGGCAGGTCCCGCCGGGCGAGATCGACGACGCCCTGCTCGTCGTGAGCGAGCTCGTGGCGAACGTCGTGCGGCACGCCGGGACGGTCAGCACCCTTGAGCTGGAGCTCGGTGACGAGGGGACGCGGCTGCGCGTGGCGCTCGCCGATGGCAGTTGCACCGCTCCTCGGTTGCGGCACGTGCACGCCTCAGCCGAGGACGGCCGCGGCATGGCCATCCTCGCCGCGCTCTCCGACCGCTGGGGGATCGAGCTGCGCAAGGGGGGCAAGCGCGTGTGGTGGGAGACAGAGCTGTCTGAGCCCTACGAGGGGTCGGCGACCGCGTGGCGGCAGAAGGCAACGGCCTCCGCGTAGCTCCACGCCTCGCCCGGCTCCTCGCCCTGCCGCAGGACGAGCTCGTGCAGTCCCCGCAGTCCCTCCTCACGGGGGCGACCGACGCTCACGCGCACCGCGGTCACCGCGGCGGCGAGCCTGGCTGCGCCGGGTCTGCCCTCCAGGGCCAGCAGCGCCGCGACGCCGTCGAGGCACATGAGCGTGAAGCCCCGGTCGTGCACCTGCTCGGCGAGCTCGAGCGCACGGCGCCACGACGCGCGTGCGGCCGGGTGGTCGCCCTCGAGCATGGCCAGCAGGCCTAGACCTGACGCCGTCCGTGACTCGACCACCGGGTCCTCGTGCAGCAGGGCGAGCTGCTTGGCCCGCTCGTACCGCTGCCGTGCCTGAACGTGCTCACCCAGGCCGAACGCGCTCCACCCGGCCCGGTTGAGCCCCATGGCTTGCAGCAGCGGGTCACCCGTGGCCTCCGTGCGGCGCAGCAGCTCGGGCACGACGACGACGGCCTGGTCCCAGTCACCGCGGTGCATGGCCAGGTCCGCCCGGTCGAGGAGCAGGGACAGCGCGAGCTGCTCGTCGTCGTGCGCGGCAGCGATGGCGTAGGCCCGTGCCAGGTCCTCGTCGGCCTCGGCGTCCAGCCGGGCACCCATGGCGAGGCGAGCCCGCCGCCGCAGCACGCGGGCGACCGCCAGCTCGTGATGGAGGCCGGCGCGCGTGGCCGCGGCCAGTGCCGCGTCGAGCCCGGCTCGGCCGGTCGTGTGCTCACCCAGCCGCTCCCAGGCGGCGCCGAGCACGTCGGCCAGGTGCAGCGCTTGCCCGATCTCTGCGGGGCTGCCCTCGCGGAGCGCCTGCTCCAGCACCTCGACCAGCCCGTCCAGCTGGGCCAGGACCGGCTCACCGGTGGAACGGGACGCGGGACCGCCGTACCTGCTGGTGACGGACGTGGCCCAGGCCAGTCGCGCGTGCAGGGGGGACGGCGCCGAGGGGGGTTGGGGGTCCGGCACGCGACCAGCCTGCCAGAGCGCGACGGCGGGCCGTCCCGCCGTACACTTGGCACTCTGCTTCCACGAGTGCCAGGAGGAGGATCCCCGTGCTGGACGACCGCAAGCTCGAGGTGCTCCGGGCGATCGTCGAGGACTTCGTCTCCACCAACGAGCCCGTCGGGTCGAAGGCGCTGGCCGAGCGGCACGGGCTCGGCGTGAGCCCGGCCACGGTCCGCAACGACATGGCGGCGCTGGAGGACGAGGGCTACATCACGCACCCCCACACCAGCGCCGGACGCATCCCGACCGACCGGGGCTACCGGTTGTTCGTCGACCGGCTCTCTCAGGTCAAGCCGCTCTCGCCGCCCGAGCGGCGGGCGATCCAGACGTTCCTCGAGGGCGCCGTCGACCTCGACGACGTGGTGCGCCGCTCCGTGCGCCTGCTGTCTCAGCTGACGCAGCAGGTGGCCGTCGTGCAGTACCCGTCGCTGAGTCGCGCCGAGGTCCGGCACCTGGAGATCGTGCACCTCGCTCCCAACCGCCTGCTGCTGGTCCTCATCACCGACTCCGGCCGGGTCGAGCAGCGGGTCGTCGAGCTGCACGGTGCCGTCAGCGACGAGGACGTCTCCGTCATCCGCGCCCTGCTGGGGAGCCGGCTGCACGGCGCCACGCTGCTCGACACGCCCGCCAAGCTCTCCGACCTGCCCGATGCCGCGCCGCCGGCGCTGCGGCCAGTGCTGACCAGCGTCCTGTCGGTGGTGCTCGCGTCCCTGGTGGACAAGCCCGAGGAGCGCGTCGCCATCGGCGGTACGGCGAACCTCACCCGCAGCGCGCTGGACTTCCCGCGCACGCTGCGCCCGGTCCTCGAGGCGCTCGAGGAGCAGGTCGTGCTGCTGCGCCTGCTCGGAGAGGTCAACGACCCCACGACCGTGCACGTGAAGATCGGTGAGGAGAACGTGGTGGAGGGCCTGCAGTCGACCTCGGTCGTGACAGTGGGGTACGGCGCCGGCGCCCTCGGTGTGCTCGGACCGACCCGCATGGACTACCCGGGTGCCATCGGCAGCGTCCGCGCCGTGGCGCGCTACGTCGGCGACCTGCTCTCCGGGGCCTGACGGGTGGCGACCGACTACTACGGCCTGCTCGGGGTGGAGCGAGGGGCGACGGACGAGGAGCTGAAGAAGGCCTACCGCCGTCTCGCCCGCGAGCTGCACCCTGACGTCAACCCCGACCCGGCAGCCCAGGAGCGCTTCAAGCGGGTCACGGCGGCCTACGAGGTGCTCTCCGACCCGCAGAAGCGTCAGGTGGTGGATCTCGGCGGTGACCCGCTGGCCCCCGGGGGAGGGGGTGGCAGCCCCTTCACCGGCGGCTTCGCCGGGTTCGGCGACATCATGGACGCCTTCTTCGGCGGCGGGGCAACCCGCGGCCCGCGGTCCCGGGTGCAGCAGGGCTCCGACGCGCTGCTGCGCATCGAGTGCGAGCTCGACGAGATGGCCTTCGGCGTGGCGCGCGAGCTGTCGGTCGAGACGGCCGTGCTGTGCGGCACCTGCGAGGGCGCCGGCTGCGCCGTGGGCACCCTGCCCACCACCTGCGAGACGTGCCGCGGGCGTGGCGAGGTGCAGCAGGTGCAGCGCTCGTTCCTCGGCCAGGTCATGACCACCCGCAGCTGCCCGCGCTGCGTCGGCACCGGCATGGTCATCGAGCACCCCTGTGCGGAGTGCCACGGTGACGGCCGGGTCCGCGCGCGTCGCACCCTCACCGTGAAGATCCCCCCGGGCATCGAGGACAGCATGCGCATCCGCCTGTCCGGCGAGGGCGAGGTCGGCCCTGGGGGAGGCCCGTCGGGCGACCTGTTCGTCGAGGTGCACGAGAAGCCGCACCCCGTCTTCACGCGCGAGGGCGATGACCTGCACTGCACCATCAGCCTGCCCATGACCGCGGCGGCCCTCGGCACCTCGATCCCGCTGGTGACCCTGGACGGCGAGGAGGCGCTCGACATCCCGGCCGGCACGCAGCCCGACGAGGTCATCACGCTGCGCGCGCGCGGCGTGCCCCACCTGCGCGGCACCGGCCGCGGCCACCTGCACGTGCACCTCGACATCCAGGTGCCCACCAAGCTCGACGACGAGCAGACCGAGCTGCTGCGCACGCTCGCGGCGCTCCGGGGTGAGGAGCGACCGGGGATGGTCGCGCGCAGCGGCGGGGGACTGCTCGGCAGGCTGCGCGACGCCTTCGACAAGTGAGCAACGCGGTCTACCTCTGCACCTCGCTGGGCGGGGACACCGTCGTGCTCGACGGGCCGGAGGGGCGGCACGCAGCGACCGTCAAGCGCACCCGCGTCGGTGAGGTGGTCGACCTTGTCGACGGCCGCGGGACCCGGTGCACGGGCACGGTCACGGCAACCACCAAGGACACCCTCACGGTCACGATCCAGGCGCGTACGACGGAACCTGCCCCCTCCCCGCGCACCACCCTCGTCCAGGCGCTGGCCAAGGGCGATCGAGGCGAGCTCGCGGTCGAGCTGGCGACGGAGGTCGGTGTCGACGCGGTCATCCCGTGGACAGCCGCGCGGTCGGTGGTGCGCTGGGAGGGGGACCGGGGTGCCAAGGCCCTGGAGCGCTGGCGCGCCACGGCCCGGGAGGCCGCCAAGCAGGCACGGCGGGCCTGGTTCCCGGACGTAGCCGAGCCGCTCACGACCGGCGAGATCACGGGGCTGCCCGGCACCGTCCTCGTGCTGCACGAGGCGGCGACGGTCCAGCTCACCTCGATGGAGCTCAGCGGTGACGTCGTGCTCGTGGTCGGTCCCGAGGGCGGCGTGAGCGAGGAGGAGCTGCGGGTGCTCACCGACGCGGGTGCTACCGCCGTACGGCTGGGGCCCACGGTGCTGCGCACGTCCACGGCGGGCGCGGCGGCGATCGCCGCCCTCAGCGCTCGCTGGGGTCGCTGGTAGCCGGCTCGCCCGGCAGCGTGGTGTCCCCTGCTTCGGTCCGCGATCGGATCACGTGCGCCACCACGAGCAGCAGCACCACCACGGCTACCACCCAGCCGAGGCTCGACACGTAGCGGCCGATCACGTCGCCGGCCAGGTAGCCGCCGACGACGCAGACGGAGGCCCAGACGGTGCCGCCGAGCGCGTTCCAGATCGCGAAGGTGCGGTACGGCAGCTGCGCCATGCCCGCCGCGCTGGGGACCATGGCCCGCAGCAGGGCGGTCCACCGGCCGAGGAAGACCGCGGCCGGCCCCCTCCGGATGAGGAAGGCCTCGGTGGTGCGCCAGCGCTCCGCGCCGACCTTGCGGCCCAAGGAGCTGCGCTGGAGCCCGCGGCCCCAGCGGCGACCGACGGCATAGCCCACGGCGTCGCCCGTGATCGCGCCGACCACGGCGAGCACGAGCACCGTGCCCAGGCTCACCTCGCCCTGGCTGGCGAGCACCCCGCCGAACACCACGGCGGTCTCGCCCGGGATGACGAACCCGAGGAAGACGCTGGCCTCGAGGAAGGGCAGCGCGAAGACGCTCAGGTAGATGACCCAGGAGGGCACGCCCCCGAGCACGCCCTCCACGAACCCCGCCATGCCCGGCAGCCTAAGCGTCCACCGCGCGTCTTCCCGAGTTGTCAGGCCGTGAGTGAGTCCTCACCCCGTCAGGACCTGACAACTCGCTTGGGAGGGGGCTCACCAGTCCGGTGCGCGGACGCAGCCCTTGAGGTTGCCGACCGAGGAGCAGTCCTCACGGGAGTTGTCGATCAGGACCGTGGTGCGCCCGCCGTCGACGACCGCGATGTCGCCGTAGTGGTCGCCGCCGAACAGCTGCACCAGCAGCCGGCCGTCGCGGACCGACAGCGAAGTCGGGGGCTCGCTCTTGGTGGAGGCCCCGGTGGAGACGCGCTGTCCCGTCGCGCTGAAGCGCACCAGGCGCACGTCCTCGCCGCACACCTCGAAGGCCGCGATCCCGGCGCCGTCGAAGGCGGCCCCGCTGTAGAGGTTGCAGCCTGCGGCCGGAGCCAGCGGTCGCAGCCCGTCGAGGGAGTCGGCGCTCGCCGGCAGGACGCCGATCGTCCCCGGACCGCTCGCCTGCCTGTCGTTGGTGAGGAGCAGCAGGGCTCCGTCGTCAGCGACGTCGAAGAGGTTCACCACCGACCCGGACGGACCGGTGTAGCGGCGCGCCTCCGTGCCGTTGATGGTGAGGACGACCTGCTCCGGGCCGTCACCGCTGCACGGAGTCTCCACCCAGGCGAGCCGCTGGGCGTCCGCGGACAGCTGCGGCCAGCTGTAGCGCACGGTGGTGGACGAGACGACCGTTGTGGCCCGCCCCCCGTCCTCGATGCGGTCGAGCTCGTTCGCGCACGCCGACGCACCGGCGGTGCGGACCCAGGCGAGCGAGCCGGCGGACCACGTGGCCTGGGTGTCGGTCTTGCCGGCGGGCGGGTAGGTCAGCTGCCTGAGCTGCTTGCCGCTGGTGCTGTCGAAGAGCGCGACGTGCCCGTCCACGATCCCGGCGAAGCTGCTCGAGGTCGCCGCGGTGCCGCGGCTGACCGGCACGAGCACGACTCGCGTGATCGAGCCGTCCTTGTCCGAGCCGGTGACCCCGAGCACCGCACCGGTGGACCAGTCCTGGGTCGACCACGTCACGCTCGTGGACCACGGCACCTCGCCGCCGGCCGGAGCACCGGCCTGCCCGACGACGGCGCCGTCCTTGGCGACCAGCTTCACGTTGACGTTCTCGTGCACCCCGGTGATGCGGCCGGTGACCCGGGTGGGCGAGCTGACCGCCGTACCGGAGGTGGGGGAGGTGACGGTGAGGTCGGTGCCGCCGATGCCGACGACGGTGAAGACCCGCGTGCCGCGCACCGTGTAGTGGCCGAGCTGGATCTCGCCGACGTCCTTGCTCCCGACCTTCAGGGCGAGGACCTCGCAGCTGACGCAGGTCTGCGTGACCGTCACGTCCGGCAGCTCCAGGACGTCACGCACGAGCCGCTGTCCGACCTGGAGCCCGTCCTGCAGCCAGGGCGGCACGGGATCCGCCACGTGCTGCAGGTCCTCGACGGAGGCGAACGGCCAGAAGGCGGCGCCCTTCCAGGAGTCAGCAGGCTGCACGTTTGCGTCAGCGGTGGGTGACGGCGTCGGCCCCGGGCCGGCGGACTCCGTGGGGCTCGGGCTCGCCGGCTGGAGCGTCTGGGTCTTGGGGTCCTCCGGTGCGATGAGGACGAACGCCACGGCTGCCGCGGCGGAGGCGACGGCGGCGGACGGGAGCAGCCACAGCCGTGCGCGCCGGCGCTTGGCGATGCGGCCCTGGATCCGGGCCAGGCCGTCGCCGGTCGGGGTGATGGTGCTCGCTTCGCTGCGGAGCAGGTCGCGCAGCATGTCCTCGGCGGTCATGACCCATCACAGCCGCTCGCGCGGCTCGCTTCGTTCCTCAGCTCGCCCGGCTCGCTCATCGCGCGTCCTCCAGGAGCGGTCGCAGGGCCGCCATGGCCCGCGACGTGTGGCTCTTCACGGCGCCCGTGCTGCAGCCCATGGCTGCCGCGGCCTGCGCCTCCGACAGGTCGCCGTAGTACCTGAGCACCACGGCCTCGCGCTGCCTGCGTGGCAGCTGCTGCAGCGCGGCCAGCACCGTCTCACGCTGCGCGTGCTCCATCGCGAAGGACTCGGCGCTCGCGGCGTCGCGAAGCGGCTCCGGCCGGTAGCGCTGCGCCACCTGCCGCCGGCGCAGCCGCGAACGCGAGGCGTTCACGACGGCCGTGCGCAGGTAGGCCTCGGCCTTGTCGAGCTCGCGCACGCGGCGCCAGGAGCCGTGGACCGCGACGTACGCGTCCTGCACGACCTCCTCGGCGTTGTCGCGGTCGCCCGTGAGGAAGGCCGCGAGGCGCACCAGGCCGCGGTAGTGGCTCGTGTAGAGGCTCGTGAGCAGCTCGTCCGTGCTCGTCGCCTCCAGCACGCTCCCACCCCCGCTCACGGCTGTGGCTGCGCTCATGCCCCTGACGACGCCCAGCCCTGTGCGCAGGTTTACACGCTCCGGCGCCACCTACCATCGTGGCGTGCCGATGACCACCCGTGTGCGGGCCGTGCTGGCCGCTGCGACGGTCGGGCTGCTGCCCGTGCTCGCGCTGGCCACCCCCGGTACGGCGGGAGCGGCTGCTGTCGAGGGGGCGCCGTCACCGTGCGCCACCCTGGTCCTCGGCGGGACGTGCCCGAGCCAGGAGCCGACCGCGGAACCGGACCCCACGGAGGAGCCGACCGCCTCGCCGACCCCGAGCCCCGTGCCGACCAGCACGGCGGCCTCCTCGCCGACGGCTCGCCGTACCTCCTCGCCGCGGCCGCGGAGCACGTACACGCCCGTGACAGGAAGCACGGAGGACCCGGTCACCGGCACCGTCGTGATCGGCGGGGTGACCGGGCCGACCGACCAGCCGACGACCAGCCCCAAGACCGAGGACCGCTCCAGCACCTCCGGCAACGGGCTCGGCCGGCTGCTGGCCCTCACGCTCGGCGGTGCGGTGCTCCTCGGCATCAGCGGCGCGACCGGGCTCTACCTGACGAGGCACCGCCATGGCTGACTGCCTGTTCTGCAAGATCGTCGCCGGTGAGGTGCCCTCGACGAAGGTGCTCGAGACTGAGCGTGCCCTCGCCTTCCACGACATCGCACCGCACGCCCCGACGCACGTGCTCGTCGTGCCCAAGGACCACCACGTCGACCTCTCGGCACTGCTGGACGCCGACCCGGAGCTCCTGACGGACCTGTTCGCTGCGGCCGTCGCCGTGGCGCAGCAGGAGGGCCTGACGGGTGGCTACCGCCTGCTGGCCAACACCGGGCCCGACAGCGGCCAGACGGTCTTCCACGTCCACGTGCACGTGCTGGGCGGCAAGGTCATGGGCGCGCTCGCCTAGGCTGAGAGCGACATGGACCCTGAGATCGTCAGCACGCGCATCGTCGTCCCCGACGACCAGTCCATGGTCGCGCTCCTGGGCAGCCGCGATGAGCTGCTGCGCGTCATCGAGACATCCCTCGTCAGCGACGTGCACGTGCGCGGCAACGAGATCACGATCACCGGCACCCCGGGGGACAACGCCCTCGCGACCCGGCTGTTCGACGCGCTGCTCGCCCTGCTGAAGAAGGGTCAGCCGCTGTCGGCCGATGCGGTCGAGCGCAGCCTGGCCATGCTCACCGGCGGAGGGGACGACCGCCCGGCTGACGTGCTGACGCTCAACATCGTCAGCAACCGCGGGCGCACGATCCGGCCCAAGACGGTGAACCAGAAGAAGTACGTCGAGGCGATCGACGACCACACCGTCGTCTTCGGGATCGGGCCGGCCGGCACCGGCAAGACCTACCTCGCCATGGCGAAGGCCGTGCAGGCGCTGCAGACCAAGCAGGTCAACCGCATCATCCTCACCCGGCCTGCTGTCGAGGCGGGCGAGCGGCTCGGGTTCTTGCCCGGCACGCTCTACGACAAGATCGACCCCTACCTGCGCCCCCTGTACGACGCCTTGCACGACATGCTCGACCCGGAGTCGATCCCGCGCCTCATGGCTGCCGGCACCATCGAGGTCGCCCCGCTGGCCTACATGCGTGGCCGGACCCTGAATGACGCGTTCATCATCTTGGACGAGGCGCAGAACACCTCGGCCGAGCAGATGAAGATGTTCCTCACCCGCCTCGGGTTCGGCTCGAAGATCGTGGTCACCGGCGACATCACCCAGATCGACCTGCCCGGTGGCACCGTGAGCGGCTTGAAGGTCGTGCGCGAGATCCTCGAGGGCCTGGACGACGTGCACTTCTCGTTGCTCAGCTCGGAGGACGTGGTGCGGCACAAGCTGGTGAGCCGCATCGTCGACGCCTACGCGCAGTACGACGCCGAGCTGACCAGCGGCCCGGTGCGCGCTCCCGGCCGGCGTGACGACCGCAAGCGAGGGCCACGATGAGCGTCGAGGTCGACAACGAGACCGAGCACGACGTGGACGCGCGGCGACTCGTGTCGGTCGCCCGGCACGTTCTCGACGCGCTCGGCGTGCACCCCCTCGCCGAGCTCGCGATCAGCGTCGTCGGCGTCGAGCGGATGACCGAGCTGCACGTGCAGTGGATGGACGAGCCAGGTCCCACCGACGTGCTCGCCTTCCCGATGGACGAGCTCGACGTTCGCACGGCGCGTGCCACCGGCAGGCCGCTCGACGTGCGGCCGGACGAGGGTGAGCCGCTCGTGCTCGGTGACGTCGTGCTCTGCCCCGACGTCGCTGCCACGCAGGCGGTCGAGGCGGGCCACAGCACCGCGGACGAGCTCGCGCTCCTGACGACCCACGGGGTGCTGCACCTGCTGGGCTTCGACCACATGGAGCCCGAGGAGCACGCCGAGATGTTCGGACTGCAGGCCGAGCTGCTGCAGACCTGGCAGACCTCGTGACGAGCCCGGGCGACTGGTCGCCCCTCGTCGCCGCGGCCGCACTCGTCTTCCTCGCCGCGCTGTCCGCCTGCGCCGAGGTGGGCATGTCGCGCGTGTCCCGCGTCCGCGTTGCCGAGCTGGTCGACGAGGGCCGCTCGGGAGCGCGTCGCCTGGAGGTCCTGCTGCGCGACGCCTCGCGCCCTCTCAACGTGCTGCTCCTGCTCCGGCTGGTCCTGGAGATCGCGGCCGTGGGCATCGTCACGGCGTACTGCCTCGACCGGCTCGGGGGCACCCCCGCGGTCCTGCTGGCCGTCGGGGTGATGGCGGTCGTCAGCTTCGTGGTCATCGGGGTCGCCCCCCGCACGATCGGTCGGCAGCACCCTGAGCGGGTCGCGATCCTCGCGGCCGGGCCGGTGGGGGTCCTGACGACGCTGCTGGGGCCGATCCCGCGGCTGCTCATCGCGGTCGGCAACGCGCTCACGCCGGGCAAGGGCTTCCGGGAGGGCCCGTTCGCTTCCGAGGCGGAGCTGCGCGACCTGGTGGGCCGCGCCCAGCGCAGCGGGGTCGTCGAGGCCGCCGAGCGAGAGATGATCGAGTCGGTCTTCGACCTCGGCGACACGATCGTGCGCGAGGTCATGGTGCCGCGCACCGACGTCGTGGTCATCGAGCGCGGCAAGACCGTCCGTCAGGCGGTGAACCTGCTGCTGCGCAGCGGCTTCAGCCGCGTTCCCGTGATCGGCGAGAGCACCGACGACGTCGTCGGCGTCGCCTACCTCAAGGACCTGGTGAGGAAGGAGCGCAACGAGGGCAGTGGGGGCTCCCTCAAGGTCGAGGAGTGCATGCGGCCGGCGCGCTTCATCCCCGAGAGCAAGCCCGTCGACGAGCTGCTTCGCGAGATGCAGTCAGAGCTCGGCCACATCGCCGTCGTCGTCGACGAGTACGGCGGCACCGCCGGCCTGGTGACCCTCGAGGACCTCGTGGAGGAGGTCGTCGGCGAGATCACCGATGAGTACGACCGCGACGCCCCCGCGGTCGAGGCGCTGCCCGACGGCTCGTTGCGGGTCACCGCCCGCCTCCCGGTCGAGGACCTCGAGGACCGGTACGGCGTGCAGCTGCCGCACGAGGACGTCGACACCGTGGGCGGCCTGATGGCCTCGCTGCTCGGCCGCGTCCCCATCCCGGGGGCGACCGTGGCGGTGAACGGGCTCGAGCTCGTCGCCGAGAGCGCGAAGGGCCGGCGCAACCGCATCGGGACCGTCCTGGTGCGATGGGTCCCCGACAGCACGCAGGAAGCAGCGCAGTGAACGAGGAGGACGCCAAGCTCGTGACGCTGGCTCGTGGTGCGCGGCTGCGCGCCTACGCCCCGCACACCGGCGCGGGAGAGGGTGCTGCGGTGCGCGACACCGACGGCCGCACGTACGCCGGCGCGACCGTCGAGCACCGCGACCCCGCGCTCACCACCTCCGCACTGCGAGCGGCGGTCGTCGCGGCGGCCTCCAGCGGCGCGCGTGCCTTCGAGGCTGCCGCCGTCGTCACGACAGGGCAGCTGTCCGCCGAGGACCAGGTGGTGCTGGAGGAGTTCGGTTCCGGCGTACCCGTGATCGTGGCGGGTCCCGACGGGACCGTGCGGTGACGGCGCACCGGTCTGGGTTCGCCTGCTTCGTCGGACGGCCGAACGCAGGCAAGTCGACGCTGACCAACGCGCTCATCGGCCAGAAGGTCGCGATCACGTCCTCGCGACCGCAGACCACGCGTCACGCCGTGCGCGGCATCGTGCACAGGCCCGATGCCCAGCTGATCGTGGTGGACACCCCGGGGCTCCACAAGCCGCGGACGCTGCTCGGGCACCGGCTCAACGACCTGGTGCGGGAGACCTATGCCAGCGTCGACCTGATCTGCTTCCTCGTCACCGCCGACGACAAGATCGGGCCGGGTGACCGCTTCATCGCGGCCGAGCTGGCCTCGGTCACGACGCCGGTCATCGGGGTGGTCACCAAGACCGACCTGGCCTCCAAGCAGCAGATCGGCGAGCAGCTCCTGGCTCTGTCGGCCCTGGGTGACTGGGCCGAGGTGGTGCCCACCTCCGCGGTCGACGGCTACCAGGTGAAGCTGCTCGAGGACCTGCTGGTCGCGCGGCTGCCGGAGGGCCCGGCGCTGTACCCGGACGGTGAGCTCACCGACGAGCCCGAGCAGGTGCTGGCTGCCGAGATGATCCGTGAGGCTGCCCTGGAAGGCGTGCGCGACGAGCTGCCCCACTCCATCGCGGTGACCATCGAGGAGATGCTGCCGCGCGAGGGCCGCCCGGCCGACAAGCCGCTGCTCGACGTCTACGCCACCATCCACGTCGAGCGCGACTCCCAGAAGGCGATCGTCCTCGGCAAGGGTGCCTCCCGGCTGCGCGACGTCGGCACCACGGCGCGCAAGCAGATCGAGGTGCTCCTCGGTACGCCGATCTACCTGGACCTGCGGGTGACCGTCGCGAAGGACTGGCAGCGCGACCC
>DATLCV010000003.1:0-2689 GCA_035526225.1 Mycobacteriales bacterium
GACAGGTCGGTGTCCTCGTAGTAGAGGAAGAACCCCGGCTCGAAGGAGCCCACGTCGTCGAGCGCCTCCTGGCGCAGGAGGGCTGCGGCGCCGCAGAACCCGAACACGTCCGGATCGGTCGAGGCCTCTCCGCTCAGCGCCAGCCAGTCGCGGTCCGTCCCTCTGCCGTCGGGCAGCAGCACGTTGCCTGTGCTGTTCACCCGCTGGACGCCGCGCTCGTCCGGGGGCAGCAGCACCTGCGCGGTGAATGCCCCGACGCGCTCCGCACCCGGCTGACGCGCCGCCGCCACGAGCGCGTCCACCGCGTCGGGGAGGACCTGGGCGTCGTCGTTGACGAGCAGCACCAGGTCGACGTCGCCCAGGCCCTCCAGGCCGAGCGCCGCACCACCGGCGAAGCCGAGGTTCACCGGGGAGCGCAGCACCTCGATGCCGGTGCGGGCCGCGAGCACCTCAGCCGTGCCGTCGTCCGAGCCGTTGTCGACGACGAGCACGCGGTAGATGCCCGCGGCCACGAGCGCGTCGAGGCACCTGGTGATCCGCTCGCCCGGGCGCCACGTGACGACAAGGGCCGCGACGTCCGCTCCTCCACCGCGTCCCTCACCCACGTCGGCCAGCGTGCCATGATCGCCGCGAGCCCGGTGCGTTCGGGACCCGTGGAGCAGGAAGGTCCAGCGACGTGTCCTTCAGCGTCGGCGCCTTCGCCCTCGTGGTCCTCCCTGGCGAGGAGGGCTTGGCCGAGGCCCTGCGCGACGACCTGCGCGAGCACCACCAAGGGACGCCGGTGGCCGTAGTCGTCGTCGACGCGGCGTCGGCCATGCAGGACGTGGTTCCCGCCATCTCACTGAGCGACGGCGGAGTCCTGGAGGGCTGGAGCGGTGAGGACCTCAGAGCAGCGCTCGTGCCCTGTGTGCTCGAGCACGCCCGCGCCCTGGCAGGCGACGGGCTGGCCGTCCTGCTCGCCCCCGGACTGCGACTGCGAGCACCGCTTCCCCCCTTGCCGGCGACAGCGCTGGCGCTGGTGACGAACCCGGGAGTCGCGGATGTCGACGAGGACGGCCGGGACCCCGGTGTCGCCGAGGCGGTGGCCTTCGGCCCCTTCAACCACGCCGTGGTCGTCGCCGGACCGCAGGCAGGACCCGGGCTCGCGGGCTGGCGGGAGAGGACCGCCGTCCGCCGCTGGGACGCGTCGCCTTCGCGCCCGCTGTTCGCGGTCGCGGCGGAGGCAGCCGCCGCAGAAGGGGCGGCCTGCCTTTCCGGTGAGGGGCTGCTGCTCGACCCGCGGTGGCGGTGGATGCCGGCGGGCGCGCCGATCGTCGACCTGCGCGCCTTCCGGCCGTCGCAGCCGTGGCTGCTGGACCCCGGCAGCCGCTCTCCCCGGACCCTGCTGAGCGAGCACCCCGACCTCGCGGAGCTCGTCGCGCGGCACTGCGCGGATGTCGGCGAGCGCAGGAGCTCCGGGCCGACCCCCCTCACCGCGGCACTGGCGCGACGGTGGAGGCGGGATGGCAGCGACCCGGACTTCGAGACCTGGCTGGCCGAGCCGGTGGAGGCCGCGCCGCCCAGCCAGGTCCCTCGTGCGCTGGCGGGCATCTGGACCTCGCGCCCGGACCTGCGCGCCATCATGCCGCTCGGTCTCCACCAGGACGCGCGCGTTCTCAGCCAGTGGTGGCTGGAGCACGGGCACCGGGAGGAGCCGTTCCCCGACGCGGTCCGTGCGGCCGTTGAGGCGGTACTGACCGCCGAGCCCGACACCGCCTCCGAACCGACGTCCGGGATCACTGTTGCCGGATACCTCGGTGCGGCGCTCGGCCTCGGGAGGATGGCGCGGCTGCTCGTCGAGGCTGCCCGTCGCGCGGACCTGCCGGTCAGCGTCGTGGAGAACCACCGCACCGCCAGCCGCGCCACGGACGACCGGCCCGACGTACCTGAGGGGTTACGGCACCACTTGACCCTGCTGGCGGTCACTGGGGACCAGACGCCCGGCTTCGTCCAGGACCTGCCGACGGGCTGGCGCGACGGCCGACGCACGATCGGCGTGTGGGCGTGGGAGCTGGAGGAGCTCCCGCTGTCTCACCAGGCCGGGTTCGCCCATGTCGACGAGGTCTGGACCATCTCGACCTTCACGCGTGACGCGGTTGCCGCAGTCGCTTCCTGTCCGGTGGAGGTGGTGCCGCTGCCCGTGCCCCTGCCGACGACCCGCGAACCCGACCGCGCCGCCCTGGCCGCGCTGGGGATCCCCGCGGACCGCGACTACCTCCTGTTCGTCATGGACCTGCTCAGCGACCTGGACCGCAAGAACCCGCTCGGCGTCGTCGAGGCGCACGCCCGCGCCTTCCCGGACCGACGCGGTCCGCTCCTGGTGCTCAAGCTGATGAACGGCGATCACAAGCTCGCCGACGCCGAGCGCATTCGGCTCGTGGCTCGGGAGCACGACGTGGTCCTCGTCGAGGACGTCCTGCCTGTGGCCGAGCTCGAGATGCTCATGGCCGGCGCGACGGCGTACGTCAGCCTGCACCGGTCCGAGGGCTTCGGGCTCACCCTGGCCGAGGCCATGTCCCACGGAGTGCCGACGATCGCCACGGCGTACGGCGGGAACCTGGACTTCATGGACAGCGACGTCAGCCTGCTGGTGCCGTTCACCCTGGTCGAGACGCCCCCTGCGAGCGCCTACGCCGGTGGGCGGTGGGCA
>DATLCV010000065.1:0-12056 GCA_035526225.1 Mycobacteriales bacterium
GCGGGATCTCCTCGCCGTTCTGCTGATGCAGCTCGACCCCCCGCCGAGCGACCTCGTGCACCTGCTGCGCGGCGGGAGCGCGGGCGCGGGGTCGACAGCGGACGAGGCGCTGCTGCTCAAGGCCTCGGGGCACCGCATCGCGGCTCTGGTGCCGCCCGTCGTCGTGGTCGTCGACGACGCAGAGCTGCTCGACGACGCAGAAGCGGCGGCCCTGGCCGGCGTCGCTGCGACCTCCGACCGCCCGTGGCTGTTCGCGAGCCGGCGGCGCCTGGACACCGTCCCCCTCCCGGTCGTCGAGGTGCCCGCGCTTGCCCCCGAGGAGGCGCGCCGGCTCCTCGACACGCACCTGCCCGGGGCGACTCCAGAGCTCTGCGTGACCGTGCTGGACCGTGCAGGGAACTCGCCGATGTTCCTGGAGCAGTGTGCGCGATTGCTCCTCGAGAACGGCGCGCTCACGTTCGTGGACGGCGCGGTGCGAGTCCAGGCGCCGGAGCGGATCTCGGAGATCCCCCGTTCGATGCGGACGTTCGTCAGCGATCGTCTCGACCTGCTGCCGTCGCAGGAGTCGATCGTGCTCGGGCTCGCTGCGGTGCTCGGTGCGCAGCTCGAGCTCGGCCTCCTCCAGTTCCTGGCAGGCGACCACGCGGGTGTCGTCGACCGGCTCGTCGAACGGGGCCTGCTGCGGCGGGCCACCGATGACCTCGGGCAGGAGTGCCTGCGGTTCAGCCACGCCCTCGTGCGGGACGCGGCGTACGAGAGGGTCGAGCTGACCGACCGGGTCGCCACCCACCGCGCTGCCGCCGAGTGGTACGCCGTGCTGCCCGTGTCTCAGGTCCTCGAGTCCCAGGCCTTCCACCTCGAGGCCGCTGCCCGCCTCCAGGCTCCCGACTGCGACCTGCTCCGACGCACGGTCGACGCCATGGTGCTCTTCGCGCGCAGCATCGAGGAGGAGCGCACCAGGGTTGCCCAGCAGGTGCTCACCCGTGCGCGCGCGCTGGTGGACTCACGGCCCGAGTGCAGTCCTGACGTTCTCGAGCTCCACCTGGCGCTGGCCTCTGTCAGCTTCACCCTGGGGCTCGAGGAGGAGGCCGCGACGGCCGCGACCGCAGCCCTGTCGATGGCCGAGGAGCGCGGCGACACGCGGGCGGCCGCTGAGGCCCACCTGCACCTGGGCCGGGTCGTCATCGACGCCGACCCACAACGATCGCTCGCCGAGCTCGAGCGTGCAGGAGATGCCTACGCCGAGGTGGGGGACCCGGGCGGCGAAGCACGGGTCGAGGTCGTGCGCGGGTTCGTCCGGCAGCACGACGAGGGGATCGCGCAGCAGCTCTCCGGGCTGGAGCGCAGCTACAACCTCGCCATGCGCAGTGCGGACACCCGGCTGCAGGCGAGCTGCGCGCAGCAGCTCGCCATGCACCACGCCTTCACCACCGGGCGGCAGGCCTTCGAGCTGTGGGCGCAGCGTGCAAGGGACATGAGCCGGCGCGACGACCTGGGGCTCGAGCCGAGGCTCGACGTGGCCGCGGCGGCTCTCGCCATGTACGGACTGGACGTCGCTCAGGGCAGGGAGGCCGCAGCACAGGCCTTGGCCGCTGGGCGAGACCTGGGGCTTCGCGACGTGTACACGAACGCGCTGATCTCTGACCTCGACCTCGCCGTCGCGGCAGGCATGCTCGACGACGCACGTGCCCTGCTGGCGGAGGCTCGAGCCTTCGCCGAGACACGGCCTTCCTCCTGGTGGGACCTCCAGTACGACCTCGTGGAGGCCCGACTGCTGCTGCGAGCCGGCGACCCCGCCGGCGGTCAGCGGCTCCTGGACCGGGTCGCCGCGCACGAGCTGGCCGGCAACAGGGTGCTCCAGAAGGACCTCGCGGAAGCACGTGCCTGGATGGCTCTCGAGCGAGGCCGTTTCGGCGAGGCCCGCGCTCTTGCCGCCGAGGCGGTGGCGATCGACCTCGAGACCGGCGAACGTGTGCCCCAGCTCCGGCCCCGGCTCGTCGAGCTCGTCGCAACCGTGGCGGCCGGCGAGAACCTCGCTCTCAGCACCATCGCGGACCTTCGCGCGCTGTCCCGCGACAGCGGTCTCGGCACGATCGCGCAACTCGCGACGCGCTGGCTGTTCGTCGACGAGCTGACGCGGGCCTGGAGCGTCGACCTGCACGCGCTCCAGCCGTGCGAGCTCATCGAGTGCCGTGCCCTGGACCTGGAGATCGAGGCGCTCAGCTCACGCACGTGGCCGCTCCTGCTCGCAGCCGCCGACGTGTGGGCCGGGCTCGGCACGACCATCTGGCATGCCCGAGCGCTGCTCTGGCACAGCGAGCTCACCGGGTCACCGTCCCCCGAGGCCGACGACCTGCTCGCGGCCCTCGAGTCACCCGAGGGGCTCGGTGAGCAGCTCCGCGCCCAGGTCCGCGGGCTCCGGGCATAGCTTCTACGACAGCGGTACGGCGGGCCGTCTGCGCTGACGGCCCGCCGTACGCGGTCTGGGGTCAGACGCCGGTCAGGCGCTTGCCGGGCCGCAGGTAGACGAACCACGTGACCAGCACGCACACGGCGTAGAAGGCGATGAACGCGACGTACGCGCTGTCGGCCTTGCCGCTGCTGAGGAAGGACTGCCGGAAGGCGACGTTCACGAGCACGCCGCCGAAGGCACCGATCGCGCCGGCGAGGCCGATGAGCGCGCCGGACATGCGCCGGGCCTCGTGGAACGTCGGTCGGGTCGCCTTGAAGATGGCCGGGATCATCTTGTACGTCGAGCCGTTCCCGACGCCGGAGAAGACGAACAGCGAGATGAAGCCGACAAGGTAGAGCGGCAGCGAGTGCTGCTTCGACGCGACGAGCACCACGCTCGCTGCCGCGCCCATCATCACGAAGTTGACGAGGGTGACGCGGGCACCGCCGAGGTGGTCGGCCAGCCAGCCGCCGACCGGGCGGATGAAGGAGCCGACGAGCGGACCGATGAAGGTGAGGTAGGCCGCGTCCAGCGGGGTCGGGAAGTCGCTCTTGAACTGCACCTGCAGCACCTGGCCGAACGCGAATCCGAAGCCGATGAACGAGCCGAAGGTGCCGATGTAGAGCAGCGACATCACCCAGGTGTGCTTGTCCTTCATGACGTCACGCATGCCGCGCTTGTCGTTCTGCATGTGCGCGAGGTTGTCCATCGCGAGCCACGCCATCAGCGCCGCGACGACGACCAGCGGCAGGTAGATCCCCACCAGGAGCTTCGGGTGTGCCTTGCCTGCGGTCGCGAGCACGAGGAGGGCGACGAGCTGCACCGCCGCGACGCCGAGGTTGCCGCCCCCGGCGTTGAGGCCGAGCGCACGGCCCTTGAGGCGGTCGGGGTAGAAGGCGTTGATGTTGGTCATGGAGGAGGCGAAGTTGCCGCCGCCGACACCGGCGAGCGCGCCGACGAGCATGAGCGTCCCGAGGGAGACACCGGGCTCGAGCACGAGCAGGGTGGCCGTCAGCGGCAGGAGAAGCAGCAGTGCGCTGACCACCGTCCAGTTGCGACCGCCGAACCGCGCGATCGCGAAGGTGTAGGGGATGCGGACCAAGGAGCCGACGAGGGCCGGGGTGGAGGTGAGCAGGAACTTGTCGGCAGGGGTGAAGCCGTACGCCGGGCCGAGGAAGAGCACGAGCGAGGCCCACATCGTCCAGACCGAGAACCCGACGTGCTCCGACAGGATCGAGAAGACCAGGTTGCGGCGGGCGATCTTCTTGCCCTTCGCCTCCCAGAAGGCCGGGTTCTCGGGCTCCCACTCCTCGATCCAGTGCGACCGCGCGTCCGGCGGTGGTGCGACGCGGGTGTCGATGGTGGCCGTCATCGGTTCCTCCAAGCTCGTGGGGTGTTGACGACGGACGCTAGGCAGGTCGGGCAACGTGGCTGTGTCGGCGAGGAGCGCCTCCCGTCACATCTCCCGCACGTCGTCGAGGCCGGTCTGTGAGGCCAGTCGGTAGCCGCGTTTCACCACCGTCTCGATGGCCTTGCCGGCGGGGCCGAGGGCGGATCGCAGCCGCGCGACGGTCATCTCCACGGCGTGCTCGTCGGCAGGCTCGTCGCGCCAGGCGCGGTTGAGCAGCTCGGCGCGGGACAGCACCCGGCCGGGGCCGACGTCGAGGAACGCCGACAGCACCGCGGACTGGCGGGTGGTCAGGCTCACCGGCTCGCCGTCGACGAGGACGCTGTGACCGCGCAGCGTCATCACGTGGTTCCCGGCGTGCACGGTGCGGGCCCGTCGCGCAGGGAGCTCCTCGACGACAGTCCGCACGAGAGCGCCCAGCCGCGCTCGCTCCGGCTGCACGGTGGGGATGCCGAGCCGCTCCAGGCGCGAGGCGGTGACCGGCCCGACGCAAGCCGCCAGGACGTCGCTGCCCAGGGCGCGCAGGAGCGCGGGGCGCTTGCCGCGCTCGGTGGCGACGTCGAGCAGGCACGACACCGCAGGGGCCGACGTGAACGTGACGCAGTCCACCTGGGCGCTGACGAGCTGGTCGACCAGGCGCTGCACGGGCTTGATGTCCTCGGCCGGCACCCACCGGTAGACCGGGATCTCCACCACCTCGGCGCCGGCGCGGGTGAGGCCGGCCACGACGTCGGGGAGCGGTTCACCGTGAAGCTGCAGCGCGACGCGCTTGCCCGCCACCCCCTGCGCGAGCAGGTGCGTGAGCACCTCCTCGGTCGACTCCGAGTCGGGGGACCACGCCTCCGCCAGCCCGTGTGCACGGACGGCGCCCTTCGCCTTCGGCCCGCGCACCAGCACTTCCGAGCGCGCGAACTGCGCCCGCAGCGGCTCGCCGATGCCCCACCCGTCGGCCGCCTCCATCCAGCCGCGGAAGCCGATCCCGGTGGTGGCGATCACCACGTCCGGCGGCTGCGTGATGCAGGCCTCGGTGGCCGCGCGCAGCTCGTCGTCGTCCTGCGTGGGGATGATCCGGATGGCCGGGGCCTCCACGACGCGGGCGCCGCGTCGTACGAGCAGGTTGGTCAGCTCCTCGCGCCGGCGCGCGGCGGTGACCGCCACGGTGAACCCGGCAAGGGGCAGCTCTTCCACGTCAACACCTTGCCTGCTGCTCGTTACCTCAGTGTTTCCAGGGCATGTCACCTGGAGTTGCACGCGTGCGAAGTGTCGCGATGAGCACCTCGTCACACGGACGACACAACCGGGACACGGGTCCGAGACGCCCGCACCGCAGGTTTGGTGTCATGCCCGTCGCGACCCACTGCCCCTACTGCGCCCTGCAGTGCGGCATGACCGTGACCCCCTCCGGTGAGGTCGGTGCCGGCGAGAGCGGGCTGTGCCGCAAGGGCTGGACGTCGGCGGCCCTGCTCCGCAGTCCCGAGCGGCTGACGAACCCGCTCGTGCGAGACCGCAAGGGCGGCCCGCTGCGCACAGCCGGCTGGGACGAGGCGCTCGACCGGATCGTCGCCGGCATCCGGACCGCCCAAGAGGGTGGTGCCGACAAGGTCGGTGTGTTCGGCGGCGGCGGCCTCACCAACGAGAAGGCCTACCTCCTGGGCAAGCTCGCCCGGGTCGTGCTGCGCACCAGCCAGATCGACTACAACGGCCGGTTCTGCATGAGCAGCGCCGCGGCCGCGGGGAACCGTGCGTTCGGCCTGGACCGCGGGCTGCCCTTCCCGCTGGCGGACCTCGGTGCCGCCGATGCGGCGATGCTCGTGGGTTCCAACCCGGCGGAGACGATGCCGCCGTTCGTGCAGCACCTCACCCGGATGCGCGAGGCGGGGGGCTCGCTCGTCGTCGTCGACCCCCGACGTACGGCGACTGCCGAGGCGGCGGACCTGCACCTGGCCCCGCAGCCGGGCACCGACCTGGCGCTGGCGAACGGCATGCTCTTCGTGGCCCTCGAGGAAGGCCTGGTCGACACGGCGTACGTGACCGAGCGGACGACCGGTTTCGAGGGCGTGCTGGAGGTCGTGGCCGGCTGGTGGCCCGGCAGGGTCGAGCGCCTCACGGGGGTCGCCGAGCCAGACCTGCGCCGGGCCGTGCGGCTGCTGGCGCGGGCGGAGCGGGCGATGGTCCTCACCGCGCGGGGGGCGGAGCAGCACGCGCACGGCGTCGACACGGCGACCTCCTGGATCAACCTGGCGCTCGCGCTCGGGCTGCCGGGTGCGCCCGGCGCCGGCTGGGGCACCCTCACCGGGCAGGGCAACGGCCAGGGCGGGCGCGAGCACGGGCAGAAGGCCGACCAGCTCCCCGGCTATCGCTCCATCAGCGACCCGGTCGCCCGCGCCCACGTCGCCGGTGTGTGGGGCGTGCACCCGGACACGATCCCCGGGCCGGGGAAGAGCGCCTACGAGCTGCTCGACAGCCTCGGTGACGGGGGAGGTCCGTCGGCGCTGCTCGTGTTCGCCTCCAACCCGGTCGTCAGCGCGCCCAACGCCCGGCACGTCGCGCAGCGGCTCGCCTCCCTCGACCTGCTCGTCGTCAGCGACCTCGTGCTGTCCGAGACCGCAGCGCTCGCGGACGTCGTGCTGCCCACGACCCAGTGGGCGGAGGAGAGCGGCACCACCACGAACCTGGAGGGCCGCGTGCTGCTGCGCCGCAAGGCCCTCGACCCCCCGATGGGGGTGCGCTCGGACCTGGAGGTCTTCCACGCGCTCGCCGCGCGGCTGGGCGTCCGCACCGGCTTCTCCACCGACCCGGTGAAGGTGATGGAGGAGCTCGGTCGGGCCTCCGCCGGTGGGGTCGCCGACTACGCGGGCATCAGCCATGCCCGCCTGGCCGCGGGGGAGCAGCTGCACTGGCCGTGCCCGTCGACCGACCACCCCGGTACGCCCCGGTTGTTCCTGGACCGCTTCGCCACCCCCGACGGTCGGGCCCGCTTCGTCGCCGTCGACCAGCCGGTGGAGGTGGAGCCGGTGAGCGAGGCGTTCCCGCTCCGGCTGACCACCGGCCGCGTGGCCATGCAGTACCAGTCCGGCGCGCAGACCCGCCGCATCGCAGCACTTCCAGGAGAGGCCTACGTGGAGCTGCACGAGGACACCGCCGACCGGCTCGGCATCACCGACGGCGAGCGGGTCAAGGTCTCGACCGTGCGCGGCGAGGCCTGGCTCGCGGCGAAGGTCACCGACGCGATCCGCCCGGACACCGTGTTCGTGCCGTTCCACTGGGCCGGCAAGCGGCGCGCCAACTCCCTCACCGGCGACTGGCTCGACCCGATCAGCCGGATGCCCCAGTTCAAGGCGTGTGCCGCGCGCGTGGAGCGGGTGACCGCATGACCCGGGTCGTCGTCGTCGGGAACGGGATGGCCGGCGCGCGTGTCGTCGAGGAGCTGCTGCGCCGCGACCCCTCCCTCGACGTCACCGTCTTCGGTGCGGAGAGCCGGCCCGCGTACAACCGGATCCTGCTGTCCGACGTCCTCGCCGGGAAGCGCCCCGCGGCAGAGGTCGCGCTGCGCGCGGTCGACGGCGCCGTACGCCGGCTCGGCACTGCCGTCGTCGGCATCGACCGGATCGTCAAGCAGGTGCACGCCGCTGACGGCAGCAACACGCCGTACGACGTGCTGGTGCTCGCCACCGGCAGCGAGCCGGTCGTGCCGCCGGTGCAGGGCATCGCGGGACCCGACGGGAAGCTGCTCGACGGCGTCTTCGTGTTCCGGACGCTCGAGGACTGCGCCGCCATCGCCGCCCGGGCCAAGCGCGCCACCCGCGCGATCGTGGTGGGTGGCGGGCTGCTCGGGCTCGAGGCGGCGCGCGGGCTGCTGCAGCACGGGCTGCAGGTCGAGGTCGTGCACGGCATGGGCCACCTCATGGACATGCAGCTCGACCCGCCCGGCGGTGCGGTGCTGCGCCGCTCCGTCGAGGCGCTCGGTGTCGGGGTGCACCTGGGCTCCTTCGCGAGCCGGGTGCTCGGGAGCCGCAGCGTGGCGGGGGTCGGGCTCGCGGACGGCCGCGTGGTGCACGGCGAGCTCGTGGTGCTCGCGTGCGGGGTCAGGCCCCAGGTGTCCCTCGCTCGCTCCGCAGACCTCGCGGTCGAGCGCGGGATCGTCGTCGACGACGAGCTGCGCACCTCCGATCCCTCGGTCTACGCCATCGGCGAGTGCGCGCAGCACCGCGGGGAGGTCTACGGGCTCGTCGCCCCGGCGTGGGAGCAGGCCGCGGTGCTTGCCGACGTCCTGACCGGCAGCCCGGCGTCCTACACGGGGTCCCGGCTGGTCACACGGCTCAAGGCGATGGATCTCGAGGTCGCCGCGATGGGTGACACCAGCGCCACCCTCGACGACGCGACCGACGGCCTCGAGGTCGTGGTGCTGTCCGACCCGGCGCGGTGCGTCTACAAGAAGCTCGTCGTGCGTGACGGGCTCCTCGTGGGCGCGCTGCTCCTTGGCGACCTCGCGACCGCAGGGACCGTCACGCAGCACTTCGACCGGCAGACCCCGCTGCCCGCCGACCGGGTGTCGCTCCTCGTCGCGCCGCGACGTGCGAGCACGGTGCTGGAGGACGGCGACACGGTGTGCACGTGCAACGCCGTCACTGCGGGGCAGATCCGGCACTCCGGCTGCCGCACGGTCCCCGAGGTCGCGCTGAAGACGCGCGCCACGACCGGCTGCGGCACCTGCACCTCGGTCGTGAAGGACCTGCTCGCCCCCGCTGCCCCGGAGAGGACAGTCGCATGAGGAGAACGCTGGTCGTCGTCGGGCACGGCATGGTCGGCCACAAGGTGGTGGAGGTCGCTGTCGCCCGCGGGCTCACGGCGGGGTGGGACGTCGTCGTGCATGCCGAGGAGGGCGTGCACGCCTACGACCGCGTGGCCCTGTCGTCGTGGTTCGCCGGTGCCTCGCTGGGGCTCGCGCCCGTGTCACACCCCGCCGTCGAGCTGCGGCTGGCCGACCCGGTCGTCACGGTGGACACCACGGCCCGCACGGTGACCTCCGCGAGCGGACTGGTCACGCCCTACGACGCCCTCGTGCTCGCGACCGGCTCGGTGCCGTTCGTTCCGCCCGTGCCGGGGGCAACCGGCGAGGGACGGTTCGTCTACCGCACGGTGGAGGACCTCGAGGCCATCAAGCTGTACGCCGGGACGTCCCGCAGCGGCGTCGTGATCGGCGGCGGGCTGCTGGGGCTCGAGGCGGCGCAGGCACTGCAGACCCTCGGGCTGGACACCACGGTGGTCGAGTTCGCGCCGCGGCTCATGCCCGTGCAGGTCGACGCGGGTGGCGGTGAGGCGCTGCGCCGGCTGGTCGAGGGACTCGGCGTCCAGGTGCTGCTCGGTGCCTCGACGCAGGAGATCACCTCCGGCGAGGACGGCCTGCGGCTCACCTTCGCCGACGGAACCACCCTGGACACCGACCTCGTCGTGTTCTCCGCGGGCATCCGGCCGGCGGACGCGCTCGCGCGGGCCGCGGGGATCGAGGTCGGCGAGCGCGGTGGGATCGTCGTCGACGCCGCCTGCGCGACGAGCGCGCCGGACGTCTACGCGGTGGGGGAGTGCGCCTCCGCGCTGGGCCGCACGTGGGGGCTCGTCGCTCCTGGTTACGCCATGGCCGAGGTCGTCGTCGACCGGCTGCTCGGCGGCTCCGGGACCTTCGACGGGGCCGACCTGTCCACCAAGCTCAAGTGCCTGGGCATCGACGTCGCCAGCTTCGGGGACGCCTTCGCGGCGACGCCGGGAGCGCTCGAGCTCGTGTGGGCAGACCCGGTGCAGGGCGTCTACAAGAAGCTCGTGGTCTCCGACGACGCGAAGCTGCTGCTCGGCGGCATCCTCGTCGGCGACGCCTCGGCCTACGCCTCGCTGCGCCCCCTCGTGGGCAGCGGCCTGACGATGAACCCGGCCGACCTGATCGCCCCGGCCGGCGGTGCAGTCCAGCTCGAGCTGCCCGACGACGCGCAGGTGTGCACGTGCAACGCGGTGACCAAGGCAGAGATCTGCGCAGCGGCGGAGCACACGCCCGAGGTCGGCTACGTCAAGGAGTGCACGAAGGCGGGCACGAGCTGCGGCTCCTGCCTGAACCTCGTGAAGTCGCTCGTGGCGAAGGAGCGAGCCGCCCAGGGGCTGGTCGTCAGCAACGCGCTCTGCGAGCACTTCACCCTCTCCCGCAAGGAGATGTTCGAGGTCATCCGCGTCAAGGGCATCACGACGTGGAGCGAGTTGCTCTCGTCGTACGGCGTGGGGCTCGGCTGTGACGTGTGCAAGCCGACAGCGGCCTCGATCCTGGCCTCGCTCGGGAACGGGTACATCCTCGACGGCGAGCAGGGCGCGCTGCAGGACACCAACGACCACATGCTCGCCAACCTGCAGAAGGACGGGTCGTACTCCGTCGTGCCGCGGCTTCCCGGCGGCGAGGTGACGCCCGACCAGCTGCTCGCGATCGCCTCGGTTGCCAAGGACTTCGGGCTCTACACGAAGATCACCGGCGGCCAGCGGATCGACCTGTTCGGCGCGCGGGTCGAGCAGCTGCCACTGATCTGGCAGCGGCTCGTGGCCGCCGGGCTGGAGAGCGGCCACGCCTACGGCAAGTCGCTGCGCACCGTGAAGTCGTGCGTCGGCTCGACCTGGTGCCGGTACGGCGTGCAGGACTCCACCTCGCTCGCCGTGGCCTTGGAGCTGCGGTACCGGGGCCTGCGGGCGCCGCACAAGATCAAGCTGGCGGTCAGCGGGTGCGCTCGCGAGTGCGCGGAGGCGCGCAGCAAGGACGTCGGTGTCATCGCCACCGACAACGGCTGGAACCTCTACGTCGGGGGGAACGGCGGGTTCACGCCCCGGCACGCCGACCTGCTGCTCACCGACCTGACGACAGAGGAGCTGGTCAGGTACACCGACCGCTTCTTGATGCTCTACGTCTTCACCGGCGAGCGGCTGCAGCGCACGGCGCCGTGGGTCGAGGCCACCGGCCTGGACCACATCCGTGACGTGATCGTCGAGGACTCCCTCGGCCTGTGCGCCGAGCTCGACGCCGCCGTTGCGCGCCACGTGCAGACCTACAGCGACGAGTGGGCCGACACCCTCGCCGACCCCTCGCGCCTCGAGCGGTTCGTGCACTTCGTCAACGCCCCCGAGATCCCCGACCCCTCGATCCGCCGCGTCGTCGAGCGCGGCCAGCACCGTCCCCTGCTGCCCCTGGAGGTGGTCCGCTCATGAGCTGGTACCCCGTCTGCCCCTTCACCCGGCTCCCTGTCGAGCGCGCCGTGTGCGTCCTCGTCGGTGGTGAGCAGGTTGCCCTCGTCCGGACCCGCGGCGACCAGGTGTACGCCGTGGACAACCTCGACCCGGTCAGCGGCGCGATGGTGATGTCGCGCGGCATCGTCGGCTCGCGCGGCGACGTCGACGTGCTCATCAGCCCGATGCACAAGCAGGCCTACGAGCTCGCCACCGGGCGGTGCCTGGACCTCCCTGAGCTGTGGCTCGGCACGCACGACGTGCGGGTCGTCGACGGTGACGTCGAGGTCGCCCTCCGCGAGGACGAGCGCCTCCTCGCCTGACAGACTTCGCTCGCCGAGGCCGAGGGGAGCGCGCATGACGGGGATGAGCACGGTGGACGACTGGGTGGCGGCCGTGCGGGACGCGTTGGGGCTGAGCGACGAGGTCGACGTGACTCTGGTGCTCGACCTGGCGCGCGAGGCGGCACACGCGGTGGCTCGGCCGGCTGCCCCGGTCACGACGTACCTGCTCGGCCTGGCAGTCGCCCGCGGAGCGGACCCGGAGCAGGCGACTGCCCTGCTCACCGAGCTCGCCCGCGAGTTCCCCCCGCCCTGAGGGTGACAACCTGCGCGCCGCTCGTGCGCGAAGGGGGCGCCTTGCCACCAGACCGCTCCAGCGGTCGCGTTCTCGACCCTGCTACGCCACCCCGATCGATGTCGAGCGGCGTTCTTGCGCCCACGCTCAGCGCGAGGGCTCGGGCTCAAAGTGGATCAGGGCGCAAGAGAACGGAGGTGCAGGGGCGTCAGCGGCTGGCGGGGCCTACCCATGCGGGGAAGGGGCTCGCCGCCGGGGGAGCGACCTCGGTGAAGTACCGGATCACCCAGTACGGCGTGAGGTAGTCGATGCCGGGCTCGCGCCACCGCACGTCCTGCTGACCGTCGAGCCGCCCCGGCAGCGCCTGCC
>DATLCV010000005.1:0-30901 GCA_035526225.1 Mycobacteriales bacterium
AAGGCGCAGCGATCGGGTGCCGACTCGGTGCGCCACAGCGGCGTCGGGTGCCCGTTCGCGAGGACCTTGGCCTCGGGCGCCCGATCGGGGAGGTTGCCCGGGTCGACGCCGTCCACCCCGGAGACGCGCGCGCCGAGGCCAGTCCCCGGCTCCTCCGCCACGAGCACCAGGTCCGCCGGACCACCCAGCGGGGAGGGGCCGGCCATCGCCAGCAGCGTCGCGACCGCACCGGTGCGCTCGTCTCCGCACCAGCCGAGCCCGCCGACGGTCCAGCCGTGCAGCGGGGGCCAGGGCGCCCACAGCGGGACCCGAGCGGTTCCTGACACCTGGGTCAGCGCCTCGGGCCGCCCCTGGAAGTAGGGGTGCACGGGCCCGTGCTCCTCGCACGTCCACGCGCTGGACATGAGCCCCGGCGCGCGAAGGTGCTCGCCGCACCGGGGGCATCGGCCGGGGAGCGACATGCCCCACACGGTGCGGGGAGCGATCACGGCCCGTCAAGGCCACGAAGGGCTACTCCTGGAGGACAGGGCGTCCGGGCTGCTCGCCGCCGCGGGCGTCGAGGTAGCTCTGCTTCGGCACCATCACCTTGCGCCGGAAGACGCACACCAGGACGCCGTCCTGGTTGTACCCCTTCGTCTCGACGTAGACGATGCCGCGGTCGTCCTTCGACTTCGACTCGGTCTTGTCGAGCACGGTCGTCTCGCCGTAGATCGTGTCCCCGTGGAACGTCGGGGCGACGTGCTTGAGCGACTCCACCTCGAGGTTGGCGATGGCCTTGCCGCTGATGTCGGGGACCGACATGCCGAGCAGCAGCGAGTAGACGTAGTTGCCCACCACGACGTTCTTGCCGAAGTCGGTCGTCTGCTCCGCGTAGTTCGCGTCGAGGTGCAGCGGGTGGTGGTTCATCGTCAGCAGGCAGAACAGGTGGTCGTCGTACTCGGTGACCGTCTTGCCCGGCCAGTGCTTGTAGGTCGCGCCGACCTCGAACTCCTCGTAGCTGCGGCCGAACTGCACGTCAGACTCCCTGGTACGGCGGAAACGTTGCCGCACAGTCTCGCAGCGTGATCGGTGTCACCCCGGCACGGGGTCCGGTGCCACACTGACCCGCATGGACCTGCGGGTGGGCACGCTGATCCTCCCGTCCGAGCCGTGGGCGGACGCGCGCGAGACATGGCAGCAGGCCGAGGAGGCCGGGTTCGACATCGCCTACACCGCGGACCACCTGACCCACCCGACGATGGCAGGGCAGTGGTGGGCTGACGGGTGGACCACGCTGGCGGCCGCGGCCGGTGTCACCGAGGGACTGCAGCTGGGGACGCTGGTCGCCTCAGCGGCGGTGCGTCCGCCGGCCGTGCTCGCGCGACAGTCCGCCACCCTCGCGGACCTCAGCGGCGGGCGCTTCGTGCTCGGGCTGGGTGCCGGCGCCGCACTGGACGCAGTGGCGGCCGGTCTGGCCGCTCCCACACCCACTGAGCTCGCGGCGCGCTTCGAGTCCGTGGTGGCCGACCTGCGGGTGCTCTGGGCGGGTGGCGAGCCGGCGCGGGACCTCGGCGTGGCCGTCGCCGCACACGCCCCCGGCGTCGAACCGCCGCACCTGATGCTGGCCGCCCACGGACCCCGTGCGATGACGACCGTGGCACGGCACGCTGACGGGTGGAGCACCTACGGCGGCCCGAAGGCCAGCGGCCTGTCGGGCTCGCAGTTCTGGGACCTCGTCTCGACCCAGGTGAGCGGGCTCGAGCAGGCGTGCCAACGCGAGGGCCGCGAGCCGGCGTCGCTCCGTCGTTCGCTGTTGCTGGGGTGGTCCGACGACCGGCCGCTGAGCAGCCTGGCGTCCTTCACGGCGGCCGCCGACCAGGCCCTGGCCCTGGGTTTCGACGAGCTCGTCGTCTACTGGCCCCAGGGCCAGCCGGGGGCGCGGTTCTGGGCCGACCCGGAGGTCGTGCGGGAGTGCGTGCGCTCGGTGCGGACGGCCTGACCGGGTCAGCCGGCTGATCGCTGCTGAGGAGGCCTCGAGACCGGGCGCTGGTCCTGCGGGAGCGCGCAAGCGGGTGTGCCGCCGGGCATCTTGTCGCGGTGGTCGGCGATCCAGCGGTAGACGCCGCGGGCCAGCCAGGAGAACGGCGGGGTGAGCAGGAGCTGCCCGACGGGCTTCCAGTACCACTGGCTGCGCAGCAGGAGCCTGCCTGCGGCAGCGTGCCCGGCCCACGTGCCGGTGGGGAGCACAAGCTGCATCTTGTCCTCGCACTGCTGCTGCGTGAGGCCCAAGGAGGCGAGATCGGCGTGCTGCCAGGCGATCACGACGTCTGCCCCGAGGTGCAGGCGGGTCACCCACCGCACGCTGGACGTGCAGAAGGCGCAGTCGCCGTCGTACACGAGAGTGGCCGTCACCCCTCCAGTGTCGCACCCGTCCAGCGCACCGGCGGTCCGTGGCCGTGGCAGTCCGCGACGTGCACCGGGTCATGCCCCGCCCGTCGCAGGTGCACCTGGAAGACGTGCCCCTCGCCGATGCGGTTCGGCTCCATGCTGGCCCGCACGACCGGGCCCTCGCAGTGGTCCAAGAGCTCGTCGACGGCAGCCCGCTCGTCGGGGTGGACGTACTGCCACACGACGCTGTGCCACACCAGGGTCGTCACGTCGGTGCGCGCGCCGATCTCGCGTCGCAGGAACTCCAGCGCACCGGCCCGCTGCACCTCGGCCGGCACCGCCGTCGCGACGTCGAGGGCGGCCCGCAGCCGCGCCAGCCGGTCCAGCTGGTCCGGCCACACGTAGGAGGTCAGCGTCAGCCGTCCCTCCTCCGTCGTGGGGTCGAGCGGGTTCGGGTCGCACCCGCGCCGCTCCACCACCTGAGTCCCCCGGTACGGCGGGCGACGCCCCTCCCAGGGCTGCACCAGCCGCACCGGGCTGCCGGGGTCCCCGAGCACCTGCTCGCCCACCTCGTAGGCGAACCGGTCGCACCGCAGGTTCAGGCCGGCGCTGGCGCCGATCTCGAGCAGCCGCACCGGTCCGGGCAGCAGCTGCAGAACTCCGAGCAGGACCGCGGCGCGCCCGACCTCGTTCGTCTGGACGGTCCGGCGGACCAGTCCACGCAGCTCGTCGAGGTGCACTGCCACGGTCTCGCGCGCGGCCGGCCACACCTGCTCCGCCGGAGCTGTGCCCCCGACACTCGGGTAGTAGGCCGCGAGCGACGGCGCGCGCCCCTGCAGGACCAGTCGGTGCAGCGACCCGGCTAGCCGCAACGCGGGGACCGTTCCGCCGGGGTCGCCGGCGTGCGGCGCCATCAGGTCGGCGACGACACCGCCGGCCTCGAGGTCGTCGGCGGCACCCTCCAGGAGCGCGCCGGAGAGGGCGCTGCCGTAGCTCCGGCACCCGGCGGCCTGCTCGCGGAAGCGGGCGACAAGGTCCCTCACGCGCACAGCCTCTCAGCCCTGCCGCCAGGTGTGCGCGGCCACTCGGGCGGGCGCGCGCTCGCGAGCGCGCACCCGAGCCGGCTCAGCCGAGGTCCGCCTCGGGTCGGAACGGGTCGCGCAGGTCGAGGCCCTGGGCCAGCCAGCGCTCCTCGAGGGCAGCCGCGCCGTGGACCCGCTTCCAGGCGGCCTCGTTCGGCGTCATCGGGAGCACCGGGAGGAACCGCACCGGCTCATCACCCTCGACTGGCAGGTCAGCCACCAGACCGCCCGGCTGCCCCACGAGCACAGCGGTGAAGCGCGCGCCGTCCCAGAGGGGCTCGGCCACGTCCAGCCCCGCCCCGGCGGAGACGACGACCCCTTCCACGACCGGGCTCGAGGCGAGGACCGCGAGCCGCCGCAGCACGCTGTCCTGGGCGCCCCGCACCGTAAGCACCAGCTCCGCGCGGGGTCCGTGCTGCGCGACGAGCTCGCTGCCGGGGTCTGCCATCGGGTACCGCGACATCCCGAGGGTGACGTAGCGGACGACGCCCTCCGCCGAGAACCTCAGCACCTCGATCTGCTCGCTGCCCAGGAAGCTGACGCCGGCCCGTCCGCTGCACGGACCGAGCGTCCCGACGAGGTGCGCCTCGACGCTCCGCAGCACCCCGTCATAGGTCACCCCGAGGACCCTAGCCACGGCGCAACGTCCTCCCGATCGCCCCTAGCACCCCGCGTGCGCGTGAGGACGTTGCGGAGGGGGAGGGTCAGCGCCGCGTGCTCCGCGGGGACGCGCCGAGCGGCTTGCCGCCGTACACGACCTTGCCCTTGGCGTCCTGGAAGGTGAGCCAGCCGATGGCGCCGCGCTGACCGATGCCGGGCTTGCTGTAGTCGCAGACACCGGTCGGGAACGCCTTCTTCAGCGCGGCCCACTGGGCGTCGGTGAACGCGACGCTGTAGTCGTCGCGGCGCAGCGGCTTGAGCCGGCAGGCGAGCACGTCGTCGGTCAGCGGGCCACCGGCCGCGATCCGCGGTGAGGCGTAGGCAGCAACGGTCTGGTCGCAGACCTCCGCAGGGAGGCTCTGCCCGGCCCCGTTGGTGCAGCGGTCGCCGACATCGCTCGGCTTGTCCGCGAGGAGCTTCTGGGCCAGCGGGAGCGACCGGCGGTCGGCCTCCACCCGGGCGAGCCACCTGTCGAGGGCGAAGATCGCCTCGTCCGCGTACGACGGGTCGCCGATCAGGGGAGCTTGGCCACGCCACAGGACCTGGTTCGCGGCGGTCCCGAACTCGCGCAGCAACCGGGCCCGCATGACGTAGGTGCGGTAGACGTCGTGGAAGGCACCCGGGTCGGGCCCGCGCAGGTCGATGATCGCGACCTGGTCCAGGTTGTTGCCGCTGTTGACGGCACCGGCGCTGTACGCGCGCTGCAGGCCGGCGAGGTCACCCGCGAGCCGGTTCGCGCTGCGGTCGCCGTGGATGTCGATGCCGCCGACGTGCGCGTTGAGGTCCACGAACTGCTGCGGCGACAGCAGCCCGGTGCGCAGCCCGGCCAGGCCGTACTGGATGCCCACGTTGCCGATGCCGCGGTTCGCGAACCCGTCAGGCCGCTTGCCGAACAGGTTGACCATGTAGTCCTGCAGCGTGCACTTGACCCCCCGCGGGTTGGTGCGGGGGTCGTAGACCTGTCCCTGCGCGACACCAGGGCAGGACCGCGACGGGTCGCTGCTGTTGGGGATGACGTTGGTGAAGGTGACGGGGTTGGCGACGTTGGGGTGACCCATGACCTGGCTGATCGCCTCCGGGTCCCACACGGTGCCTGGCGACCAGCGTGACGGGTCCTGGAAGTAGCGCAGCAGCCCGAGGTAGTCGACGTACTGCTGCGCCGAGCTCCACGCGTCCGGGAACGAGCACTGCGGGCTGATGCCCTGGTAGACGCCGGGGTAGGCGTTGGCGACCTGCTGCTGCACGAGCGAGCCGCCCGAGCAACCCGAGCCGATCGTGTAGCGCAGCGTGCCGTACTGCTCGATCACCCGCTCCTTCGTCATCACCAGCGACTCGGCCTGGGTGAGGAGGTTGCAGTTGTGGCCGGCGTTGTCGAGCGCGTGGCTCGCGACGACGAAGCCCGCGGCCAGGGCCCGGGTGTCCATCACGTCCGGCGCCGACCCGCTCTTGTACTCGGTGTCGCAGCTCGCCCCGTGGGTCAGCACGAGCTTGTGGTTGAACTGCGGCTGCGGGCGCAGCGCCGTCCAGGGCTTCCCGGGCTGGTAGAGCGCCGCGATCCGGTACTGGTCGCGGTCGAGGTAGCCCTCCTCGACGCGCACGATGAACGGCACCGTCGCGCCGGTCTGCGTGGTCGTGGTGGCGATGGACTCGGCGGGCGGCGGGTTGTCCGGGTCGTAGTCCTGGTACGACGAAGCAACCCCCGAGCCGGCCGCGCTGGCGCGCAGGTCGCTCGTACCGGTCGGGAGGTACTTCATCGTGTAACGCGGCGCCCGGTGGCACTGCTTGCCGGTCGTGCCGGCAGCGCAGGCCCACGGCAGGATCTGCGGGCCCGAGAAGACCGGCCCGTCGATCGAGTGGTTCACCAGGGTGATGCGCGCCCGCGACCCCTTGATCGACACCTCCAGCACGGATCTCCCGGGGCGCAGGCCGGTGACGAGCCCGACGACCCGGTTCGAGGCCGTGAACCTGAAGGCGGACGTCAGGTCCCGGTGGCCCAGACGAACCTTGGGCAGCCGGATACCTCCCCGGCTGGCCGCCACGTCCTGCTGCGCCCCAGCCGGCAGCACGACGCCCACGAGGGCATCCCCACCCGTGACGAGATCGGCGCGTCCCGACAGGACCTCGACCCGCAGCGAGCCCTGACCGGCCGACGCCGTCGGCAACGCGGGTGCGACGGCGACGGCCGCAACGGCCAGGACAAGAAGACGGGTGCGAGCGCGCACACGCATGCAGGGCTCCTCGGGGGCTTAGGGGCTCCAGCCCTACGTGCCCGTTTTGCCCACGTCTACGCCACGCGCGCCCCGCCGTGGCCTCAGGTCTTGAGGCTGTAGTCCTTCAGCAGGCCGCGGCTGATGATGGTCTTCTGGATCTCGGACGTGCCCTCACCGATGAGCAGGAACGGCGCCTCGCGCATGAGCCGCTCGATCTCGTACTCCTTGGAGTAGCCGTAGCCGCCGTGGATGCGGAAGGACTCCTGGGTGACCTCGGCGCAGTACTCGCTCGCGAGCAGCTTGGCCATGCCGGCCTCGACGTCGTTGCGCTTGCCGCTGTCCTTCAGCCGTGCCGCGTTGACCATGAGCGCGTGCGAGGCCTCGACCTTGGTGGCCATCTCGGCCAGCTTGAACTGGATGGCCTGGTGGCCGACGAGCGGCTTGCCGAAGGTGACGCGCTGCTGGGCGTAGGCGATGGCGAGCTCGAAGGCCCGGATCGAGATGCCACAGGCACGGGCCGCCACGTTGACGCGGCCGACCTCGATGCCGTCCATCATCTGGTAGAAGCCCTTGCCCCTGCCGGCCTCGCCACCGAGCACCGAGGAGGCGGGGACGCGGGCGCCCTCCAGCACCATCTCGGTGGTCTCGACGCCCTTGTAGCCCATCTTCTCGATCTTGCCGGGGATGGTGACGCCCTGGGCCGTCGTACCGAAGCCGGGCTCCTTCTCCAGCAGGAAGGTCGTCATGTTCTTGTAGACGGTGTCGCCGCCCTCGTCGGTCTTCACCAGGGTCGCGATGATGCCCGCGCGGGCGCCGTTGGTGAGCCACATCTTCTGGCCGTCGAGCACGTACTCCTCGCCGTCGCGGACCGCCTTGCTCTTGATGCCCGCCACGTCGGAGCCGCAGCCGGGCTCGCTCATCGAGAAGCCGCCGCGCAGCTCCCCCGTCGCCATGAGCGGGAGCAGTCTGCTCTTCTGCTCGTCGGTGCCGTGCTGCTTGAGCATGTAGGCGACGATGAAGTGCGTGTTGATGACGCCGGAGACGCTCATCCAGCCGCGGGCGATCTCCTCGACAACCAGCGCGTAGGTCAGCAGCGACTCGCCGAGACCGCCGTACTCCTCGGGGATCATGAGGCCGAACAGCCCCATCTCCTTCATCCCCTCGACGATCGCCTCGGGGAACTCGTCCTTGTGCTCGAGCTCGGTGGCGTGCGGGATGATCTCCTTGTCCACGAAGGTTCGCACCGTCGACAGGATCTCCTGCTGGATCTCGGTGAGGCCCTCGGTCGTGGCCAGGCGTCCCATGGTTGTGCTCCCTCGTGGGCCGGTGTGAGCGGAGAAGAGAGCCGGCGGCGCGTGCTAGCCGGCGAACGCCGCAGCGAACAGGTGTCACAGCTCCCGCCAGTGTCCCACCGGTTACCGGCCGGTAGCCACCCGGTCCGAGTGACGCCCCTCACGCCCGTTGCAGGAGTTCCCCCCGGTACGGCGAAGCCAGCACCACGCACCCGTACAAGGCTCCAGGGGGAACCATGAAGGTCCGTGCCATCGTCCTCGTCGTGTCGCTGCTGCCCCTCGGCGCCGTGACCGCTGCACACGCGGCGAAGAGGCCGGCTCCCAAGCCGGTCTGCAACCTGCTCACCGACCCTCAGGGCGACGCCGGCATCGATCCCGTGCCGGGCGACGCCAACGACGACATCGTGAGCGCGGACGTCGCCAGCGACGGCAAGAAGATCACCGCGGTCCTGCGGATGGCCGCGATGGCGCAGCCCGACCCAGCGGTCCTCGGGCGCTCGCTCGGGCTGGAGTTCAGCGCCCGCGGCTCCGAGAACACGCTCTTCCTCGCCGCCCGCACCTACCCCACCGGCACGAAGTACCTGTTCGGCTACACCGCCCTGGACGAGAGCACCGGCGTCAACACCCGGTACACGATCGGCGAGGCGACCGGGAGTGTGGACCCGGCGAAGAAGGAGGTGCGGATCACCGCTGCCAACGCCGCCTTCGCGCCCTCCGGCACGAAGCTGCCGAAGGGGATCAAGCTCTCTGCCCTGACGGCGAGCGCCGACCGCATCTTCGGGCAGGGCGTCGTGCCCTCGCAGGAGGTCGGGGGCGAGCGGGTGCCCCTCGGCGGGCTCACCCTGCAGTTCGACGAGGCGACGGGCAAGAGCTACGTCGTCGGCACGCCGTCCTGCGTGAAGCCCGGCTCCTAGGGCCGTGCACCTGGGCGGGGGGTCGCGGCTCGCAGTCGCCGGCACGTCGGTGCTGACGGTCGTGCTGCTGGCCGCCGCCGCCCCGGCAGTCAGCAAGGTGAGGCCGGTCTGCCGCCTCGTCAGCGACGCCCGCGGCGACGCAGGGTCAGCGGCAGTGTCCCAGGTGCCCGGCGGTGACACGGACGACCTCCTCAGCGCGGACATCGCCAGCGACGGGCGGACCGTGACCGCCGTGCTCCGCTTGGCCGACGTACAGGTTCCCGACCCGATGTCGCCGGGTGGCCGGGCCTACGCCTTCTACTTCCAGCTCCGGGGCTCGGCGACCCGCTACGCGCTGACGGCCCGCACCTACCCCACCGGCACGAGATACCACTACGGCTACCTCGCGAAGGACGCCGCGACCAACACCTACCTCACCCTCCTGGGCGAGGCCACCGGCTCGGTGAGCACGGCGACCGATCAGGTGCGCGTGCACGCGCCGGCGGCCGGATTCCGCGTCCCGGCCCTCCGCCGGGGGACGGCCCTCACCGAGCTGAGCGCGATCACCTACCGCTGGGTGGGTCAGGGGCTGGTCGGCAACCAGGACGCGGGTCCGGTCGTCATCCCGCTGCTGGGCGTCGGGCTCGTCTTCGACGAGGCGACCGGTGACAGGTACGTCATCGGCACGCCCTCGTGCGTCAGACCCGGCACCTGACTCACTCGACCGGCGCGCTCTCGCGCTGACCGCTGCTGATCACGATCGCCAGCCCGGCCACGAGCAGGGCGGCGGCAGGCAGCGCGAGCAGCGGGACGTGCTGGCCCGACACGAACAGCGCCGCGATGAGCGCCGCCCCGGGGATCTCGAACAGGATCGACAGGCTGACCACCGTGGGGCTGACCCTGCGGAGCACGACGTTGAACAGCGAGTGGCCGAGCAGCTGGGCACCCGCCGTCAGGGCCAGCAGCCGCAGCCAGTCCGCCCCGTCGTACCCGCTCAGGCGCTGGCGGCCGACCAGGCACACGACGAGCAGCAGCACGGCGGTCGTCGAGTAGCAGACGGCTGTGTACGTCGTCGTCGTGACGCTGCGACGCACCTCGCTGCCGGCGGTCATGTACCCCGCGGCGAAGACGCCACCGAGCACCGCAAGCCCGTCGCCGAGCAGGGCCTCGCGGGAGACGGTGAGATCGGCACCCGTGAGCAGCAGGGCGCCGGTGATCGCCACCCCGATCCCGACCCAGACCCGCGGGGCGATGCGGTCCCCACGCGCGGTGCTGATGAGAGCGGCCCACACCGGCTGCGTCGCGACGAGCGCCGTGGCGCTCGCGACGCTGGTGTAGGAGATCGCGGGGATCCAGGTGCCGAAGTGCAGAGCGAGCATCAGCCCGGCCAGCAGTGCGAGGCGGCGCTCACGCTGGTCGAGGGCCACCAGCTCACGGCGGCGCCTGACCAGCGTCCAGGGCAGCAGCACGGCACCGGCCATCGCGTTGCGCCAGAAGGCGATCGCCAGCGCTGGCACCGCCGCCGTCGCCGCGATCAGCGGACCACTGGTGGAGACCGCGAGGAGCGCGACCGACATGAGCAGCAGGTCGCGGGCCGTGGGCCTCACGGGACGCGGATCTCGCCCCTGGCGATCGGGACGCTCGAGCCGCTCACCCTGGTGGTCGTCGCGACGCCGCCCGAGACCTCGACGGAGCAGCGCAGCGTGGAAGGACGCCCCATCTCGACACCCTGGCGCACGACGTACTGGTGCGTGCCGTCGCCGAGCAGATCTGATGCAGCCAGGAAGACGCCGAAGCCGAGGGCCGCCGACCCGGTGGCCGGGTCCTCGAAGATGCCCACCCCGCCGGGGAAGACCCGGGTCCGAGCCGTCTCGCCGTCCCAGCTGCTCAGCGAGACACCGGACCCACCGAGGGCGGCGACCGCCGCCGTGTCGGGCCGCACCGCATCCAGGGCCTCGGGGCGCACCAGCACGTGCGCGAACTCGATCCCGGCGCCCGCCCACCGGATCGCCGGCCCGACCAGGTCGGCGTCCTGCAGGCCCAGCGCGGTGAGGACGGGCGCCGCCTCGACCGGCGGGCCGACCGTCGGCGCACCGCCCGTGAGGGTCACGCTGTCCTCACTGACCTCGACGGGCAGCAGCCCCGCGCCGCAGGCCTGCACGTTCGGACCGATCGCGATGCGGCCCAGGCGGTGCAGCACCGACGCGGAGCCGACGGAGGGGTGCCCGGCGAACGGCAGCTCGGTGGTCGGCGTGAAGATGCGCAACCCATACGTTGCGGTGGGCGCGACGACGTCATCGCCGTCGGGGGCAGGCATCGGAAAGGCGGTCTCGGAGAGGTTGAACTCGCGCGCGAGCGCCTGCAGCTGCGAGGTCTGCAGCTGCTCGGCACCGAGGACGACCGCGAGCGGGTTGCCCGCGAAGGCGGTGTCGGTGAAGACGTCCACCACCTCGAAGGCGAGGTGACCAGTCACGGCATCACCATGCCGCCGTCCACCGGCAGGGTGATGCCCGTGACGTACGACGAGGCGTCGGAGGCGAGGTAGACGCAGGCGTCGCCGATCTCGTGCGGCTCACCCAGCCGCCCGATGGGGGTGACGAGCTTGATCATGTCCGCTGTGCCCTCGGCCATCTCGTCGGTCATCTCCGACGGGAAGTAGCCCGGGGCGATCGCGTTGACGCGGATGCCCTTGCGGCCCGTCCACTGCATCGCGAGATCACGGGTGAGCCCGATGAGCCCCGCCTTCGACGCGGAGTAGCCGGCCTGCGGCACAGCGGAGGCCTTCAGCCCGAGGACGCTCGAGATGTTGATGATCGAGCCGCCTCCCCCGGGCATGGGAGTGGCCGCCCGCCCGAACGCCTGCGCCATCCAGTACTGCCCGTTGAGGTTGATGTCGATGACCTTGCGGAACTCCTCCGGCGTCTCTCGCGTGGCCGGTGCGGCCCAGCCGAAACCGGCGTTGTTGACCAGCACGCTGACCTTGCCGAACGCCTCCACCCCGGCGGCCACCATCGCGGTGCACTGGTCGGGGTCTGTCACGTCGGTCTGCACCGTGATGGCCCTGCGACCGGTCGCCTCGACGAGCTTCTTGGTGTCCTCCAACCGGTCGAGACGGCGTGCCCCGAGCACCACGTCGGCCCCGGCCTCGGCCAGGCACTGCGCGATGGCCACACCGAGCCCGGAGGAGGCACCGGTGACCAGGGCCACCTTGCCGTCGAGGCGGAAGCGGTCGAGCGTCGTCACATCGGTCTCCCTGCGGTCGGTTGCACGCATCGTGCCGTACCGGGGAAAGCGGGTTGCCCGGCGGTAGCCTCGCGCGGTGAGCTCCGCCACCCGCGTCTTCGTGGCACGTCTGGCCGGCCTCCCTGTCTTCGACCCCAACGGCGACCAGGTTGGCCGTGTCCGCGACGTGGTGGTCGCGCTGCGCATCGGCAAGGACGCACCCCGGGCGCTCGGGCTCATCGTGGAGATCCAGCAGCGCAGGCGCATCTTCGTGTCGATGTCGCGGGTGACCTCCCTCGAGTCCGACGCCGTGCTCCTGAACACCGGTACGGTCAGCCTGCGCCGCTTCGAGCAGCGTGCCGGTGAGACGCGCGTGCTCGGCGAGCTGCTCGACCGCCGGGTGCGGCTGCTCGCCGAGGACGCCGAGGTCACCGTCGTCGACGTGGCGATGGAGCAGACCCGCACCGACTGGCTCGTCGCCCGCGTCGCCGTGCGCCAGGGGCGCCGGCGCGCGCCCGTGCAGCAGGTCGCCTGGGACGAGGTCTCGGGGTTCTCCCTGAGGGAAGGGGACCAGGGCGCGGCGAACCTGCTCGCGGTCTTCGAGAAGCTGCGGCCGGCCGACCTGGCGGGCGTGATGCACGACCTGTCCGACAAGCGCCGCCACGAGATCGCCGCCGCCCTCGACGACGAGCGGCTGGCCGACGTCCTCGAGGAGATGCCCGAGGACGAGCAGGTCGAGCTGATGGCCGGCCTGGAGGACGAGCGGGCCGCCGACGTCCTCGAGGCGATGGCACCCGACGACGCCGCCGACCTGCTCGGCGAGATGCAGCCCGACGACGCGCAGCGGCTGCTCGACCTGATGGAGCCGGACGAGGCGGCGCCGGTGCGCCAGCTGCTCGCCTACAGCGACGACACCGCTGGCGGTCTCATGACGAGCGAGCCCGTGATCCTCGGACCCGGCACGACCATCGCCGAGGCCCTCGCCCGGATCCGGCACCCCGACCTGCACCCGAGCCTCGCCGCGCAGGTCTACGTCGTCCGGCCGCCGTACGAGACCCCGACCGGCAGGTACCTCGGCACGGCGCACTTCCAGCGGCTGCTCCGGGAGCCGCCGTCGACGCTGATCTCCGCCGTGGTCGACACCGACATCGACCCGCTCACCCCGGAGGTCCCGCTGTCGGCGGTGACGCGGCACCTCGCGTCGTACAACCTCGTCGCCGTCCCGGTCGTGGACTCGGAGCAGCGGCTCATCGGTGCCGTCACCGTCGACGACGTCCTCGACCACGTGCTGCCCGCGAACTGGCGCGCGGACCACCACCCGGAGCGGACCCGTGGCTGAGCTCCGCCGGCCACGGCGAGCCCGCCGGGTGCGGCTCGACCAGCCCCTGGAGCAGCGCGCGACGCTGCCGCGCCCCTTCTACGACCCCGACGCCTTCGGCAAGCTCTCCGAGCGGATCGCGCGGTTCCTCGGCACCGCCCGGTTCCTCGTCTACCTGACCCTGTTCGTCGCGGTCTGGCTTGCCTGGAACGCGCTTTCGCCGGAGTCGCTGCAGTTCGACCCGCGCAGCAAGAACTTCACGTTGCTCACGCTCATCCTGTCGCTGCAGGCGTCGTACGCCGCACCGCTCATCCTGCTCGCCCAGAACCGCCAGGCCGACCGCGACCGCGTCGCGCAGGAGGAGGACCGGGCACAGAACCAGCGACTGCAGTCCGACGTGGAGTACCTCAGCCGCGAGCTCGCCTCCCTGCGCCTGTCCCTCGGCGAGGTCGCCACCCGCGACTTCCTGCGCGACCAGCTGCGCGACCTCGCGGAGGAGGTCGTCGCCCGGACCACCGACAGCGCCTTCGACGAGCGGGGGCGCCTGGAGCGCGAGGACCGCGACCGCCGCGCGGAGCAGCGCCGCAAGCGTGCCGAGACGAGCGACCCGGACACGGGGACGCTGAGCCAGCCGTTCGTGGGCGGGACCGACGCTGGATAGGTACGGCTCCGGACCCCGCCGGTACGGCGAGTGGTGGGAGCCTCAGGGCCGCGGACCGTTCCCGCTGGTGGTGCTCGTCCACGGCGGGTACTGGCGACCGGCCTACGACCTCACCCTCGAGCACCCGGTCGCGGAGGTCCTTGCAGCACAGGGCTTCCTGGTCTGGAACGTCGAGTACTCCCCGGCGGGCACGCCGTGGCCCGCCACGCTGCTCGACGTGGCGGCGGCCTACGACCACGCCGTACGCGACCCTCGCGTCGACCCCGCACGCGTGGCGGTGGTGGGCCACTCCGCCGGGGGCCACCTCGCGCTCTGGCTCGGCTCTCGCCGCCCCGGTACGCCCGGTGGCGCCCCCGTCGTACCGCCCGCCCTGGTCGTCGCCCAGGCGCCGGTCGCGTGCCTCGCCCTGGCCCACGCCCAGCGGCTCGGCGACGGGGCCGTGGACCTGCTGGTCGGGGGGTCGCCCGAAGATTTCCCGGACCGGTACGCCGAGGCCGACCCGCTCGCCCTGCTGCCCAGCGGCACGCCGACAGTCCTGCTGCACGCAGCCGACGACGACGTCGTGCCGCTGTCGCAGTCGCAGGACTACGCGGCAGCCTCCGATGCCCGGCTGGTCGTCGTACCGGGTGGGCACTTCGCCCACCTCGACCCGTCGTCGGAAGCCGTTGCCGCGCTGCTAGAGGCCCTCCGCCCCACCGCACCCGCCCTCGGGGGGTGACACCGGGTCGAGCAGGAGCTTGTGCATCAGGGTCGAGAGCTGCGTGACCTCCTCGGGCGTGAGGCGGTCGGTGACGTGCTCGGCGATCCCCCGCAGGTGGGTGGGGGCGGCGCTGCGCAACCGGTCACGCCCCGCCTCGGTGAGCACCGCGTTGGTGCCGCGCGCGTCGCTGGGGCAGGAAACCCGGGTGACGAGGCCCTCGCCCTCGAGCCGGTCGACCAAGCGCGTGAGGCCGCTGCGCGACAGCAGCACCCGGTCGGCCAGCTCCGTCATCCGCAGGTGGTTGCCGGGCGCCTCCGCGAGGTGGAGCAGCACCTCGTAGGACGCGAGCGGGAGCTCCTGCTCGGTGAGCAGATCGTGCTCCAGGCGCCGGGTGATCTGTGCGTGCGCGCGCAGGAAGAGCCGCCAGGCCCCCAGCTGGGAGTCGGTGAGCCGTGTGCGCGCGGTGGTCACGCCCACCATCGTAGTTGCTCCTGCAAAGGTTCGTAGGCTGGATGCGTGCGCAGCGCCAAGGACTTCTTCCGCCCCCTCGCCGTCGGTGCTCCCGCACCCCTCTCCGAGGTGCCGTGGTCGCCGAGCAGGATGATCCACTTCTTCGACCCGTCGAACGAGAAGATGGTCTCCAAGGTCCCCGACCTGGCCCCGCAGGTGGACGTGCTCCTCGGCAACCTCGAGGACGCCATCGCGGCCTCCAACAAGGAGGCGGCACGGGCGGGCCTGGTGCACGTCGCCAAGACCGTCGACCTCGGCGACACGCAGCTGTGGACGCGGGTCAACTCCCTCGACAGCCCGTGGGCGCTTGACGACCTGACGACCCTGGTGACCGAGGTCGGTGACAGGCTCGACGTCGTCATGGTGCCGAAGGTCGAGGGCCCCGAGGACATCCACTACGTCGACCGGCTGCTCGCTCAGCTCGAGGCCAAGGGCGGTGTGACCAAGCCGCTGCTGGTGCACGCGATCCTCGAGACAGCGCGCGGCGTCGCGAACGTCGAGGAGATCGCGGCCGCGTCGCCACGCATGCAGGGCATCTCGCTCGGTCCGGCGGACCTGGCTGCCGACCGACGCATGAAGACGACGCGGGTCGGGGGCGGCCACCCCGGCTACCTGGTGCGCGAGGACCCGCACAGCGACGAGGCGCCGCGTGCGACCTTCCAGCAGGACCTGTGGCACTACACCGTGGCGCGCATGGTCGACGCCTGTGCGGCCAACGGCATCTACCCGTACTACGGGCCGTTCGGTGACATCAAGGACGTCGTCGCGTGCGAGGACCAGTTCCGCAACGCCTACCTGCTCGGTTGCGTCGGGGCCTGGTCGCTGCACCCGGTGCAGGTGGAGATCGCCAAGCGCGTCTTCTCCCCCGACCCCGCTGAGGTCCACTGGGCCAAGCGCGTCGTCGAGGCGATGGGTGAGGACGGCCGTGGGGCTGTGATGCTCGACGGCAAGATGCAGGACGACGCGACCTTCAAGCAGTGCCAGGTCGTGCTCGACCTCGCCCGCAAGCTGGCCGCCCGCGACGCCGACCTGAAGGAGGCGTACGGGCTGTGATGGCGAGCAGGAGGAGCGAGCTGAGGGGCGAAGCGAGCGACGGGCGAGCTGTTGCGGTCCTGCGGTCGGTGCTGTACATGCCGAGCTCGAACGAGCGGGCGCTGGAGAAGGCCAAGACCCTCCCCGCCGACGCCATCATCTTCGACCTCGAGGACGCTGTCGCGCCCGACGCCAAGGAAGCCGCGCGGGCCAACGCGGTGGCCGCGGCCACAAGTGGCGAGTACGGCGGGAGGGTGCTCACCATCCGCTGCAACGGCCTCGACACCCCGTGGGGCGCTGCCGACCTCGCCGCCGCGGCCGCGGCGCGCCCCGACGCCGTGGTGGTGCCCAAGGTCTCCGGTGCCGCGCACCTCGCGCAGGTGGCCGCGATCACCGGCGACGTGCCGATCTGGGCGATGGTGGAGACGCCGGCGGCGCTGTTCGCCGTACGGGAGATCGCGGCCTTCCCGCAGGTGACGGTGCTCGTCATGGGCACCAACGACCTGGTCAAGGAGCTCCGCGCTGCGCTCGTACCGGGTCGCGCCCCCCTGCTGCCACACCTGGCGACCGCCCTGCTCGGTGCACGGGAGGCGGGCAAGGCCATCGTCGACGGCGTCTACAACGACGTGAAGGACCTCGACGGCTTCCGTGCCGAGTGCCTGCAGGGCAAGGAGCTCGGGTTCGACGGCAAGACCCTCATCCATCCCGGGCAGGTCGAGCCGGCGAACGACGTGTGGGCACCGTCGGAGGACGAGATCGCCCAGGCCAGGCGGGTCGTGGACGCCTTCGCCGAGGCGGAGGCGTCCGGGCTGGGTGTCGTGGTCGTCGACGGCCGCATGGTGGAGAACCTGCACCGTGACATCGCCGAGCGGGTGCTCGCGACCGCCGAGGCCATCAGGGCACGCAGCTAGCCTGGAGCCCATGCTCCCCACGCAGGACCAGCTCACGGCCGCGCTCGCCACGGTCGAGGACCCGGAGATCCGCCGGCCGATCACCGAGATCGGCATGGTCAAGTCGGCGACGGTCGACGACGACGGCACCGCGCGCATCGGCGTCTACCTGACGATCAGCGGCTGCCCGATGAAGGACACCCTCACGTCGCGGGTCGAGGCAGCGGTCGGCGCGCTGGGCGGGGTCACCTCCGTGGTCGTGGAGCTCGACGTGATGAGCGACGAGCAGCGCAAGCAGCTGCAGACCCTGCTGCGCGGGGACAACCCGGTTCGTGACATCCCGTTCGCCCAGCCCGGCTCCCTGACCCGGGTCTTCGCGGTCGCGTCGGGCAAGGGCGGTGTCGGGAAGTCGTCGGTCACGGTCAACCTCGCCGCCGCGATGGCTGCCAAGGGGCTGCGGGTCGGCGTCGTGGACGCCGACATCTACGGGTTCTCGGTGCCCCGAATGCTGGGCGTCGAGCACCGCCCGACACAGGTCGAGCAGATGATCATGCCTCCCACCGCGCACGGCGTGAAGGTCATCAGCATCGGGATGTTCACCAAGGACAACACCCCCGTCGTCTGGCGCGGGCCGATGCTCCACCGTGCCCTGCAGCAGTTCCTCGCGGACGTGTACTGGGGCGACCTGGACTACCTGCTCATGGACCTGCCACCGGGCACGGGCGACATCGCCATCTCGGTGGCCCAGCTCGTCCCGACCGCGGAGATCCTGGTCGTCACCACCCCCCAGCTCGCCGCGCAGGAGGTGGCCGAGCGGGCCGGGTCGATCGCGTTGCAGACGCACCAGCGCATCGCCGGCGTCGTGGAGAACATGAGCTACCTGCCGTGCCCCCACTGCGGCGAGTCGATCGACGTCTTCGGGTCCGGGGGCGGGCAGGCCGTCGCGACGTCGCTGTCGCGCTCGCTCGGTGCCGAGGTGCCGCTCCTCGGGCAGGTGCCGATCGACAAGCGGCTGCGGGAGGGCGGCGACAGCGGCCTGCCGCTGGTGCTGTCCGACCCCGACGCGCCGGCGTCCAAGGAGCTGCTGCGCGTCGTCGAGACCCTCACCGGCAGGCCGCGCGGCCTCGCCGGCGTCTCGCTCGGTCTCACCCCCGCCGGGCGCTGACGACTAGGTCGTCTCGGGGTCCCAAGGAGCCTGCTCGCCGGGCGCCAGCGACGTGCGGCGCGGCGCCTCGAAGGGCTCGTCCTCGAACAGGTTGCGGCGCACGATCTCGCGCGGGTGCAGCGAGCGCAGGTCGAGGTCGGCGATCTCGGGACCCAGCTCGTCCTTGAGGTCCTGACCCATGTCCTTGACGTAGGCCCGGAGCCTGCGCAGCATCTTCCCGGCGTCGGCGGCCAGCCCGGGCAGGCGCTCGGGCCCGAACAGGAACAGGCCGAGCAGCAGGATGACGGCTGTCTCGGCCCAGCCCAGCCCTCCGAACATGGCAGGAGCCTACGAGGCGCTCTTGTCCTGCAGCACGACCCGCACCGTGACGCGCGCGCCGTCGCGCACCAGGGTGAGGGTGACGCTGTCCCCGACCTCGTGGGTCCGCAGCGCCACGACAAGCCCGTCGACGCTGGCGATCGCACGATCGTCCACCCGGGTGATGACGTCGCCCACACGGAGCCCGGCGCCCTTGGCCGGCCCCCCGGCGACCAGGGCGGTGATGCGCGCGCCACGCGGCCCGTTGCCGTCGGCGCCCACCGTCTGCGCCTGGACGCCGATGACCGGGTGGGTAGCACGGCCCGTGCGGATCAGCTGCTCGGCGATCGAGCGGGCCTCGTCGACCGGGATCGCGAAGCCCAGGCCGATGCTGCCCGACTGCTCGTCGGTGCCGGAACCGCTCAGCGACGCGATCGCGGAGTTGATGCCGATGACGCGTCCGGCGAGGTCCACGAGCGGTCCACCGGAGTTGCCGGGGTTGATGGCGGCGTCGGTCTGGATCGCGTCGAACAGCGGAGTGCTCGCCGTACCCGCTGGGCCGCCGGGCACGCGCACCGTGCGATCCAGGGCGCTGATGATGCCGGCAGTCACGGTGCCGGTGAGCCCGAGCGGGGAGCCGACCGCGACCACCGGGTCGCCCACCGCGAGGTCGGCCGAGGTGCCGAGGGTGGCCGGCGTGAGGCCCTTCGCCCCGACGACGCGGATGACGGCCAGGTCGGTCTCCGGGTCGCGGCCGACGACCCTCGCCGGCAGGTCGACCCGGCCGTCGTTGAACGAGACCGTGATCGTGCCCGCCTTCACGGCGGAGGCCACCACGTGGTTGTTGGTGAGCACGTAACCGTCGGACCGCAGCACCACGCCCGACCCGGTCCCGCTGCCGGTGGCGTCGTCGACCGAGATGCTCACGACGCTGCGCAGGACCTTGGCCGCGATGCCCGCCACCGACGTCGCCGCCCGGGAGACGCGGACGGCGGGCAGCGGCGCACCGAGCGTCGCCGAGGGGTCACGCAGGCTCGCCGTCGAAGGAGCGTCGTCGCGACCCGCGCGGTAGCCCACCAGCCCCCCGACGGCTCCTGCCACGAGGGACGCCACGAGCAGCAGCGGCAGCACGAGGCCGAGCGACAGGCCGGCCGCGGCAGTCGACTCGGACGACCCGATCGGTCCGGTGGGGTAGCCCCAGGCCAGCGCCCGCGTCGGCTCGGGAGGTGCCCAGGGGTCAGCGGTGTCGTCCAGCACCTGACCAGTCTCACCCATGGCAGGGATCACGCGAACGGGTTCAGCCAGGTGCCGACGCGCGACATGCCCCGCCAGACCCGCGGCGCGACGCCGTCCTCGGCCAGGGCGCTGCCTGTGTGAGGGAGTGCGAGCAGCACCTCGTCGACCAGGGCCGGGTCGGCGTCGGACACCAGTGTCCACGTCAGGCCCCCTGAGGCCCACACCACGCGCTCGGGCTCACCCGCCGCCTGCCAGACCTGCCCACCACCGACGGTGCGCACCATGCCGGTGCTCAGCCGCGGCATGACACCCCGCTGCACGAACAGCGACAGGGTCGACAGCCCGTCGGAGTAGGCGAGCTGGAGCACCTCGTCCGGCAGCCAGCGGGCCTCGTACAGGTCGAGACCTCCCGGGAGCGCACGCGGGGTCGGCCAGCCAGCGGCCTGCATCGCGGCGAGTCCCGCCGCGTCGAGGTGCTCACCGTGCAGCGAGGTCGTGGTGGTGGTCGACAGGGTCGCTGCCGGCGAAGCGAGGTGCACGTCGAGGAGATCGGTGCGTCGGAGCAGCGCCCCTGCGGCGTTCAGGACCTCGCGGCGCAGCAGCAAGCCGCTGCGCGCGTCGACCCAGAAACGGCCGGCCAGGACGCCTCGGAGCCCGGGGCGGCGAACCTCGACCACCTGCGCGCGGTGACCGGCGCACAGAGCCTGCCCCGCGACCCGCAGCTCGTAGTGGGTGGCGAGCAGCGAGAACAACCGGGGGTCGAGGGCGTCGGCGGCGCCGTGGCCGTCGACGCCGTGCTGCACGCTCGTGACCGTCACGAGGGGCGCCCCGCTGGCGAGGCTGACGACGCGCTGGGTGGCGCTCCAGCTCCGCGCCTGCGCGAGAAGGGCAGCGCGCTCGAGCAAGGCGAGCGCGTCGGCGGAGCGCGCGATGACGAGTGTCTCGTCGACGAGCGGCTCCGACGGGAGCAGCGCACGGGCCTGCCCGGCGCAGATGAGGGCTCCCAGACCGGTGAGCGCCGCGGCGAGCCGGAGGCGTCTCACCGGGGCGGCAGCGGGTCGGCGACAGGCACCACGGCGGTGGTGCCGGCGAACGGCACCTCGTTCGCCGTCGAGGTGTGCTCCACGACGAAGCCCGCGCTCGTGGGGTCGACCGGCGCGACGGGCGCACGAGGTGGCGGGCCAGCGACGGCGAGAGCCCCGCCGACGCCGAGCGCGAGAGCTCCCAAGCCCCACGCCGTACGTCGGGCGCGCGCGTGGCCGGCCAGCAACCCCGGCCGGCGAGCGGCTGGACGCGGGACCAGGACGGGCAGGCCAGGAGCGGCGGAGCTCGCGAGGATCCGCCGCGTCAGGTCGTCGGGGGCCTGCGGCTCGCTGCGCAGCACGCTCTTGACGCCTCGCAGCAGGTCGACCTCCCCGCGACAGGCGGGGCAGCGACCCAGGTGCACGAGGACGCGCTCGCGCGCGGCGTGGTCGAGCTCGCCGTCGACGAAGGCGGTCAGGTCGCCCCCGAGGTGGCTCATGTCGCCACCTGGGTCCGGTCGGGTGCGCGGTGCTCCAGGGCTGCCCGGAGCTGGGCCCGACCGCGGTGGATGCGGCTGCGCACCGTCCCGACCTTGATGCCGAGCGTCGCAGCGATCTCGTCGTACGGCAGCCCCTCGAGGTCGCAGAGCACGACAGCGGCGCGGAAGTCGGGCGGCAGCGCGTCCAGCGCCGCCTGGATGTCGGCGTCGAAGAGGCGGTCGTCGACCACCTGCTGCGGACTGCGCTCGCGACCCGGGAGCCGCTCGGTGTCGTCGGGAAGGGCGTCGAACCGGATGCGCTGCTTGCGCCGCACGGTGTCGAGGAACAGGTTCGTGGTGATGCGGTGCAGCCAGCCCTCGAACGTTCCGGGCGTGTAGCTCGACAGCGAGCGGAAGACGCGCACGAAGACCTCCTGCGTGAGGTCCTCCGCGTCGTGGGCGTTGCCGGTCAGCCGGTAGGCGAGGCGGTAGACCCGCGCCGAGTGGGTGCGCACGACCTCGTCCCAGGACGGGGGGGTCCAGGGATCGCCGGCCGGGGCGGTGGCGGTCATGCCTCGAGTCTCACGCGCCTTCCTGGGAAGAGCCTGTCAACCGGTGCAACGCCGGACCCGGCGGCGGCGTTCCCCGCCGGGTCGCCCGCGGACCGGTAGTTTGCGGCCATGGCCATGGAGAGCACGGCCGCTGACGTCGCGGGGTGGGTGGAAGGCTGGCTCCCCGAGGAGCCGGCCGTGCTGGCTGCGCGCGCGCGTGCGGCCGAGGTCGGGGTCGGCGCCGTCGACACCACGACCGGTGCGCTGCTCAGGGTGCTGGCAGCGTCCTGCCGTGCGCGAGCGGTCGTCGAGCTCGGCACCGGCGCCGGTGTCTCGGCGCTGTGGCTGCTGGGCGGCATGCAGCGCGACGGGGTGCTCACCAGCGTTGACCCCGACACCGAGCACCAGCGACTCGCCCGGCAGTCGCTGGTGGAGGCCGGCTACGGCACGGGACGCGTGCGGCTCATCACCGGCCAAGCCCTCGCGGTGCTGCCGCGGCTGTCCGACGGCGCCTACGACCTGCTGCTCTGCGACGCCGCGCGCGCCGAGAACGCCGACTACCTCACCGCGGGGCTCCGCCTGCTCCGCCCCGGCGGGCTCGTCGTGTTCGCCGGCGCGCTGGGCGACGGCCGCGTCGCGGACCCTGCGGCGAGGGATCCCGAGACCGTGGCGCTGCGCGAGCTGAGCCGCCTGGTGCGCGACCACGAGCGGCTCACACCCTCGATGCTGCCGGTCGGCAGCGGACTGCTGGTCGCCGCCGTCAGCTGAGGGTCTCGAGCCAGCGCACGAGCAGCCGCACGCCATACCCGGTGCCGCCCTTGGTGAGCTCGTCGTCGTCGCCACTGGCCCAACCCGGCCCTGCGATGTCGAGGTGCGCCCACGGCACCCCGCCGGTGAACGCCTGCAGGAACAGGGCGGCCGTGATGGCGCCCCCCTGCAGCTTCTTCTTCGGGTCGCCGATGTTGCGCAGGTCTGCGGTGTCGGAGTCGAGCGCCTGGCGGTAGTCCTCGACGAGCGGGAAGCGCCACAGCCGCTCCCCGGAAGCCGACGACGCGGTCTCCAGGGCCCTCGCCAGCTTGTCGTCGCTGGCGAAGTAACCGGCGACCTTGCGGCCCATGGCCACCTCCATCGCGCCGGTCAGGGTCGCGATGTCGACGAGCAGGTCGGGCTGGAGCCGGGCCACGGCGTAGGCCAGCCCGTCCGCCAGGACCAGCCTGCCCTCGGCGTCGGTGTTGAGGACCTCCACGGTCGTCCCGTCGTACTGGCGGATGACGTCACTGGGACGCTGCGCACTGCCGCCAGGCATGTTCTCGGCCAGACAGGCAATAGCGGTGACCCGCACCGGCAGCCGCAGGTCGGCCGCAGCCCTGACGGCCCCGATGACCGCGGCCGCGCCACCCATGTCCATCTTCATCGTCTGCATGGAGGCGTTCGGCTTGATGGAGATGCCACCGGTGTCGAACGTGATGCCCTTGCCCACCAGCACGACGTGGCGCGAGCCGCCGCCGTCGTAAGAGACCTCGACGACGCGCGGGGGGCGGCTCGAGCCCTGGCCGACAGCGACCACGCCTCCCCAGCCCTCGGCGATCAGGTCCTTCTCGTCACGCACGCGCACCTCGAGCCCCTTGAGGAGCCTGGTGGCCTGCGACGCCAACCACGCAGGGGACTTGTCGGCGGGCGGGGTGTTCACCAGGTCGCGTGCGGCCGCGGTCGCCGCGGTGACGGCGAGCGCGCGGTCGAGGGCGGGCTGCAGCGCGGCGCTGTCGCGGACGACGAGGGTGATCTCACGCAGGGCCCGCCGGTCGGCCTGCTTGAGGGTGAAGCCGTACGACGCGAGCCGCAGGCCGTCTGCCAGTGCCCGCAGCCCGTCGTCCTTGAGAGCCAGACCCCGCAGGTCGAGCACCAGCGCCGGCTGGCCCTTCGCGCGACGCGCTACCGCGGCTCCGGCCTTGCGCAGCGCCGCCGGCACCCCGTCACCGGTGCCGAGCAGCAGGACGCGCTGGTCACCGTGCACGGAGACCAGCTCGCCCGGCTCTCCCTTGGCCCGCTCCCGCTCGATGGCCGCCGCCGCACCCTCAGGGGCCGTGCCGAGCACGGTCGCCGGGTCACCCCGGCGCGTCGGCACGGCGAGCACCACGTCCGGCCCGGGGGCAGGTACGGCGTCGGCCAGGCGGAGCCCGGGGAGGTCGGCCACCGTCAGGAGGTGACGGCCTTGAGCGCCTCGGCCAGGGTGGTGGCCTCCTCGGCGTTGAGCTCGACGACCAGGCGTCCGCCGCCCTCCAGCGGGACGCGCATGACCAGGCCTCGACCCTCCTTTGTGACCTCGAGGGGACCGTCGCCCGTGCGCGGCTTCATGGCCGCCATCGCCGTACCTCCAGCAGTTGTGATCCGTGTGGTGTCCATTGTCGCAGACCTGCCGCGCTGCCGTGATCGCCGGACTGGCAGGCTGGCGGCCAGATCGCCAGGTCACCGGAGGAGCCCATGTCCGACACCGTCCTGCTCGACGTCACCGACGCGGTCGCGACCGTCACCCTCAACCGCCCGGAGGGCATGAACTCGCTGACGGTGGAGGCCAAGGTGGCGCTCAACGAAGCGGTCGCGGCGGTCGCCTCCGACAGCCGGGTGCGGGCGCTGGTGCTCACCGGGAGCGGTCGCGCGTTCTGCGTCGGGCAGGACCTCAAGGAGCACGCGGCGCTGCTCGAGGCGGGCGACCCTGCGCCGCTGTCGACGGTGGCGGTGCACTACAACCCGCTCCTCACGACGCTGGCCGCGCTGCCCTTCCCGACGATCGCCGCGATCAACGGCACGGCCGCCGGCGCCGGGCTCGGGATCGCCTGCGCCCTCGACTACCGCGTCGGCGCGGCGGGGACGCGCTACACCACGGCGTTCGCGGGGATCGGCCTCACCGCCGACTCCGGGTTGTCGTGGTCGCTGCCCCGGCTGGTGGGTGCCGGCCGTGCCACGGAGCTGCTCCTGCTCGCCCAGCCCTTCACCTCGGAGCGGGCGTTGGAGCTCGGGCTCCTCAACGAGCTGGTCGCCTCCGAGGAGGTGCTGCCGCGCGCGACCGAGCTCGCCCGACTCCTCGCCGCGGGGCCGACGGCGGCGTTCGCCTGCATCAAGGAGTCCCTCGCCTTCGGCTCTTCCCACTCGCTCGCGGAGACCCTCGAGAAGGAGGACGAGCTGCAGACGCGCGCGGGGCGCACCACCGACCACGCGAACGCCGTGCGCTCGTTCCTCGCCAAGCAGCCCCCGGTCTTCGAGGGCCGTTAGCGGGTCGGGACCCACAAGGCGAAGCGGTCCAACGAGCGCCGCAGCCCAGCCAGGAACGCCGGACGCACCAGCGGCCAGGCCGCTCGGCCGACGGCCCCGAGCGGCAGGTCGAGCCGCTCGCTCCAGGAGAAGACGCTGCTGCTTCCACTGAGCTCGCGCACCTCGAACAGGCCAGTCCCCCGGACCACCTTGCCGGTGTGCAGCACGGCGCAGCGGTGCGGCGGCTCCCACTGCGTGATCTCCATCGTGTCGAGGAACCCGAGCCGGCCTACGCCGGTGAACGCCTCGACGCCGCCGCCCACACCCTGACCGCCGTGCGCGGTCCCACGCACAGTCGTCCCGAGCATCCACTCGCCCTGGCGGTCCCAGTCGGTCGCAGCGGCCCAGGTCTGGTCGACCGGCGCCTCCACCACGACCTCCAGGCGGACCTCGGTACTCACGGCTCCGGGGCCGGCCGGGGCTGCTCGGGGGCGTGCGCGCGGGCGTCGTCGCCGGTGTCCTCGACCGCCTCCGGCGCCCAGGGCTCAGCGGGCTCGGCCGGGGTCACTTCCGGGAAGCCGTCGTCGTCCACCGTCTCGGAGGTGGCCAGCGGTTCGGGTGCAGCGCCGACCGGTGCCTCCGGTTCAGCAGCCGGCACCACCACGGGCGGTGGGCCACCAGGCATCGAGACCCGGTACGACGCAGCCAGGTCGAGCGTCCGCTCCACCAGCGACGGCTCCCAGCCGGGGTCCAGCGGCGACGCCTCCTCCCAAGCCGGGCTCCCCCCGGCGGGTGCCGGTTCCGGCTCCTCGGTCGGCTCCGCGGCAACCGGCGGCATGACGTCGTCGGCGGCAGCGACGTCCTCGGCGTCGGAGGCCGGCGCTTCCGGAGGAGCCTCGCCGTCGCGAGCCCCTCGGGCGAGCGGCGGGGCCAGCGACGGAGGAAGCCCCGGCTCCAACGCCCCGGCGACGACCGGCTCCGGCGCCTCGTCCACGGACGCAGGCTCGTCGTCGGCCGCGATCGCCTGCCGAGCCTCGGCCTCCTGGACCGCCGGCTCGACGATCTCGGCGAGAACCTGCTCGAGGTCGGCGATCCGGCTGTCACGCTCGGCCAGCTCCTCACCGAGCCGAACCAGGACGTCGTCGACCTCGCTCATGCGGTAACCCCGCACGACCATGCCGAAGCGCACCGCGCGCAGGTCCTCCGCCACGACCCGTCCCGCGGGCAGCTCCACGTCCGGCCCGTCGGGCGGGGCATCCGCGAGGACAGCGGTGTCCTGCGTCGCCACGACGGCGGCGAAGAACAGCACGGCGGCAACCGCGAGGACGACGAGCACGATCAGCACGTCGCGCATCGTCGCACGCGCCGGCGCCGCCGGGGGTCAGGCCTCGGCCTCGAGCTCCTCGCTGGGGGTCGGCACGATGAGGACCGGGTGCGCGATGCCCTCCTCGACGAGGTCCAGCGCCGCATCCACCGAGGAGGCCCACTGGAGCGCCTCGGCGGCCTCTCGACGTACGAAGCCCCGGTCGACCATGAGCGTGACCTGGGCTTGCAGCGGGGCGTAGAGCCCGTCCGTGTCGAGCACGACGACCGGCTTGGTGTGCAGGCCGAGGACCCGCGCGCTCCACACCTCGAGCAGCTCCTCGAGGGTGCCCAGGCCGCCGGCGAGGGCGAGGAACGCGTCGGCGGAGGAGTCCATCAGGCCCTTGCGGATGCGCATGTCGTCGACCACGAGCAGCTCGTCGGAGTCGCGGTCGCCGACCTCGAGCGCCAGCAGCGGCGACGGGATCACACCAAGCGTGGTGCCGCCGGCTGCGCGTGTGGCACGAGCCACGGCGCCCATCGAGGACAGCGCCCCACCGCCGCTGACGAGGGAGTGGCCACGGCGCGCGAGCGCGTCGCCGACCTCCGCGGCCAGCGCGACGTACGACGGGTCGATGGCGGTGGAGGAAGAGCAGAACACGCAGACGGCGCTCAGGCGAGGTCCTCTTGCTCGGAGCCCTTGATGAGCTCGACGGCCTCGTCCGTGTCGTCGGTGAGGTGGAACAGCTCGACGTCGTCGACCGACACCTTCCCGTCGGCGACGAGGGTGCCCTGGATCCAGTCGAGCATCGGCTTCCAGTAGTCCGTGCCGAACAGCACCAAGGGAAAGCTGGTGATCTTCCCGGTCTGGATCATGGTCACGGCCTCGAAGATCTCGTCGAGCGTGCCGTAGCCACCGGGCATGGCGACGTAGCCGATGGAGTACTTCAGGAAGCACGTCTTGCGCGCGAAGAAGTAGCGGAACACCATCCCGAGGTCGACCCACGGGTTCATCGACTGCTCGAAGGGCAGCTCGATGCCGAGCCCGACCGACGTGCCACCGGCTTCGTGGCAGCCCTTGTTGGCGGCCTGCATGATGCCGGGGCCGCCGCCGGTGATGACGGCGTAGCCGGCCTCCGACAGCTTGCGCCCGAGGTCTTCCGCGGCGGCGTAGAAGGGGTCAGCAGGCTCGGTGCGCGCCGACCCGAACACGGTGATGGCCGGGCCCAGCTCCGCCAGCATCCCGAAGCCCTCCACGAACTCCGACTGGATGCGCATCACCCGCCACGGGTCGGTGTGCAGCCACTCACTGGAACCCTTGCTGTCAAGCAGCCGCTGGTCGGTCGTGCTGGTGCGGATCTGCAGACCCCGCCGCAGGACAGGCCCCTCCCGGCGCTCCTCGGGCACGGGGCTCGACCCCTGCGCCTCGGCGTTGGCCTCGACGGACTCCTGCTCCTGCTCGCGGCGGCTGTCGTCCATGCCCTGACCGTAACCGGCCCGTCCGCGTCAGGCGTTCCGCGTACCGGTGTACAGCCAGGCCGCCGAGCCGAGGACGACCCCGTCACCCGTAGCGTGCGCCTCCATGACCGCGCGCAGCGCAGCGAGTCCCTCCTCGCCCTGCTCAGGCGGCAAGGCCTCCAGCAGCCCGCGCACCACACCGCTGCGCGACAGGAAGGCATAGGCGTCGTCGGGGTCACGGCCGGCCCAGAACCCCTCCGTCGTCGCTGTCGCCGACGCGTCGCCGTACCCGGCCTCGCGAAGGGTGGCGCAGGTCTCGTCGGGGTCGGCCAGCCCGAAGGGGCCCGCGGCGCCGATGGGAGGAGAGGGGAGGTCACGACCAAGCGCGAGGGCACCCCGGATCTCCATGAGCCACTCGTTCGCCGGGATGGGCTGCCAGGCGACGAGCGCGACGCGCCCGCCGGGGCGGGTCGCCCGGGCGAGGTTCCGGAAGGCCGCGGGACGGTCGGCGAAGAACATCGCCCCGAACCGGCTGACGACGAGGTCGAAGGCGCCCTCGTCGAAGGGGTGGACCTGGGCATCGCCCACGAGGAAGTCCGCACCCGGCAGCTCCGCGGCGAGCTCTTTGCCGCGCTCCACCATCTGCGCCGACAGGTCGACCCCGAGGACGGTCAGCCCGGCCGTCGCCAGGTCCCGCGCCACCTGCCCGTTGCCGCAGCCGACGTCGAGCGCCCGCTCACCTGGTCGGCCGGCAGCGGCTCCGAGCAGCCTCCGGTGGTAGCCCTGTACCGCCTTGTCGTAGCGCTCCCAGTCCCGGGCCCAGTCCTCGCCCTCCGGGCCGTTCCACGCCTGGGCCATCTCTACGTTCGCGACCTGGTCCACGCTGAGCTCCTCGCTGGTGCCGGTCTTCAGGTGAGGTAGGTCGTGAGCAGCTCGGTCGCGCGGCTGATCTCCCGGACGTCCACGTGCTCCTCGCGGGTGTGCGCGAGGTTGGGGTCGCCGGGCCCGTAGTTGAGGGCCGGGATGCCCAGGGCGGAGAACCGCGCGACGTCGGTCCAGCCGTACTTCGCCACCGGGGTCTGACCGACGGCGGCGACGAAGTGCTGGGCGGCGGGCTGCGTCAGCCCAGGGAGGGCGCCGGCCGCGCTGTCCAGGAGCACGACGTCGTAGCCGTCGAAGACGCCGCGCACGTAGTCGACTGCGTCGGCCTCGGACCGGTCGGGGGCGAAGCGGAAGTTCACGGTGACGCTGGCCGCGTCGGGGACGACGTTGCCGGCGACCCCGCCCTGCACAGCGACTGCCTGCAGCCCCTCGCGGTAGACGCAACCGTCGATGTCGACGTCGCGGGACACGTGGTCCGCAAGCCGCTGCAGGACGGGGGCGGCCGCGTGGATCGCGTTGACCCCGAGCCAGGAGCGGGCGCTGTGCGCACGGGTGCCGTGCAGGTCGACCCGGACGCGGAGCGTGCCCTGACAGCCCGCCTCGACCCGGCCGCCCGTCGGCTCCATGAGGATCGCCAGGTCGGCGTCGAACCAGGCGCGGTGGTCCCGGACGAGGTGGTTCAGGCCGTTCTTCTCGGCCTCCACCTCCTCGTTGTCGTAGAGGACGAACGTCAGGTCGTACGCCGGGTCGCTCAGGCTCGCGGCCAGGTGCAGCAGGACGGCGTCGCCGCTCTTCATGTCTGTCGTGCCGCAGCCGTGGAGCAGCTCGCCTTCGCGCCGGCTCGGCAGGTTGTCCGCGAGCGGCACGGTGTCGAGGTGCCCGGCGAGCAGCACCCGGCGGTCCCGGCCGAGCTCGCTGCGCGCCACGACGTTGTTCCCGATGCGCTCGACCTTCAGGTGAGCCAGGTCCTGCAGCGCCGTGTGCACCGCGGTCGCGATCGCGTCCTCGTTGCCGCTGACGCTCTCGATGTCGACGAGCTGCGCGGTCAGCGCCACCGGGTCGCTGAGGTCGAGGGGCATGCCGCCCAGTCTGCCAGCCCTCCTAGGGTGGTCGGCATGAACTCGCAGACGCGCAGGGCCTGGGGCCACGGGCTGGCCACGGTCACCGATGACGGGCAGGTGCTCGACACCTGGTACCCCGCCCCGCGGCTTGGCGAGCCCGACGGAGCGGTTCCGGCCGAGCTGCAGGACCTCGCCGGATCGGACCCTGTCCGCGCTGTGCGCCGCGCGGTCGTCACCACAGACGTCGACCTGGACGTCGCACCGGCCGACGCTGCCGATGCCTACCTGCGGCTGCACCTGCTGTCGCACCGGCTCGTCGCCCCGCACGGCTGCGACCTCACGGGCGTGTTCGGGCTGCTGGCCAACGTCGTCTGGACCACCGCCGGGCCGTGCGCCGTCGAGGGGTTCGAGAGCACGCGGCTGCGGATGCTGGCGGCGCGCGGCGCGGTGCAGGTGCTCGGCATCGACAAGTTCCCGCGGATGGTCGACTACGTGGTGCCGAGCGGGGTGCGCATCGCCGACGCCGATCGCGTCCGCCTCGGCGCCCACCTCGCGCCCGGTACGACGGTCATGCACGAGGGGTTCGTGAACTTCAACGCCGGGACACTGGGCACCTCGATGGTGGAAGGGCGCATCAGTGCCGGCGTGGTCGTCGACGACGGCAGTGACATCGGCGGTGGCGCCTCCGTCATGGGCACGCTGTCCGGGGGTGGCACCGAGGTGGTGCGCATCGGGAAGCGGTGCCTCGTCGGCGCCAACGCGGGCACCGGCATCAGCCTCGGGGACGACTGCGTCGTCGAGGCCGGCTGCTACGTCACGGCAGGCACGAAGGTGACGCTGGACGACGGCCGTGTGGTCAAGGGCCGCGACCTGTCCGGGTCGTCGGGCCTGCTCTACCTCCGGGACTCGGTGTCGGGCGCGATCCGTGCGCTCCCGCGCGCGGGCAAGACCGTGGCGCTCAACCCGGCGCTGCACGCCAACTGACCCCCTTCCCTCCCGCGACATGTCAGGCAGTCAATGGGTCAGGACTCGTTCAGGACCTGACAACGTCGCCAGGGCCGGGGCGAGGCCCCGAGCTGTCAGGCCGTCAGTGGGCCAGGACTCGTTCAGGACCTGACAACTCAGGCGGGAGGTGGCGTCAGGCCAGGCGGGCGCCGGCGGCGGCGATGCGCTCGTCGGTCGCGGTCAGCGCCATGCGGACGTGCCGCGCCCCCGCTTCGCCGTAGAACGCCCCGGGGGCCGCGAGCACCCCCCGGTCGGCCAGCCAGGACACGGTGTCCCAGCAGCCCTCGTCGCGGGTGAGCCACAGGTAGAGCCCTGCCTCGGAGTGGTCGACGCGGAAGCCCGCCTTCTCGACCGCCG
>DATLCV010000007.1:0-20570 GCA_035526225.1 Mycobacteriales bacterium
CGACGTGCAGGTCGGCGTCCCGCAGCTCACCGGTGGAGGCCATGGTGCCGTCCTTGGCGTAGCGGTTGGCCTTGCTGCCGAACGAGGCGTACGCGATGGTGCCGCGCTGCCCGGTGATGCGGTACGTGTTCGAGCCCCTCACCGGAGCCGAGTGGTAGACGTTGTCGGGGTTGTCGGCACCGATCTTGACGAGGTCCAGCCCCTGCCAGCGGGGGCGGTCCGGGTCCGAGTTCTCCAGCGTCGCGTAGAGGCTGTTGCGCAGCAGGCGCGTGAGGTAGCGGTATCCCTCGGCCCGGTCCAGCGGCGTCTCGGGGCCGCGCAGCACCTGCTGGCCGGCCTGCTCCAGCGCACGGCAGAAATCGGTCCAGGCCTGCCCGCTGACGACGGCTGTCTCGGCTGGGCTGTCAGCTCTGCTCATGTCTGCGTCAGGGTCGCCATCATGCGGTCGGTCTCCCAGAAGGCACGGAGCGAGACGAGCTTGCCCTCGTCGTTCACGCGGTAGACGAAGACGCCCTCGCACCTCGTCTGCGTGTTGCCGCCGACCGTGATCGTGATGGTCGCGACGTTGGCCACCTCCGAGCCCGCAGCGAACGAGTCGTGCAGGGCGAACACGATCGAGTCGGTCGGGCCGATGTTGGTGTCCCAGAACTCCTCGAGCCGGGCGGGGCCGCGAAAGCCCTCACCGACGGGGTCGATGAAGGACACCCCCACCGGGTCCTCGACGCAGCCGTCCTCGGCCCACAGCGCGAGCCAGGCCTGCTTGTCCTTGGACTGCACCGCGGCGACCGACCGCTGCGACGCGAGCCGTGCCGGGTGGGTCTGAGCTGCAGCCGTCACCATGCCTCGATCACTTCCTTCGCGAACCGTCGGATGCCGTAGACCTTGTCCTCGAGCGGGCCGTCCCACGGGACGCCGTAGAACATCCAGGGGACCGTGACGACGTCCGTGACGCCGGCCTCGGCCAGCTCCCTGTAACCGTCGAGCCCGAACCTGTCGTTGGGGGAGAGCTGGTACTCGAACCCCTCGGTCGAGCGGCCCGCCGTACGCATCAGGTCTTCGAGCGTGCCGCGCACCTCGCGGAACTCGTCGATCCCCATCATCGCGCTGGTCCAGCCGTCGCCGAACCGCGCGGTACGGCGGAGCGCCACCGGGGTGTGCCCGCCGATCCAGATCGGGACCCGCTCGCTGGGCGCGGGGGGCTGCTTGATGCGGCCGAAGCTCACCATCTCGCCGTCACGCTCGACCCAGTCACCGGTGAGCAGGGCGATGATCGCGTCGAGCGACTCGTCGGTGTACTTCCCACGGCCCTCGTAGACGCCGCCGCTCCACTCGAACTCCTCCTTGAGCCAGCCCACGCCGGCCCCGAAGGTGACGCGGTTGCCGCTGAGCACGGCGACGGAGGAGATCTGCTTGGCGAGCAGGATCGGGTTGCGCACCGCGACCTTCACGACCGCTGTGACGAAGCGGATCCTGCTCGTCACCGCCGCCATCGTCGCGATGGCGATGAAGGGGTCGACGAAGGCGGTCCGCTCGTTCCAGAGGCGGCTGCCGTCCTTGGTGTAGGGGTAGGCGTTCGACACCGACTCGGACCAGAAGACGCTGTCCGGCACCGCGATCTGGTGGTAGCCGGCGTCCTCCGCAGCGACGGCGAGGGCGGCGTACTCCGTCGGGTTGCTCAGGGCGACGGACATCGTGAAGTGCACGGTGCTCCTCCGGCTCGGACTAGAACACGTTCTAGCACGAGAATCAGATGGCGTCGAGCAGCTCCGTGACCGCGGCGGGGAAGTCGGCGGCGAGGTCGTCGAGGTCGGGCATCCGCTCGGCGCAGGCGATGAGGCCGATGTCGAGTCGGTCCCCGACGGACACGAGGGTGACGTTGAGGCCGGCGCCCTCGAGGACCGGGCCGAGCGGGTAGAGCCCGCAGACCTTGGCCCCGGCGAAGAAGATGTCGAACTGCGGCCCCGGCACGTTGGAGATGACGAGGTTTTGCACGACCGGGTGGAAGTCGGCGAGCCGCAGCGCGCTGTAGGACCGCGCGAGCCCGGTCGTGATGTTGGGCGGGAGGAGCTGCCCCATCTGCGCGACGAGGTCCTCGCCCATCGCCTTGTACGTGTCCTTGCCGACGAGGTTCGCCTGACGGACGGCCTTGAGCCGCTCGAGGGGATCGGCGACGTCCGTCGCGAGCGAGGTGAACATCGCCGAGACGGAGTTGCCGCTGCTGTCTCCGTCGCCGCGGGTCGAGACCGGGCAGCTCGCGATGAGCGGGGACGTCGGAAGCTCCCCGCGCTTGTCGAGGTAGGTCCGCAGCGCACCGCCGCAGATCGCGATGACCGCGTCGTTGACCGTGCCGCCGACGGCGTTCTTGATGGCCTTCACGTCGGCCAGCGCGACGTCGGCGTACGCGACCTTGCGCTTCGGGGTGATCCGGCCGTTGAACGGCGTGCGCGGTGCCGTGAGCGGCATCGCGCCCCCCTCGGTGTCGGCAGACCCGAGCTGCTGGGTCACGACGTTGCTGACGGCCTTCACGGCGGTCGGCACCACCTTGAGCAGCCGGACCGGCCAGAGCGCGAGCCCGGTCGCGGTGTGGCGGGCGACGTCGATGACGCTGGGCTCGGGCTCCTTGGCGGAGGCCAGCAGCTCACGCGCCTGCTCCAGCTCGGCAGCCGTCCGTCCCTCCGGGACGAGGTCGAGGATCGCGGCCATCAGCCTCGCCGCCCCGACGCCATCCGTCGCGCAGTGGTGGATCTTGAAGATCCAGGCCGCCCTGTCGTCGGCCATGCCCTCGACGACCAGCGCCTCCCACATGGGCCGGCTGCGGTCGAGCTGCTGCTCGGCGAACTCCGCGGTCACCGCGGCCAGCTCCGCCATGCCGCCCGGCGCGGGGCAGTCGACTCGCCCCACCTGCTCCCCGGGGTCGAAGTGGGGGATGTCCACCCAGACCGGGTGGTGCAGCCGGAGCGTGGCAGACACCAGGCGGCGGCTCAGCATCGGCGCCAGGTCGACCCGCTCGCGCAGCAGGGCGACGACCTCCGGGTAGCCCCAACCGGGGTTCTGGGTCGTGTCGACCAGCACCGTCCCGAGGACGTGCATGTGGGAGGCAGGCGTCTCGAAGTAGAGGAATCCGGCGTCGGTCCCGCTCAGCTCGTGCACCCGGCAACCATACGGATGCCGCACACTCTTCATGTGCTGCTGCTCGTTCTCTCCGCCCTCGGGCTCGCCTTCGTCCTCAACGGGTTGCGCCCGATGCGGCTCACCCCGGTGATGGTCCCGGCGTTCTTCGCCGCCTGGCTCGTGGTCGAGCTGGCGCCCCAGCTCCTCGCGCTGACCCTCGTCGGTGTCGCCCTCACGGTGTGGCTCGGCGGTGCGACCTGGCTGGGGCTCGTGCTCGCCGGCCTCGTGGTCCTGGGCCTGCTGCGGATGGTCCTGCAGGCGCAGCAGGTCGACTCGGTCGCCGACGTCGCGCTGCAGGAGTGGCCCGAGATCGGCCCGTCGGAGCCCCACCTCGCCTCCGCCCTGCGCCGCTTCTTCCGGCCCATGGCCTTCACGGACGAGCAGGTCGAGCGCATCAAGGACATCCCCTACGGCGAGGCGGGTGTCCGCCACCACCTGGACGTCTACCGGCGTGCCGACCGCCCGACCGGCTGCCCGACGCTGGTGCAGGTCCACGGCGGGGGGTGGGTCATCGGCACCAAGGACCAGCAGGGCCGGCCGCTCATGCTGGAGATGGCGCGACGCGGGTGGGTGTGCTTCGCCCCGAACTACCGGCTCTCGCCGCGGGCGACCTGGCCGGACCACGTCGTCGACGTGAAGGCCGCCATCGCCTGGGTGCGCGAGCACGGCGCCGAGTACGGCGCGGACCCCGGTTTCCTCGTCCTCACCGGCGGGTCCGCGGGCGGGCACCTGGTCTCGCTGGCCGCGCTCACCGCGAACGACCCCGAGCTGCAGCCGGGCTTCGAGGACGTGGACACCTCCGTGCAGGGCTGCGTGTCGTACTACGGGGTCTATGACCTGGCCATGGAGACCGGCACCCGGGCGGCCAAGGTGCGGCACCGGACCGTCATGACCCGGCTGGTCATGAAGACAAGGGAGCTGGAGGCGTTCCGCAAGGCCTCACCGATCGCGCGGGTGCACGCCGACGCCCCGCCGTTCCTGGTGATCCACGGCCGCAACGACACCGTGGTCCCCGTGCAGGAGGCGCGGCTGCTCGTCGAGCGGCTGCGCGCCGTGTCGCCAGGGCCGGTCGTCTACCTCGAGCTGCCCGGCACGCAGCACGCCTTCGACGTCTTCCCCTCGGTCCGGTCCGACGCGGTGGTCCGTGCCGTGGCCCGGTTCCTCGAGGCCGTCCGCGCCCGGGCGAGCGCTGCGTCAGAGCAGGCCTGAGAGAGGGATTCGACGACGCCTAACGGCGTCTGCTGAGGCCGAACCCTCCGAAGAGCAGGACCAGCACCAGGATGATCAGCAGGATCGTCATGCCCTGGCTCTACCCCGTGGACGGTGTGTGATGCGACGGCGGAGCGCCGGGTTCGGCTACCGCACCAGGCCGCGGCCGGTGACCAGGGGCAGGTCGAGCACCGAGAGCAGGCCCGGCTCGGCCTCGACGACGGCGGGGACGGCGTTGACCAGCCGCATGGCGGTGGCCTTGAGGCCCGCCGTGTTGTGGTCACCGTCCGTGCCGAGCATGTGCATGTCCAGCTGGTAGTTCGGCTCGCCCTTGATGACGACGCGGTAGCCGCCGGCGCCGTGCGGCTGCGGCCACTCCGGGGCGATCTCGTCCAGCAGCCGCGTCACGTGCTCGAGGACGACCACGGCCCGGCCGTCCTTCACGCCACGGACCTCGAAGTGGAGCCCGGCTGTCGTGCCCTCGGCGATCGGTCCGCTGTCGATGTCGAACGCGTACGGCGCAGGCACCCGCTCGTGGAACTCCTCCACCGAGTCGAGCTCGACCCCCAGCCCTGCGGCGATGAGGTGCACGACCCCGCCCCAGGCAGTGGTGAGGACCCCGGGCTGCAGCAGCATCGGTACGTGGTCGAGCGCGCCGCCGAAGCCCATGATGTCGAACATCACCGTGGCCTGGTCGTACGTCGCGTAGTTGAGGATCTCCAGGCAGCGCACCTCCTCGATGCGCTCGCTGACCGAGGACAGCACCAGCGGGAGCACATCGTTCGCGAAGCCGGGGTCCACGCCGTTGATGTGCAGCGAGGCACCGCCGTCCAGGGCTGCCTTGGTGACGTTCTTCGCCAGCTCGGCGTTCATCCCGACCGGGTACTGCAGCAGCACCGGGCCGCTGGCTACGACGTTGATGCCGGCGCGGAGCAGTCGCTCCAGGTCGGTGAGCGCCTCGAACAGCCGGTCGTCGGCCATCGCGCCGTTCACGACGCAGTCGGGTTGCAGGGCGAGGATCTCGTCGACGTCGTTGGTGCCGACGACACCCCAGCTGCCCTCGAGCCCGGCCAGCTGCGCCGCGTCGACCCCGACCTTGGCGGGGTTCGAGACCCAGACGCCGACGAGCTCCAGGTCAGGCCTGTTGTGCACGCCGATGAGGGCGTTGCGGCCGACGTTGCCGGTGCTCCACACCACCACGCGGTAGGTCTTGGTAGGCACAGTCATCTCGGGGTCCCCGCAGTGGCGTGAGCGAAGCGAACGGCATCGTGGGGCATCAGAGGTCCGCCTCGTAGTCGGCGATGCCCATGTCGAGGTTGGCGCTCTGGATGCCGCCGTCGACCTCGATGACCTTGCCGGTGACGTACCCGCCGGCGGGAGAGGCGAGGAACAGCACGGTGGCCGCGATGTGGTCGGGGTCGCCGATGCGCTTGAGCGGGGTCTGCGACTCGAGGGCGTTGCGCAGTCCCTCGTCGTTCACGACGACCTCGAGCGCCGAGGTCGCGATCGACCCGACGGCGATCGCGTTGACACGGACGCGGGGAGCGAGGTCCTGCGCGACGAGCCGGGTCCAGTGCGACAGCGCACCCTTGGCCGTCCCGTACGCCGCGTACCCCCGCCCCGCGACGCGCCCGATGGCCGAGCTGATGTTGACGACCGAGCCCTCGCCGCTCTTGAGCAGGTGCGGCAGCGCGGCGCGCGTGAGGGCGTGGGCCGTGGAGACGTTGAAGTGGAACGCCTCTTCCAGCGCCTTGGTGTTTGTGCGCAGGAACTCCCGCGGCATCGCCCCGCCGACGTTGTTGACCACCACGTCGAGCCGGCCGAAGGCCTCCACGGCCTGCCCGGCGAGCGCCGCGACCGCGTCGAGGTCCGACAGGTCGGCAGGCACGACGACGGCTCGCCGCCCGAGGGCCTCGATCTCCTTGGCGACCTGCTCGAGCTGGTCCGCCGTACGGGCGGAGAGCAGGACGTCGGCACCTGCCTCGGCGAGGGCGAGCGCGGAGGCGGCACCGATGCCGCGACCGGCTCCGGTGACGACGGCGACTTTGCCGTCGAGGCGGAAGCGTTCCATCACCATGGCTGTCTCCTACGGGGCGGGTGGCGCGATATCTATAACACGTTCTAGTCTTGCTGTCGTGGCCCGCACCCGCTCCTGCACCCCCGTTCCCGCCTCCGCGGTGACCCACTGGGACGACGAGACGGACGTCCTCGTGGTCGGCTACGGCTGCGCCGGGGCCAGCGCCGCGTGGGAGGCCGCCACCGCCGGCGCGGACGTGCTCGTGCTGGAGCGCGCGAGCGGCGCGGGAGGGTCGAGCGCCCTGTCCGGCGGAGAGATCTACCTCGGTGGCGGGACGACCCTGCAGAAGGAGAACGGCGTCGAGGACGACCCGGCCTCGATGCGCGCCTTCCTCATGGCCGCCCTCGGACCGGGTATCGACGAGGCCAAGGTCGACGCCTACGTCGACGGCAGCGTGGAGCACTACGACTGGCTCGCCAGCCTCGGCGTCCCTTTCGACAAGGGCGTCTACGAGGAGCTCTCGTGGATGCCGCCCACCAACGACGGCCTCATGTGGCTCGGTGAGCGCACCTGGCCGTTCACGCAGGTGCAGCAGCACGTCGCGCCGCGCGGGCACCGCCCGGCCACCGGGCACTTCGGCGGCTGGCTGCTGATGGACAAGCTCGCGGCGGCGGTGCGGGCCACCGGGGCCCGCGAGCTGTTCGACGTCTACGTCGAGCGCCTCGTCACTGATGTGACAGCCGAGGGCGTCCTCAGAGTCGTGGGCGTGGTGGCCAAGCAGTACGGCGAGCAGAAGGCCTTCCGTGCCCGCAACGCCGTGGTGCTCACGACGGGCGGTTTCGTCGACGACGAGGAGATGCTCGCGCTGCACGCGCCGCGGCTCGTCGGGTTCGACAAGGTCAGCAGCGGCAACGACGACGGCAGCGGCATCCGGATGGCGCAGGCCCTCGGGGCCGACACCCTCAACATGGACGCCGGGCAGGTCGGGTTCCACTGCGTCCCGGCGCTGATGGCCCGCGGCATCGTCGTGAACCGGCTCGGGCAGCGCTTCGTCAACGAGGACACCTACCCCGGCCGCGTCGGCCAGGCGGCGCTGTTCCAGCAGGGCATGGGGTGCTGGGTCATCACCGACGAGCAGGGCTTCGAGGACGTCCCAGAGGCGGACCGCTGGGGGATGCTGCCGCAGCACACGGCCGACACCGCCGCGGAGCTCGAAGCGCTCACCGGCCTGCCCACCGGGTCGCTCGAGGCGACGATCGCGCTCTACAACCGCCATGCGGCCGAGGGCGAGGACCCCTTGTGCCACAAGGACAGCAGGTACCTCACCCCCATCACCCCGCCGTACGCCGCGTTCGACCCGCGACGCTCCTTCCGCGGGCCGAACGACCCGAGCAACGGACCGGGCGCTGCGGTGTTCACGCTCGGCGGGCTGCGCACGGACGTCGCCGGCCATGTGCTCGACGTCGACGGGGCACCGATCCCCGGCCTGCTCGCGGCCGGCCGGGCCACCAGCGGGCTGCCCGCGTGGGGCTACATCAGCGGCACGTCGCTCGGCGACGGGACCTACTTCGGCCGGTTGGCCGGCCGGACCGCCGTTCGAGCCGTGTCCCGTTGATCAGGACCACCAGCGAGCGCTTCCAGCGGCCGTTCCGTACCGTTCGGCGAAAGAGGAGGCACGCGTGACCGACAGCCCCAGCAAGGTGCTCGAAGCCGTCAAGGACCTGCTGCCTGCCATCGCCGCGCGCGCCGACCAGGCGGAGACCGACCGGCGCATCCCCGACGCGACGATCGCCGAGCTCCGCGACGCCGGCGTCTTCCGGATGCTGCAGCCCAAGCGCTGGGGAGGCCTCGAGGCCGATCCGGTGGAGTTCTACGAGGTCGTCCGCACCGTCGCCGCGGTGTGCGGATCGAGCGGCTGGGTCACCTCGGTCGTGGGCGTCCACCCCTGGCAGCTGGCCCTCTTCCCCGACCAGGCGCAGGTCGACGTGTGGGGCACCGACCGCGACACGCTGGTGAGCTCGTCGTACGCGCCGACGGGGCGCTGCACACCGGTCGAGGGCGGCTACGAGGTCACCGGCCGCTGGAGCTTCTCCTCGGGCAGCGACCACTGCAGCTGGGTGCTGCTCGGCGCCATCGTCATGGGCGAGGAGGGACCGACGGACTTCCTCACGATCCTCGTCCCCCGCGGTGACTACCTGATCGAGGACGTCTGGGACGTCGTGGGCCTGCGCGGGACCGGCTCCAACGACATCGTCATCGAGAAGGCCTTCGTCCCGACGCACCGCACCCTGTCGTTCAAGGACGTCTCGGCGCTCACCTGCCCGGGCCAGGCGGAGAACACCGCGCCGCTCTACAAGCTGCCGTTCGGCACCGTCTTCGCCTACACGATCACGACACCCATCATCGGCATCGCGACCGGGGCGTACGAGGCGCACGTCGAGCGGATGCGCGAGCGGGTGCGCATCTCCTACGGCCAGAAGGTCAGCAGCGACCCCTTCGCGCACGTGCGCGTGGCCCGGGCGGCCACCGACATCGACGCGTCGTGGTTGCAGCTCGAGCGCAACCTCGACGAGGAGATGCGGTACGCCGGTGCGGGGGAGGAGATCCCGATGGAGCTGCGGCTGCGGGCCCGACGTGACCAGGTGCGTGCGACCGAGCGCTGCCTCGAGTCGATCGCCCTGCTGTTCAAGAACTCCGGCGGGCACAGCCTGAAGAACGGCAACCCGATAGAGCGGGCCTGGCGCGACGCCAACGCCGGTTCGGTGCACGCCGCCAACGACACCGAGCGGTGGCTGTCCATGTACGGCAAGGGGGCCTTCGGCCTCCCGACGGAAGACGCGATGATCTGATGGGCGCCCGCGTGCACTCCCTGGGTTACCTGGTCGTCGAGACCACCGACCTCGACCGCTGGCGCGAGCTGGCCGTCGACGTGCTCGGGATGGCCGTGGGCACGGGCCCCGATGAGGGCGCTCTCTACCTGCGTCTCGACGACCGCCCGTACCGGCTGGTCATCCACCCGGGACAGACCGAGCGCCTCGTGACCGTGGGCTGGGAGTGCCGCGATCGGGAGACGTTCGGCGAGGTCGTCGCGCAGCTCGAGGCCTGCGGTGCTCCGGTGAAGGCGGGGAGCGCGGCGGAGGCCGAGGAGCGGCGGGTCCAGGAGTTCGTCACCACCGCTGACCCGGCCGGCACCCAGATCGAGGTCTTCCACGGCGCGGCGCTGGTGCACGACAAGAAGCCGATGACACACGGCGCGACGTTCGTCACCGGAGCGCAGGGGATGGGCCACGTCGTCCTGCCGACCGCGAACGCCGAGGAGTCCTACGACTTCTACGCGAAGGCGTTGGGCTTCCGGTCCCGAGGAGCCTTTAAGATGGGCCCGCAGTTCCTGCGGTTCCTGTCCTGCAACGAGCGGCACCACACCCTGGCGCTCGCGCCCTGGCCGCAGGACAACGGGATCATCCACTTCATGGTCGAGGTCGACAGCCTCGACGCGGTCGGGATGGCGCTCGACCGGCTCTACAAGCGCAAGTTCCCGCTCTCGTCCACCTTGGGCAGGCACACCAACGACAACATGGTGTCCTTCTACGTCGGCACCCCGGGTGGGTTCGACATCGAGCTCGGCTGGGACGGCCTTCGCGTCACGGAGGACGGCTACACCGCCGAGGACATCACGGCCGACTCCACGTGGGGTCACCGCTGGGCATGGCAGAAGCAGTGACCGTGGCCGACCACGTCGTCGAGCCCGCCGAGATGCGCCGGGTGCTCGGTCAGTTCGCCACCGGCGTCACGATCGTCACCGGGTCCGACGACGGCGAGCCGGTGGGCTTCGCCTGCCAGTCGTTCACCTCGGTCTCGCTCGACCCGCCGCTGGTGCTCTTCTGCCCGGCGCACACCTCTTCCACCTGGCCGCGCATCCGCTCCGGCCGGGCCTTCAGCGTCAACGTGCTCGCCGACGACCAGCTCGACGTGTGCAAGGCGTTCGCGACGAGCGGCGGTGACAAGTTCGACGGCGTCATCTGGCACCAGACCCCCTGGGGTCCGTCCATCGAAGGCGTGCTGGCGACCGTGCACTGCGACATCGAGGCCGTGCACCCCGCCGGCGACCACGACGTCGTCGTCGGCAGGGTGCGGCAGCTCGTGACGCACCGGGAGGCGGCCCCGCTGCTGTTCTTCCGCGGCCAGTTCGGGCTCGACGCATGACGCTCTCCGACGCCCGGCGGGCTGAGGCAGCGGAGGCTCTCCGGATCGCCGAGCAGACGCAGACCGCCGTACCCCCGCTGGTGCAGACGTTCCCGGACATCGACGTCGTGGACTCCTACGAGATCCAGCTGATCAACATCCGGCGTCGCCTCGCCGCGGGCGCCACCGTCTACGGCCACAAGGTCGGCCTGTCGTCCAAGGCGATGCAGGAGATGATGGGCGTCGACGAGCCCGACTACGGCCACCTGCTCTCCGACATGGTCTACGCCGAGGACGCTCCCATCCCGACGAGCTCGTTCCTGATCCCGCGGGTCGAGGTCGAGGTCGGCTTCGTCCTGGGTGACGACCTCCCTGGTGAGGGCTGCACCGTCGAGGACGTGCTGCGCTGCACCGACTTCATCGCACCCGCGATCGAGCTCATCGACAGCCGTATCGCGGACTGGAAGATCGGCCTCGCCGACACCATCGCGGACAACGCCTCGTCCTGCGGCGTGATCCTCGGCAAGGAGCGCGTGCGCCCCGGCGACCTCGACGTCGCCGCGATCGACGCGACCCTGACCATCAACGGAGCGAAGGTGGCCGAGGGCACGTCCGGTGCCGTCCTCGGCGACCCGACCATCGCTGTCGCCTGGCTCGCCAACAAGGTCGCGTCCTTCGGGGTGCGCCTGCAGAAGGGCCACGTGGTCCTCCCCGGCTCCTGCACACGCGCGTACGACGTGAAGCCCGGCGACCACGTCGTCGCGGCCTTCGCGGGACTCGGCACCGTCAACCTCACCTTCTCCTAGCTCGTAGGGATCACATGGCCAAGGCAACAGCCGCGATCGTCGGCTCCGGCAACATCGGCACCGACCTGCTCTACAAGCTCCAGCGCTCCGACCTCATCGAGCCGCGCTGGATGGTCGGCGTCGACCCCTCCTCGGAGGGCCTGGCGCGCGCCAAGGACCTGGGTCTGGAGGCGAGCCACGAAGGCGTCGACTGGCTGCTCGGCCTCGACGAGAAGCCCGACTTCCTCTTCGAGGCGACCTCTGCCTACGTCTACCGCGCCAACGCCCCGCGCTACCGCGAGGCAGGTATCAAGGCCATCGACCTGACCCCGGCGGCGCTCGGCCCCTACGTCGTCCCGGCCGCGAACATGATGGACAACCTCGACGCCGACGACATCAACCTCGTCACCTGCGGCGGCCAGGCCACCATCCCGGTCGTGCACGCCATCTCCTCCGTCGTCACGGTGCCGTACGCCGAGATCGTGGCGTCGGTGTCGTCGAGGTCAGCGGGTCCTGGCACGCGCGACAACATCGACGAGTTCACCCGTACGACGGCCCGCGGCATCGAGGTCGTCGGCGGCGCGCAGCGCGGCAAGGCGATCATCATCCTCAACCCCGCCGACCCGCCGCCCCTGATGCGCAACACGGTCTTCTGCGCCATCCCCGCCGACGCCGACCGTGACGCCATCGCCGCAGCGGTCATGAAGCGCGTCGACGAGGTCGCGCAGTACGTCCCCGGCTACCGCGTCCGCTCCGAGCCCCAGTTCGACGACCCGTCCGACGTCAACGGTGGTCAGGCCAGGGTCGGGGTCTTCCTCGAGGTCGAGGGAGCCGGTGACTTCTTCCCGCCGTACGCCGGGAACCTGGACATCATGACCGCCGCCGCCGTCCGGGTCGGTGAGGTGCTCGCCGCCTCCCGCTCCACCGTCTGAGACCGGAGAACCCCTTGTCCTACAGCGAATCCCTGGACGTCCGCGTCACCGACTCCTCCCTCCGCGACGGCTCGCACGCCAAGCGGCACCAGTTCACGGTCGAGGAGGTGCGCGGCATCGTCGGTGCCCTTGATGCAGCCGGTGTGCCCGTGATCGAGGTCAGTCATGGCGACGGCCTCGGTGGCTCGTCGTTCAACTACGGCTTCTCCAAGACGCCCGAGCAGGACCTCATCCAGGTCGCGGTCGAGACGGCCAATCAGGCGAAGATCGCGTTCCTGATGCTGCCCGGCCTGGGCACCAAGGAAGACATCCGCGCGGCCCAGGACAAGGGCGCGTCGATCTGCCGCATCGCCACCCACTGCACCGAGGCCGACGTCTCGCGCCAGCACTTCGGGCTTGCCCGGGAGCTCGGGCTCGAGACCGTCGGCTTCCTGATGATGGCTCACTCGCAGCCACCGGAGGAGCTTGCGAAGCAGGCGCGCATCATGGCCGACGCCGGGTGCCAGTGCGTCTACGTCGTCGACAGCGCAGGCGCCCTCGTGATGGAGCAGGTCTCCGACCGGGTCTCGGCGCTCATCACCGAGCTCGGTGACGACGCGCAGGTCGGCTTCCACGGGCACGAGAACCTCGGGCTCGGGGTCGGCAACTCGATCGTTGCCGCCCGTGCGGGTGCGAAGCAGATCGACGGGTCGACCCGGCGCTTCGGTGCCGGTGCGGGCAACACGCCCGTCGAGGCCTTCGTGGCGGCCGCCGAGAAGATCGGCATCCGCACGGGCATCGACACCATCGCCATCATCAACGCGGCCGAGGACGTCGTGCGCCCGGCGATGGACGACGAGTGCCAGCTCGACCGGCTCGCCCTGCTCATGGGCTACGCGGGCGTCTACTCGAGCTTCCTCAAGCACGCCTACCGCACCGCTGAGCGCTACCAGGTCTCCGGTGCCGAGATCCTGCTGCGCGCTGGGCAGCGCAAGCTCGTCGGCGGCCAGGAGGACCAGCTCATCGACATCGCGATGGAGCTCAAGGCCGAGGCCGTCGCGTAGTGGAGCTCACCGCGGACGGCACCCGCAAGGTCGTCCAGGTCGACGGCCACGACGTCGCGTACCACGACGTCGGTTCCGGGCCCGTCGTGCTGTTCCTGCACGGCAGCGGTCCGGGGGTCACCGGCTGGGCGAACTTCGGCGCCAACCTGCCTGCACTGCAGGGGATCCGGGCCATCGTCGTCGACCAACCGGGCTTCGGCGCGTCGGGGCGTGCGGAGGTCTACGAGCGCAGCTACCTCGACATCTCGGCTGACGCCGTGGTGGGCCTGATGGACGCGCTCGGACTCGAGCAGGCCGGCCTGGTGGGCAACTCGATGGGCGGCGACGTCGCGGTGACGGTGACGCTCGAGCACCCGGAACGGGTGACGCGACTGCTGCTGAACGGACCGGGCGGCACCGGCGTACCGGTGCTGGGGCCGTCGCCGTCGGAGGGGATCCTGCGGCTGATGGACTTCTACGCCGACCCCACCCGGGAGCGGATCGTCGACTGGCTCAAGACCATGGTGTTCGACCAGCGGATCCTGACCGAGGAGCTCATCGACTCGCGCTTCGCGGCGGCGACTGCACCGGGTGCGGTGAAGAACCTGCAGGACGCCTACGCCACCTTCTACAACCCGGCCTTCACCGGTGACGTGCCGCTCTGGGCCCGGGTGCACCGGATCAAGCAGCCGACGCTCATCTGCTGGGGCCGCGACGACCGCGTCGCCCCCGTCGAGGGCGCCTTGCTGCCCGCCCGCCGGATGCCGCGCTGCGACCTGCGGATCTACAGCCGCTGCGGCCACTGGGTGCAGGTCGAGCGCAAAGCCGACTTCGAGCGAGCGGTCCTCGAGCACTTCGTCTGAGCCGCCTGCACGCATCGACGGGCGCGCTAGATCCAGAAGTCGCCGCCGATGCCGCGCACGACCTCATCGAGCGCTCCGGGTGGCCATCCGGGCGCCGGTGTCTCGACCGTGCGCGAGCGGCGTCGGGCGGTCGGCGCGGGGTGCAACGTCCGCGAGGCCTTCCGGGCGGCTTCCTGCACATACGGCGCCAGCCGGTCCAGGCTCACCTTGCGCGGGTCCCCGGCGAGCTGGATCGCACCGGAAGCACGTCCGGTGCCGCGTACGGCGGCAGCCACTGCGATCGCGCCCGGCGTCAGCTCCTCGCGGTCGAAGGCCAGGCCGTGCCGGCTCCTGACGAGTGCCAGCTCGTGGCGCAGGGCCTCGACCGTCAGCAGTGTGTGCTGGGTGCGGCTGCCCAGCCGATCGCCGTACATGCCGGTGAGGGAGCGCTCGTCGACCCAGGCGAGCATGGCCTTGCCCACTGCGGTGGCGTGGGCGGGTGCCCTGCCGCCGACCCGGGTGATGCCGTCCGAGGACAGTCCGCGACCGTGCCGGTCCACGAAGACGACGTCCTTGCGGTCGAGCACGGCGAGGCTGGCGACCGCGCCGGTGCGCTGGTGCAGCTCGGCGAGCAGGGGCGCGACGACCTTGCGCACCTGGTGGTGGGCGACGGCGAGCCCGCCGAGCTCGAGCGAGCGCAGGCCCAGGACGTAGCTGGTGCCACTGTGCTCCAGCCAGCGCAGGGCCACGAGCTGGTCGAGGATGCGGTGCGTCGTGGAGCGCGGCAGCCCGCTGCGCTCGGAGAGCTCGGCGAGGGTGAGCCGCGGCGTGCCGGCGTCGAACAGGTCGAGCAGCAGCGTCATCCGCTCGATCATCGACACGGGCGTGCTCACGTGGGGAGCCTATCGCCTCGGCTGACCAAGCGCTTGCTTGCCTGCCGGCCAACGGGCAGGATGGGGCGGTGCAGGTGATCGAGGGCTACGACGTGGTCGTGGCGGGCTCCGGGGCTGGCGGGCTCGTCGGTGCGCTGCGGGCCGCCCAGCACGGTCTGCGGGTGCTCGTGCTGGAGAAGGCCGCGGAGTGCGGGGGCACCACTGCGCTCTCGGGCGCCGGCCTGTGGGCGCCGGCCAACATGCACGTGCTCGCGGCCGGCCAGCCCGACTCCCTCGACCTCGCCCGCGAGTACATGAGCCATACCGTCGGCGACCGCGCGCCGCAGGAGCTGCAGGACGCCTACCTCGAGGCAGCGGCGCAGACGATCGACTGGCTCGAGTCGCAGGGCGTGCGCTTCAACTTCATGCGCGGCTACCCCGACTACCACCCGGAGCGGCCAGGGGCGCTGCTCACCGGCCGCGCGGTCACCCCGAAGGCCGTGCCGGCGTCGTACTTCGACGGCCTCGACGTCCCCGTCGTGGGCAAGCTCCCGCAGGGTGACGGCGGGCCGCCGATGCCGGTGGTGCCGGACTACCCGGTCTTCGGTGGCCGGGCGATGATCGGGATGCTGCTGACCGCTCTCAAGGACGCAGGCGCAGAGGTCTGGACCTCGTCGCCCTTCGAGGACGTGGTCGTCGAAAGTGACCGGGTCGTCGGAGTGACGGCCAGGCGCGGCGAGGAGACGGTCACCATCCGGGCCTCTCGCGGCGTGCTGCTCGCCAGTGGCGGGTTCGACCACAACTCGGCGCTGCGGGAGCGGTTCTGCCACGAGCCGGTCAAGCACGACCGCTGGTCCCTCGGGGTCGCGGGCGACACCGGCGACGGCATCGAGGCCGGCATGCGGCTCGGCGCCGCGACGGACCTGATGGAGGACTGCTGGTGGGCGCCAGGGGTCGTACGCCCCGACGGCGGGCCGTCCTTCCTGCTCTACGAGCGGGCCGCGCCGACCGGGATCATCGTCGACCAGGACGGTCGCCGTTGGGTCAACGAGGGCGTCTCGTACAACTGGTTCGGCCACCTGATGCTCGAGGCGCTGGCGCGAGGAGTCCCCTGCCTGCCGTCCTGGTACGTGTTCGACCAGCACGCGCTGTCCCTGTACGGCTTCGCTGGCCTGCGGCCCGAGGAGGACCCGACGCCGTGGGTGGAGTCCGGGGCCATGAAGCGCGCCGACACGATCGAGGACCTCGCCGCACAGCTCGGCACGCCCACCCTGGTCGAGAGCGTCGAGCGGTGGAACGCCCTGGTGGCCAAAGGATGTGACGAGGACTTCGCTCGCGGTGCCGAGGGGTCGTACGAGCGGCAGCTGCTGTGGATGTTCCAGCGCTACCCAGGCATCCCGCCTGCGCACGAGTGGCCGAACCCCTCGCTGGCTCCGGTGCAGGAGGGGCCGTTCTACGCGATGCAGGTCGTGCTGTCGGACCTCGGCACCAAGGGCGGCCTGGTCTGCGACACCCACGCTCGGGTGACCCGCCCGGACGGCTCGGTCATCGAGGGCCTCTACGCCTGCGGCAACACGATGGCCTCGGTGTTCGGCCACTCCTACCCCGGACCGGGCGCGTGCATCACGCCGGCGATGGCCTTCGGCCGGCTCGCCGCCGACGACATGGCGAAGGCGTCATGAGCCGCGTCGTGCTGATCACCGGCGGCACCAAGGGACTGGGTCGCGGTCTCGCGCAGGCATTCACGGACGCCGGTGACCAGGTCGTCGTGTGCGGCCGCAACCCGGGTGAGGGACCTGGTCGGTTCGTCGCGTGCGACGTCCGCGACCCAACGGCGGTGGACGCGCTGATCGCCTCCATCATCGAGAGCGAGGGCCGCTTGGACGTCGTCGTGAACAACGCCGGCGGCTCGCCGTCCGCCCTGGTGTCGGAGTCGTCTCCCCGCTTCGCGGAGCGCGTCGTCGCCCTCAACCTCCTGGCGCCGCTCTACGTCGCGCGTGCCGCCCGTGCTGTCATGACGAACGGGGTCGTCATCAACATCGGCTCGGTCGCCGGCGTACGGCCTGCTCCTGGGACGGCGGCGTACGCCGCCGCGAAGGCCGGGCTGACGACGCTGACCCGGGCGCTCGCCCTGGAGTGGGCGCCGCACGTGCGGGTCAACCAGGTGACCGTCGGGCTGCTCGACACCGAGCGCACCGCCGACACGTACGGCGAGGACGCCGCACCGGTGGCCGCGACCGTGCCGATGGGCCGGCTCGCATCGGTGCAGGACGTCGCCGGCGCGGTCCTCGCCCTGTGCGCGCCCGAACTGGCGTACGTCACCGGCGCCGACCTGTTCGTCGACGGGGGCGGAGAGGTCCCCGCGTTCCACACCGCCTTGCAGCAGAAGGATTCCCATGCCTGACGCGTACATCGTCGAAGCCGTCCGCTCACCCGTGACGCGTCGCGGGACGGGGCTGGCCGAGGTGCACCCGGCCGACCTGGGCGCGCACGTGCTCAACGCGCTCGTCGACCGCAGCGGCATCGACCCCGCGGCCGTCGAGGACGTCGTCTTCGGCTGCGTCGACACGATCGGCCCGCAGGCCGGCGACATCGCCCGCACCTGCTGGCTCGCCGCCGGGCTTCCGGAGCACGTGCCGGGCACCACCGTCGACCGGCAGTGCGGCTCCTCGCAGCAGGCGGTGCACTTCGCGGCCCAGGCCGTCATGTCCGGCACCGCCGACGTCGTCGTGGCCGGCGGCGTGCAGAACATGTCGCAGATCCCGATCAGCTCGGCGATGACCGCCGCCGAGCCGCTGGGCTTCACCGACCCGTTCAGCGGCTCGGTCGGCTGGGTGAAGAGGTACGGCGACCGGCCGGTGTCGCAGTTCTACGCCGCCGACGAGATCGCCAAGCGGTGGGACATCTCTCGCGAGGCGATGGAGCAGTGGGCGCTGCAGTCGCACCAGCGCGCGCTGACCGCGCAGGCAGAGGGGCGGTTCACCCGCGAGATCGCGCCGTACGGCGAGGTCGCGGAAGACGTCGGTCCGCGCGCCGACACGTCCCTGGAGAAGATGGCGGGCCTGAAGACGCTGCAGGAGGGCGGCCGGGTCACGGCCGCGGTGTCCTCGCAGATCACCGACGGCGCGGCCGCGCTGCTGGTCGTCTCGGAGCAGGCGCTGCGCCAGCACAACCTCACGCCGCGGGCCCGCATCCACCACCTGTCGGTCCGCGGTGACGACCCGATCCTCATGCTCACCGCCCCGATCCCGGCGACCGCGCACGCACTCGCTCGCGTCGGGATGAGCATCGACGACATCGACCTGGTCGAGATCAACGAGGCCTTCGCCTCCGTCGTGCTCGCCTGGCTCAAGGACACCGGCGCCGACCCCGCTCGGGTGAACCCGAACGGCGGCGCCATCGCCCTCGGCCACCCGCTTGGCGCGACGGGTGCGCGGCTCATGACCACCCTGCTGCACGAGCTCGAGCGGACCGGCGGGCGCTACGGCCTGCAGACCATGTGCGAGGGCGGCGGCCAGGCCAACGTCACCATCCTCGAGCGCCTGTGAGGGCTGCGGTCTGGGGCACCGGCAACATGGGCCGCGCTGCTGTGCGCGCGGTCGAGGCGCACCCCGACCTCGAGCTTGCGGGGGTCGTGTCGCGGTCACGTCCCGGATCGGAGTCCGTCCTCGACGGCGTCGACGCCGTGGCGTACATGGCCTCCGGCGACCTGCGCCCGGATGACGCAGCAGCCGACATCGCCCGGTGCCTGCGTGACGGTTCCGTGGTCGTCACCCCCTCCCTCTACAGCCTGTACGACGTGCGCTCGGCGCCGTCGGCTCTGGCCGACCCGTTGCGTGCTGCGGCCCTGGAGGGGGGATCGGCGCTCTTCGTGAGCGGCATCGACCCCGGGTGGGGCAACGACGTCCTGCCGCTTCTCGTGAGCGGGCTGGCCTCCACCGTGGACCAGGTGCGGTGCCAGGAGCTGTTCGACTACTCGACGTACGACCAGCCCGAGGCGGTGCGCGGCTCCGTCGGCATGGGCGGGTCGATGGACCAGGTGCCGCTCATGGTTGCGCCAGGTGTCCCGACGATGATCTGGGGCGGCCAGCTGCGGCTCATGGCGCGCGGCCTGGGTCTGGAGCTGGAGGAGATCCGCGAGCACGTGGAACGACGCGCGCTCGACGCGGACGTCACCAACGCGATGGGGCTGTTCGCCGCCGGGACGCAGGGGGGCCTGCGGTTCGAGGTGCAGGGAGTGGTGGGCGAGCGGGTTGTGCTCGTCGTCGAGCACGTCACCCGCATCGACCCCTCGGTCGCCCCGGACTGGCCGGCGCCGGCCGACGGGGGAGCCGGCGCCCACACGGTCGTGATCGAGGGCGACCCGCGCATCGTCGTCAGCGTCGAGGCCACGTCCGAGGGCGGCAACCGGGCGGCCGGTGGCAACGCGACGGCGGCCGCCCGGCTCGTGAACGCGATCCCGTGGTTGCGGAAGCAGCAGGCCGGTCTCTACGACGCCCTCGACGTACCGCTCTCCCCTGCAGTCGGACGCCTCACGCGCTGAGGGCTTACCGCGGGGCAAGGTTCCGTAATCACCGCCTTTGCGGTCTTTACTCCCGCTGCTTTGTGGCTATTCACTGCTCATCGCCGCCCGTTGCGGCCGTCACGGACGCGCGCGTCCCCCAGCAGGAGGTCTCATGCTCAGAGCTGCCCTCGGTATTGCCGCCGCCGCCACCCTCGCAGCCGGTGGCTCGATCGCCCTTGCCGACCCCGGCCCGAACGGTCACAACGACTACGGCTTGTGCAAGGCCTACTTCGCCGGCTCCGAGAACGGGCGGGAGCACAAGCACGGCGCTCCGCCGTTCGTCGCGCTCGAGGCGGCTGCTGAGGCAGCCGACCAGAGCATGGAGGACTACTGCGCCGCGACGACCCCCGGCGGCAAGTAGGACCAGACGCGAAGGGCTCGGCCTCTGTGGGGGCCGGGCCCTTCGTCATGCTCCAGGACGCGTGGCCAGGTACACGGTGTTCGTCGCTTCCCGGTCCTGCAGCGGGTTGGGGAAGGTGACCACTTCGGCGGTGACGTCCTCGAAGACCTGCCGGAGGACGGCGAGGTAGGCCTCGTCCGGGGGGTCGTTGGACCACAGGGAGTACACCCCACCTGGTCGCAGGTGCTCCGCCAGCCGCCGCGTCCCAGCGACGCCGTAGAAGCCTGCGCTCCCGTCCGCCAGCAGGTGCTGGGGCGAGTGGTCGATGTCGACAACGACCGCGTCCCACACGCGGCCCGGCGCGTCAGGGTCGAAGCCGGCCCCGTCGCTCAGCGCGAAGAAGTCCGCGTGCACGAAACGGCACCGCGCATCGGCCGTCAGCACCGGCCCGACCGGCACGAGACCGCGCCGGTGCCAGTCGATGACCGGCTGCAGGAAGTCGACGACGACCAGCTCCCGCACCCGCTCGTCACGCAGCACCTCCTGGGCGGTGTAGCCCAAGCCGAGTCCGCCGACGGCGACGTCGAGGCCGCTGCCCTCCAGGCGTGCCAGCGCCAGCCGCGCGACCTCGACC
>DATLCV010000107.1:0-5499 GCA_035526225.1 Mycobacteriales bacterium
GCGATGCGGTGCCCCGAGGCCTTGAGCAGCAGCGCCTCGTCCGCTGTCGACCCCGCGCCCGCGCTCCCGCCGCGCAGCAGGTGCACGAGGTCGCTCGGCGGGGGGTCGAGCTGCATCAGCAGAACGGCGAGGAGATCCCGCGCCGTCGGGTTCCTGACCTCGCTGCAGCTCACCGCGAGCGATGACGTGTCGTCGAGCACCCGCTCGGCAAGCCTGGTCTTGCCCATCCCTGCCTCGCCGACCAGCTGCGCCCCCCGGCCGTCCTGAAGGGCGGTTGCCACCGCTCGCTCCAGCGCCGGTCGCGGGACGAAGACGGCTCGAGCGCCCTGCGCGCACTCGTCGACGACCGCGTGGCGAGCGGGAACGGTCACTGCGGCGCGGCCTCCGCCTCGGGATCGCCGAAGCCCTTCGCGTCATCGGCAGCCAGGTGCCCCACCATGACGTCCTCGACGTACTCCAGGTCGGTCAGGCGCAGGATGCAGCGCTGCAGTCGCTCGTGATCGGAGGTGAGGAGCTCGAACATGGCGTTGTAGCTGCCGCAACCGACGAGGTGCGCGGCTGCGAAGTACTCCTGGTCCGCATCCGCGTTGACGTCCACCTCCAGCTCCTGCAGCGCCTCCACCACGTGCCGCTCCCACTCCGCCCGGAACCCCGCGCGGATCTCGACGAAGACGAACGCGTTGAACGCCTGCGGGACGCCGAACGAGACCTTCCGCAGGATCTCCAGGATCTCCCACTCCTTGCACTGCACCGGGTCCTCGTAGGGGCAGGCGGAAGCGGCGACCGCATCCGTGCTCTGGGAGGTCGACGACCGGTAGGCGATCGTCTCGGGGTAGATCCCGGCACCGGCGTAGCAGCCGCCCGGCAGGAAGGTCATCGCGGCGCGCAGCACGCCGTCCCTGATCATCTGGTCCAGGTAGTCGCCGCTCGGCAGCGTCTTGAAAAGGATCACCCTCTGGCCCACGCAGCTGCCCCCTCAGTCGTCGACGCGCCCCACGGCGCGTCCGCGCCCAAGGTATGGCGGAATGTCCGTGTACGACACCTCCTGCGTCGGGTAGCCGACTCACTCTCGGTAGCGTCCGTCGCGTGAACGCCCTGGGCAACGACCTGCGCACCTTCCTCGACGCCTCCCCCTCGCCGTACCACGCGGTGGCGGAGGCGACCCGCCGCCTCGGCGAGGCGGGCTTCACGCCGCTGGACGAGCAGGTCCGCTGGTCCCTGTCACCGGGCGACCGGCACTACGTCGTCCGCGACGGCGGCAGCGTCATCGCGTTCCGCGTCGGGACCGCGCCACTCGCGGACAGCGGCGTGCGGCTGATCGGCACGCACACCGACTCCCCCACGTTCCGAGTGCGGCCGCACTCCGACGTCACGCGTGCCGGCTACCGCCTCGTCGGCGTCGAGCCGTACGGCGGGATGCTGGCCCACACCTGGATGGACCGCGACCTGACGGTGGCGGGTCGCGTGGTGCTGCGCGACGGCTCGGTGCAGCTGGTGCGGCTCGCGGCGTCACCGCTGCGGATGCCGTCGCTGGCGATCCACCTCGACCGGGGCGTCAACGACGGCTTGGTCCTCGACAAGCAGCGGCACCTCGTGCCTGTCCTGGGGCTCGACAGCGAGCCGGAGCTGCTGGCGCAGCTGGGGTTCGCGCCGGGTGACGTGCTGGGGCACGACCTGGTGCTGACCGACACCCAGCCCGCGGGCGTCGTGGGGTCGAGCTGGGTCAGCGGGCCACGGCTGGACAACCTCGGGTCGTGCCACAGCGCCCTGCACGCCCTGCTGACCTCCGTGGGCGCCTCCCACACCCAGCTCTGGGTCGCGAACGACCACGAGGAGGTCGGGAGCGGATCGGCAGAGGGTGCCCGCGGGTCGTTCCTCGAGGACGTGCTCGTCCGCCTGGTGGCGGCCACTGGTGAGGCTGACGTGCAGGCCTACCGGCAGGCGGTGGCGCGGTCCCGCTTGGTGTCGGCCGACATGGCGCACGCCGTCCACCCGAACTACGCGGAACGGCACGAGCCGCAGCACTGGCCCGAGCTCGGTGGGGGCCCGGTCCTCAAGCACAACGCGAACCAGTCCTACGCCACCGATGCCACGACCCAGGCCTGGTTCGCCGGCTGTGCCGACTCGGTTGGCGTGCCGGTGCAGCACTTCGTGACCCGTGCCGACCTGCCGTGCGGGTCGACGATCGGACCGCTGACGGCGACCCGTCTCGGGCTCTCGACGGTCGACGTGGGCTCGGCGATGCTCTCGATGCACTCGTGCCGCGAGCTCGCGTCGATGGATGACGTGCCGCTCATGGTCGCCGCCATGACCGCGTGCCTGTCATGACCGGCGTGGTGGGCGTGCACTCCTCGGCCACGCACAGCTTCAGCAAGCAGTCGCAGGACGCGATCACGCTGCTGGCCGACCACGGCGTCGAGGGCGACGCGCACGCCGGCGCGACGGTGAAGCACCGCAGCCGGGTGGCGCGTGATGCCGAGCAGCCCAACCTGCGTCAGGTGCACCTGATGCACGCTGAGCTGCTGGCGTCGCTGGACGTGGCGCCCGGTGCGCTCGGTGAGAACATCACCACCTCCGGCATCGACCTGCTGGGGCTGTCCCGCGGCACCCGGCTGCACCTGGGCCCCGACGCGGTCGTCGAGGTCACCGGCCTGCGCAACCCGTGCGTGCAGATCGACCGCTACCGCAAGGGCCTGCTGGCGCAGGTCCTCGGACGCGCTGAGGACGGCTCCGTCGTTCGGCGGGCGGGCGTGATGTCGGTGGTCCTCGCCGGCGGTGTGGTCCGCCCGGGCGACGCGGTCGTCGTGGAGGCCCCTGAGGTGCACGTGCCGCTCGAGGTGGTCTAGCGTCGCGGCTCGTGCAGCGCGTCGACATCACCCAGGACTTCCGGCTTCCCGTCTCGCGCATCTACGAGCACCTCGCTGAGCACGAGAACCTCGCGCCGCTGTTCGGCGCGACGGTCCGCCGGGTGCGGGACGGGGACTCCAGCCGCAACGGCGCGGGCTCGGTGCGGGCGCTGCGCGTGGGCCCCGGCCCGTGGTTCGAGGAGACGGTCACCGAGGCGGTGCCGAACGAGCGGATCGCCTACCGCATCAGCCGTGGCTCACCGCTGCGCGACCACCAGGGCGTCATGACGTTCACCTCGACCCCTGACGGCTCGCGGCTGCACTACGTGATCGAGTTCCGGTCCGCCGTACCCGGGCTGGCGAAGGTCGTGCAGCTCGGCCTGGCGCGCAACCTCACCCGCGGTCTGCGCACCCTCGACCACCTCGCCTGACAGGGCCTCTGCCCCTCTAGCGGTCGCCTTCGGTGAGGAAGCCGCGGACCGTGTCGTCGTGGCGGTTGATGCACGTCTCGAGCGCCGCCTCCTCCTGCACGGTGGCTCCCCCGAGGTCGAAGCGCACCGGGAAGCGGCCCTGGACGTGCGGGTCGCGGTTGCCCTGGTCGGCGACGACCTTCACACCCGGCAACCGCCCGCAGTCGGCCTTGAGCTGCTCACGCGCGACCTGGCCGGCATCAGCCTCCATCGTCACGACGAGCACCTTCTTCGGCGGGGCGAGCAGGAAGCCGAAGATCCCCGTGAGCAGCATGCTCAGCAGCAGCAGCGTGCCGCCGACGGCGATCAGCACCTTCGCACGGGTGCTCAGGGGTCGGCCCTCGCCGAGCTCGGTCGTCACCCCTCCATTGTGGACGCTCCGGGGCCCGGCCGCCGGAGGCACGGCGAGCCGCCGCATCCGTACCCTGGGGTGGTGGGAGGCATCGATCCGGAGCGGCTGGCCGTGTGCCTCGGCGTGCTCAGCGAGCTCGACGACCTCGACCCCGACCACCCCGACGCCGTGGCCGTGCGCCGGGCGACCGCGCACGTCTACAAGGCGGTCAAGCAGCGCCGGCGCTCGATCAAGCGCGCGTCGGTGACCGCGGCCGACGAGGCGGTCACCAACCTCACCGCCACCGGCGCTCCGGACCGCATCGACGACGAGACCCGCGGCCTGCTGCTCAGCGCGAGGGCCCAGGCGGAGGTCGTCGGCGTCCTGCAACGCGCCCGCTCCTGCTACCTCTGCAAAGACAGGTACGTCGAGGTCGACGCGTTCTACCACCAGCTGTGCCCGTCGTGCGCCGCCTTCAGCCGGGGCAAGCGCGAGCAGCGCGCCGACCTGACCGGACGGCGCGCCCTGCTCACCGGCGGTCGCGCGAAGATCGGCATGTACATCGCGCTGATGCTCCTGCGTGACGGCGCGGAGCTGACCATCACGACCCGCTTCCCGCATGACGCCGTGCGCCGCTTCACGGCCATGCCGGACAGCGCCGACTGGCTGCACCGCCTGAGCGTCGTGGGCATCGACCTGCGCGACCCGCACCAGGTCGTCGAGCTGGCCGAGGGCATCGCGTCCCGCGGGCACCTGGACATCCTCATCAACAACGCCGCCCAGACCGTACGGCGCAGTGCCGCGTCGTACGCGCAGCTGGCCGCCGCCGAGCACGCGGCCGAGGCGCTCGAGACGAGCGTCCCGATCATCGACCTGCGCTCGGCGACAGCCGAGATCGAAGGGGCCATCGGCAAGCGGATGACGCCCGAGGCGGTGACCGCGCTCGCGCTCACCTCCGGGTCGGCCTCACTCGCCCGCGTCGAGCAGGGGCTGGCGATCGACGCCGGCGGCCTCGTGCCCGACCTCGACCCGGTCAACTCGTGGTCCCGCCGGGTCCACGAGATCGACCCGGTGGAGCTGCTCGAGGTGCAGCTGTGCAACAGCGTGGCGCCGTTCATCCTGGTGTCGCGGCTGCGCCCGGCGCTGGCCGCCTCGCCGTACCGGCGCACCTACGTCGTCAACGTCTCGGCCATGGAGGGGCAGTTCTCGCGGCGGTACAAGGGAGCCGGCCACCCGCACACCAACATGGCCAAGGCGGCGCTGAACATGCTCACCCGCACCTCCGCGGAGGACATGCTCGCCGAGGGCATCCTGATGACCGCCGTCGACACCGGGTGGATCACCGACGAGCGGCCGCACCCGACGAAGGCCCGGCTGCACCAGGAGGGCTTCCACGCCCCGCTCGACCTCGTCGACGGTGCCGCCCGCGTGTACGACCCGATCGTCATGGGCGAGCAGGGCGTCGACCTCTACGGCTGCTTCCTCAAGGACTTCAAGGTCTCCCCGTGGTAGCAACCCCGTACCGCGTGGTGTTCGTCTGCACGGGCAACATCTGCCGCTCCCCCAGCGCAGAGGCGGTCCTCCGGCAGCGGGTGCACGAGGCGGGCCTCTCGGACGCCATCGAGGTCTCCAGCGCGGGGCTCGGCGGCTGGCACGTCGGCAACGACGCGGACCCGCGCTCGCTCACGGCGCTGCGGTCGCGCGGCTACGACCTGGCCCACCGCGCGCGGCAGGTGCGCACGACGTGGCGTGAGGACTACGACCTGTTCGTGGCCCTCGACACCGGGCACCTGATGGAGCTGCGCTCGCTGCTGCCGGGCGTGGAGACGCGCCTGCTGCGTGACTGGGACCC
>DATLCV010000112.1:0-9385 GCA_035526225.1 Mycobacteriales bacterium
GAAGGCGATCGTCCTCGGCAAGGGTGCCTCCCGGCTGCGCGACGTCGGCACCACGGCGCGCAAGCAGATCGAGGTGCTCCTCGGTACGCCGATCTACCTGGACCTGCGGGTGACCGTCGCGAAGGACTGGCAGCGCGACCCCAAGCAGCTCAAGAAGCTCGGGTTCTAGGCGCGGGTCAGCTCTCGCGCGCCCCGGTCGGCCGCGCGGCTGCCACCAGCAAGGCCATCCCCACGAGCCCGACCAGCACGGCGACCACCAGCTCTCCCATGACCAGCAGCACGACCAGGGCCACGAGCGTCAGCAGGACGAGCGTGGCGAGGAGGAGGCGTCGGGGCTGTGCCGCGGGGTTGGTCATGAGGCGGTCCTACCCACCAGTCGGCCGTGGGATAGCCGCGAAGCGCTCGGCATGCTGCACGCCGTGGCGGGCAGGATGCCGGTGTGAGCGATGATCGGGTTAGGGTGCCGGCGTCGTTGGCGCGCAGGTGCGGAGGAGGTTTGGATGCCCGACCGGCAACGTGACGCTGACGAGCGTGACGCCGCAGCCGACCTCCGGGACGAGGTCGCCGATGAGCGGGACCGGTCCGCGGACCGCCGGGATGCGATGGCTGACGAGCGAGACCGGTTGAGCGCGGCAGGTGACCCGGATGTGGCCCGCCTGGTGGAGGCGGCGTCCCTCAGGGAGCAAGCAGCTGAGCGGCGAGACCGGGCGGCGGAGGCTCGTGACGACGTCGCGGACGCACGAGAGGTGCTCACGGACAGCGACCGCGCGGCAGCTCATGAACGCGGGTGGTCGGCGACGGACCGCGTTCACGCGGGCCGCGACCGCGACCACGCAGTGCAGGACAGGGCCGAGCTGATCGAGGCCAGGTCCGGGGCCGAAGAACGTCGCGACGCGGCAGCGGACGCACGTGAGGAGTCGGCGTTGGACCGGATGGCGTCCGAGGGCGACAGGGTGGCGAGCGGCAAGGACCGCAAGGCCGCAGCCGACGACCGGGTGGAGCGCGCGGACGACGCGGACGGCTAGGTCGGTCGGGCGAGACCCGGCGTCAGTTCTCGATCTCGAACCAGGCTGTCTTCCCACCGAGCACGGTGTCGAAGCCCCAGCTCACGGCGAGGGAGTCGAGGATGCCCAGCCCTCGTCCGTTCTCGCTGCCCGGCGGCGACCTTCGCTGTGACGGCTGCACCGTGCTGCCGTCGAAGACCTCGACCCGCAGCCGCCGGCCGCGGTCGAGGACGCGCACGCGGATGTCCGGTCCGTAGGCGTGCAGGACGGCGTTCGTCGCGACCTCGGTGACCAGCAGGGCGACCGTGTCGGCCGAGTCGCCCCAGCCGAGCGCCCTGCACGCGTCCACGGCGTACCGGCGCACGACGGCCACACTCCTGGGCGCGCTCGGCACGACGAGCTCGCCTGCGGCACCGTCGCCATCGGCATGGCGGTCGCGGGCATCCACAACCGCTGCTTACCCGATCTCGGGGAGTTGTACAGGCGGCAAGCCGATCATCTTGCGCGCCGCCTCACCGGTCGACGAGCAGGGACTCGACGCGACGGTCGGGGACGAGCCACACGAGCGCGACCACCACGTACAGCACCACCGATGCCCACGGCGCGACGTACGCGAGTCCGATCGCGGTCGCGTACAGCGCAGGCGAGGCCTTGCCCTTGAGGTCGCGACCGATGGCCTCACTGAGCACCGACCCAGGCCCCTGCGCCCGGATGATCGTGGACTGCAGGACGTAGTAGGCGATCGCCGCCGCGAGCATGACCCCGCCGTACACCGCTGTCGGCAGGGCCGACACGTGGTTCTCGCCCATCCACCCGGTTGCGAAGGGGAAGAGCGAGAGCCAGAACAGCAGGTGCAGGTTGGCCCAGAGCACGCCGCCCGTGACCCGTTCGGTGGCCTGCAGCATGTGGTGGTGGTTGTTCCAGTAGATGCCGAGGTAGACGAAGCTCAGCACGTAGGTGAGGAAGACCGGCACGAGCTCGCGCAGGGACTCGAGGTCGTCGCCCTGCGGCGTCTCGAGCTCCAGCACCATGATCGTGATGAGGATGGCGATGACGCCGTCGCTGAAGGCCTCCAGCCTGTCGCTGCGCATGCGGTGACACTAGGGCGGGATAGTTTGGCGGAGTGAGCCTGTACCGCGACGAGGCCGTCGTCCTGCGCGTGCAGAAGCTCGGTGAGGCCGACCGGATCATCACCCTGCTCACCAAGCGCAACGGGCGGGTGCGCGCCGTGGCCAAGGGGGTCCGGCGCACCACGTCGAAGTTCGGCGCGACGGTCGAGCCCTTCAGCCACGTGGACATCCAGCTCTACCCAGGGCGCAGCCTCGACATCGTGACGCAGACCGAGAGCCTGCACGCGTACGGCGAGCAGCTGGTGCACGACTACCCGCGCTACACCGCCGGCACAGCGGTGCTCGAGACGGCCGAGCGGCTCACGGCGGAGGAGCGCGAGCCCTCGTTGAAGCTCTTCCTGCTCGTGGTGGGGGCCCTGCGTGCGCTGACCGAGGCCCGCGAGCCGAGCCTGGTGCTGGACGCGTTCCTGCTGCGCGCGATGGCGGTCAGCGGCTACGAGCCGGCGCTGGGCCGGTGCGGGCGGTGCGGCGAGGTCGGGCCGCACCGGTGGTTCAGCATCCCCGGCGGCGGCAGCACCTGCAGCACCTGCCACGAGCCCGGCGCGGCGACGGTCGGCGCGAACACGCTGGACCTCATGGTGTCGCTGCTCGAGGGCGACTGGGAGACCGCGGACGCCTCCGAGCCGCGAGCCCGCCGGGAGGCGAGCGGCCTCGTCGCGGCCTACCTGCAGTGGCACCTGGAGCGCGGGTTGCGCTCGCTCCCGCTGGTGGAGCGGTAGTGGTCCGTCCACCGACGCCGCACCCCAGCGGCGCCCGCCCGCCGACGCTGGAGTCGGTGCCCAACCACGTCGCGATCGTGATGGACGGCAACGGCCGCTGGGCCAAGGACCGCGGGCTCCCGCGCACCGCCGGGCACGAGGCGGGGGAGGCCGCGCTGTTCGACGTCGTCGAGGGCGCCATCGAGGTCGGCGTGAAGTGGGTCTCGGCCTACGCCTTCTCCACAGAGAACTGGAAGCGCAGTCCTGACGAGGTCCGCTTCCTCATGGGCTTCAACCGGGACGTGATCCGGCGCCGCCGCGACGAGATGCACGAGCTGGGGGTGCGGGTTCGCTGGGCGGGTCGTCGCCCGAGGCTGTGGAAGTCCGTCATCGCCGAGCTGGAGTCGGCCGAGGAGCTCACCCGGCGCAACACCGTGTGCACCCTCACGATGTGCGTGAACTACGGTGGCCGCGCCGAGATCGCCGACGCCGCAAGGCTGCTCGCGCACGACGTCGCCGCGGGCCGGGTGAAGCCCGACAAGGTCGACGAGCGCGTGCTGGCGCGCTACCTCGACGAGCCGGACATGCCCGACGTCGACCTGTTCCTGCGCACCAGCGGCGAGCAGCGCACCTCGAACTTCCTGCTGTGGCAGTCGGCGTACGCCGAGCTCGAGTTCGTCCCGGAGCTGTGGCCCGACGTGGACCGCAGGGTGCTGTGGCGCGCCTGTGAGTCCTACGCTCGACGTGACCGCAGGTACGGCGGAGCACGGCCCAACGAGGTGAGCCCCCAGTGAGACTTCATCACGTCAACGTCGTCGTCGCTCCCGGGCGTACCGAGGCCGTCGTGCCCTTCTACGAGCTGCTCGGGCTGACCCGGGTGACCAAGCCGACAGAGGGCGTGTCCCAGGACGGCGCGTGGTTCGACCTGCCCGGCGGTGTCGCACAGGTGCACGTCAGCGAGCGCGAGGGCCTGCGGCACCCGCAGCAGCACTTCGCCCTCGCCGTCGAGGACCTCGACAACCTCGCCCTGGCGCTGCTGCAGGCCGGTCACCCGTGGCACCCGGGCTCGGTGCTGCTCGGTGCGCGTCGTGGCATGACGGCGGACCCCGACGGCAACGCCGTCGAGCTCGTCGAGGCCATCGGCCCCTTCGCCTGACCCGGACCCACCCGCGTCACACCCGCTTCACACCCGCGTCACACCCGCGCTTGTCTACGCAACACGCCGCTCTCGGCGGTGGTGGAGGGCCGCCAGAGGGCGAGTCGCGTAGCCAAGCGGGCGCAGGCAAGGTCAGCGGCGGGCGCAGGCGGCGCAGGTGCCGAAGACCTCGAGGGTGTGTGTCACGTCGGTGTAGCCGTGCTCGGTCGCCACGGCCTCCGCCCACGCCTCGACGGCGGGACCGCCCACCTCGACGGTCGCCCCGCACGTGCGGCACACCAGGTGGTGGTGGTGCTCGTCCCCGGCGCAGCGGCGGTAGACGGTCTCGCCGTCGGCGGTGCGCAGGGCGTCGACCTCGCCGGCGTCCGCGAGCGCCTGCAGGTGGCGGTAGACCGTGGTGAGCCCCACCGCCTCGCCGCGTGCCCGGAGGGCCTCGTGCAGGGCCTGGGCGCTGGTGAACCCGTCCGCGGTCGCTAGTGCCGCGGCCACGGCGGTGCGCTGCCGCGTCGGCTTCACCGCGTCACCGTCCGGTGCACGGTGCCGACGAGCGCGGCCACGAGGAAGCCGCCGAGGGCGAGGACGACGGTCGCTGCGCCGGGGGCGACGTCGGCGTAGAACGCCAGGACCAGGCCGGACACCGACGCGACCGCTCCGAGGGCGCAGGCCAGCAGCTGGGTCGAGCGGAAGGACCGTGTCACCTGCTGGGCGGTCGCCACCGGCACGACCATAAGGGCGCTGACCAGCAGCAGCCCCACGACCCGCATCGCGACCGTCACGGTGACCGCGGCGGAGACGGCGACGAGCAGGTTGAGGAACCGCACCGGCAACCCCGCGACGCGTGCGACCTCCTCGTCGAGGCACAGCGCGAACAGCTCGCGTCCGAAGACCACCACCACGCCGAGCACCGCCACCGAGAGCGCTGCGATGACTGCGAGGTCGGCACCGCTCACCGACGACAGCGAGCCGAACAGGTAGCTCACGAGCGTCGCGCTCGAGCCGCCGGGGGACAGCCCGATGAGCAGCACACCTCCGGCGATGCCGCCGTAGAAGAGCAGGGCGAGCGCGACGTCGCCCGACGCGCGTCCGTGCTCGCGGACCAGCTCGATCGCCACCGCGCCGAGCGAAGCGACGACGATCGCGGTGAGCACGGGGGCGGTCCCGAGCAGGAACCCGAGCGCGACACCCGTGAGGGCGATGTGCCCGATGCCGTCGCCCATCAGCGCGAGCCGCCGCTGCACGAGGAACGTCCCGATCGCCGGTGCCGCGAGGCCGACGAGCAAGGCGGCGACCAGCGCCCGGCGCATGAACTCGAACTCGAGCAGGTCCATCAGAGCCCGAACCTCGACGAGCCGGGCTCGTCCGCGTGGGGGTGCACGTGGACGTGCTCGGGATGCGCGTGGTGCCCCTCGGGCTCGGGCGGCGGGCCGTCCGAGACCACCTGCCCTGCGCGCAGCACGACTGCACGGCGGATGAGCGCCGCGAGCGGGCCGAGCTCGTGCGTCACCAGCACCACCGAGCCGCCAGCGTTGGACAGGTGCCCGAGGGCGCCGGCGAGGGTGTCCTGGCTGTCGGCGTCGACACCCGCAGTCGGCTCGTCGAGCACCAGCACCTCGGGCTCGCCGGCCAGCGCGCGGGCGATGAGCACGCGCTGCTGCTGCCCCCCCGACAGGGTGGACACGAGGTCTCCTGCGCGCTGTGCCATGCCGACGTCCTCCAGCGCGTGCTCCACCGCGTGCCGGTCGGCCGAGGAGGTACGGCGGAACCGGGACAGCCGGCCCACCCGGCCGCTCGCGGCCACCTCCCGGACGGTCGCGGGCACCCCGCCGCCGACGGCGAGCCGCTGCGGGACGTAGCCCAGCCGCTCCCAGGAGCGGAAGCGCGCGACCGGTGTGCCGAAGACGTCGAGGCTGCCGGACGCCAGCGGGTTCAGCCCGACCAGCGTGCGGACCAGAGTCGACTTGCCGGCGCCGTTGGCACCGAGCACGGCGACGAACTCGCCCTCGTCCACCCGCACCGAGACGCCGTCGAGGACCTGCGTGCCGCCGAGCACGACCGACGCGTGCTGCAGGTCGAAGACGGTGCTCATCGGCACCCCAAGGCGTCGTGGAGCGTGGCGGCGTTGCGCCGCATGACCGTCAGGTAGTCGTCGGTGCCGGAGACGCTCTCCAGCGGGTCGAGCACCGCGGTCTTGGCGCCGACCTCGGAGGCCACCGTCTGCGCCACCTTGGGGGAGACCAGGGACTCGAAGAAGATCGTGGTCACGTGGTGCGACCGCGCGTAGTCCGCGACCGCCGCGAGGCGCTTCGGCGACGGCTCCGCCTCTGGTGACAGCCCCGTGATGCCTCGCTGCTGCAGTCCGTAGCGCGCGGCGAAGTACGCGAAGGCGGCGTGGCTCGTCACGACGTCCTTCCGCGCGCACCCCGTGAGCTGGCCGCGGATGTCGCGGTCCAGGTCGTCGAGCTGGGCGGCGACGTCGCGACTGGAGAAGGTCAGCGGCGGGTAGTTCTTGCCCTCCCACGCCGTGGTGTCGTTGAGGATGCTCACGACCTCGGCGGCCATGGCCTTCATGAGCACCGGGTCGAGCCACACGTGCGGGTCCTTGCCGGGCTCGCCGGTGCCGGTGAGCTGGTGCACGACCGCGCCGAGGTCGTAGGCGTTGCCCCGACCGGCGACCGCGTCGTCCACGGCGGGCTGGAACCCCTTGAGGTAGATCACGACGACCCGGCCCTGGAGCTGGGCCACCTGCTTGGGGGTCAGCTCCACGTCGTGCGGCTCCACACCCGGCTTCACCAAGGTGACGACCTCGGCGGTGTCGCCGACCACTTGCTGCACGAGCCACGCGAACGGGTAGGCACCGACCACGACGGTGGGCTTGTCCCGTCCCGAGGTGTCGTCACCCCCGCCGCACGCGGTCAGCGCGAGGAGGAAGAGCAGGACGACGGGTGCCAGGCGACGGAGCATGCGATGACTCTAACTGAAATGAAAACCGTTGTCATTTCGGGATCAAAGCAGGAAGGACAGCCCGCGCACGAGGACGATCCCCACGACGGCCAGCCGCAGCAGCCGAGGTCCCGGCTGCAGGACGGGCCAGGACAGTGCGAGCAGGCCACCGAGGAGCACGGCGAGCACGAGCAGCAGCAGGCCGCCCACGGCGCCCTGCACGAGCAACCCGCTGATGAGCAGCGCCGCGACCACCAGGAACGGGACGGCCCTGGGCAGCCGGCTGACGACCACCAGGAGCGGGCCGGTTCGTTGCTCGAATGTCCGTCGTGTCACCGTCACGGGGCTAGCCTGCCACTCGAGATGGCGGGGAGGAGTCGGCGGTGATCGTGCTGTCCCGCTTCGAGGTGCCTGAGGCGCGGCTCGCCGCGTTCCGGCCGGACGCCCAGGCCGCCCTCGACGCGCTCGCCCGGCAGGCCGGCTTCGTGCGCGGACGCCTCGGCTGCTCGCTCGACGAGCCCGCGCTGTGGTCCCTCGTCACCGAGTGGGACTCGGTGGGCTCCTACCGCCGCGGCCTGTCCGCGTACGACGTGAAGCTGGCGACCGCGCCGTTGATGGCGCTGAGCGTGCCGGAGCCGAGCGCCTACGAGGTGGTCGCGGCCGCCGACGACGCGCAGGCGCCTGCGACCGCACCGAGCAGCCGGGCGCGATGACGCTCCGCGCGGCACTGCTGGCCGTCACCTCCGCCGTCGGGCTGCTGCTCGCCCGCGCCCTCGACGGTCTCGGCCTGCTCCCCGGCGTCACGGAGGACGCCGCCGTACGGCGGGCCGCGCTCGACCTGCGGTGGACGGCACTGGGTGTGCTGCTCTGCCTGCTCGTCGGTGTCGTCGCGGCGCGGCTGCTGAGCCGCTCGCGGGCCCTGGCGCTGTCGGCCCTGCTCGGTGGTCAGCTCGGCCTCGTGGTCGGCCTCGAGGAGACGGCCCGCGAGCTGAACGGCGGCGGCAAGGCCGGCGAGGGGGAGGCCGGCCTGTGGCTGGCGGCCACCTGTCAGCTGGTGCTGAGCCTGCTGGCCGTCGCCACGGCACTGGTCGTCGTGCTCGGCGTGCCCCGCCCGGTGCTCGGTGCCGCACCGGGCTGCTGGACCGGGAGCGCCGGCTTCCCGCCGTACCGGGCAGGGGGGAGCAGGCCGCAGCGCAGGGGCTGGTCGGGGCGCGGGCCACCGGTGGGGCACGCACCTCTCGCCACCCACTGACCACTCACCACCTGGAGTCCCATGAGAACCACGATCCGACGTGGGCTGGTTGCGGCCGCCCTCGTGCCGCTGCTGACCGGCCTGGCCGCCTGCGGCGACGACGACAAGGACGACGACGACGGCGGCACGGGCGCGAGCGCCTGCGGCACCTTGCCCACCGCCAACCCCGCGGCGACCCTGCCGACGGGCTTCCCGACGCTCACCGACCAGGTGCTGTTCGAGCCCAGCACCCAGGGCAGCACGAAGATCGTCTTCGCGCTGCTCGACGAGGGCGACTTCGTCGAGGTCCGCGACGAGCTGGTCGACAAGCTCAAGGAGGCGAAGTACAAGATCGAGGGCACCGACCAGGAGTCCGTCGAGGCCGAGGCCGAGTTCAGCGGCCCGCACCGCGGCACCATCAAGGTCGAGCCCAAGTGCACCGGTTACGTGACCATCCGCTACAAGTTCAACAACTAGGACGCGCCGCACGACCTCGGCCCGGGCTCGTGCTGAGCCCGGGCCGAGCGCGTCGATAGGGTCTGCTTCCGACCGCCGACCGCCAGCCGGACTGGAGCAGCAATGGCCAAGCAGCCCGACCGCATGGACACCCTCGTCAGCCTCAGCAAGAGACGGGGCTTCGTCTACCCGTCCTCTGAGATCTACGGGGGTCTGCGGGCGTCGTGGGACTACGGCCCGCTCGGTGTGGAGCTGAAGAACAACGTCAAGCGGCAGTGGTGGAAGTCGGTCGTCCAGGGTCGGGACGACGTGGTCGGCCTCGACTCCTGCGTCATCCTCGCCCGTGAGGTCTGGGAGACCTCAGGCCACGTGGCCACCTTCACGGACCCGCTCATCGAGTGCACGTCGTGCCACAAGCGGTACCGGGCCGACCACCTCGAGGAGGCCAACCCGGGCAAGGCGCTGGCCGACATCGCCTGCCCCCATTGCGGCAACCGGGGCCAGTTCACCGAACCCAAGCAGTTCTCCGGGCTGCTCAAGACGTACCTCGGCCCGGTGGAGGACGAGAGCGGGCTGGCCTACCTGCGCCCCGAGACGGCGCAGGGCATCTTCGTCAACTACCTCAACGTGCAGCAGAGCGCGCGCAGGAAGCCGCCGTTCGGCATCGGTCAGATCGGCAAGAGCTTCCGCAACGAGATCACGCCGGGCAACTTCATCTTCCGCACCCGCGAGTTCGAGCAGATGGAGATGGAGTTCTTCGTCAAGCCGGG
>DATLCV010000115.1:0-14432 GCA_035526225.1 Mycobacteriales bacterium
CATCTTCCAGGTGGAGTCCGGCCGGATGCCCCTCGCGCGCGGTCAGGCGCAGGCGGAGCGCAAGCCGGTCAAGTACGACCGCACCCAGGTCGACCAGCTCGCGGCCTACATCGACTCCCGCGGCGGCGGTCCCTCGCTGCCCGCGGGCCGCCTTGACGACGGCCAGCTGGCGCTCGGCGGCGACCTGTTCCGCACGAACTGCTCGAGCTGCCACAACTTCGCCGGCGTGGGCGGGGCGCTGACGCGCGCCAAGTACGCGCCTGCGCTCACCGAAGCGAGCGCTCGGGTCATCTACTCCGCGATGCAAACGGGCCCCGAGAACATGCCGCGGTTCAGCGACAACCAGCTGACGCCCCAGGAGAAGCGCGACATCACGCGCTACGTCCGCTACGTCACCCAGGAGTCGAAGAACCCGGGTGGTGCCGGCCTCGGTCGCTACGGCCCCGTGCCCGAGGGCCTCGCGGTGTTCCTGCTCGGGATGGGGCTGTGCATCCTCTGCACGATGTGGATCGGAGCACGAGCATGAGCGACTCGATCCGGGACCGCCTGAAGGCGTCGGACGAGGGCGCCGTCGAACCGACGAGCACCGCTCACGGCGAGCACCCGGAGGGTGACCCGGTCGTCAGCACGCACGTCAGCTACCACGGGGACATCCGCAACGACCCGGCGCAGGCCAAGCTCGCCGAGATCGCTGTGTCCCTGCTGTTCCTGATCTCCGTCGTCGGCGTCGTCGGCTTCATCGCCACCTACATCTGGTGGCCCTTCACGTACGGCGACGACTACTTCGAGTGGTACACGCCTCTGCTCGGCGTCTTCATGACCCTGGCGCTCGGGGGGCTCGGCGCGGGCGCCGTGCTCTGGGCGAAGACGCTCATGGTCGACGACGAGACGGTGCAGGAGCGTCACCACCTGGCCTCGGCGGACGAGGACAAGCAGGGTGCGGTCGCCATCCTGAAAGAGGGTGCTGCCGACGCCGGTCTCGGCCGGTACCCGATGCTGCGGCGGACCTTCCTGCTCGCCAACGGCACGCTGGGCCTGCTCGTCGTACCGCTGCTGTTCGGCCTCGGGCGCTTCCAGCACAAGGAAGCCGCGATGGCGAAGACCGGCTGGCACAAGGGCTCGCGGCTGCTCGACGAGCTCGGTCGTCCGGTGAAGCTCGGGGATCTCGAGGTCGGCGGCGTGAAGTCGGTGTTCCCCGACATCGAGGGTGGTCGGCGGATGGCCGACTCGGCGGTCCTGCTCATCCGCATGCAGCCACAGGTGCTGAAGGTCCGCGAGTCGCGCAAGGACTGGGTCGTCGACGGGCACATCGCGTACTCCGTGATCTGCACCCACCTCGGCTGCCCCGTGAAGCTGTACGAGCAGCAGACCCACCACCTGTTCTGCCCGTGCCACCAGTCGACCTTTGACGCGGCCAACGGCGCCAAGGTCCTGTTCGGCCCGGCGGCGCGGAACCTGCCGCAGCTGGCGATCGCGCTCGACGACGAGGGGTACTTCGTCGCCCAGGGCGACTTCAACGAGCCTGTCGGTCCCAGCTACTGGGAGCGCAAGCCCCACTACAAGGACGAGGTGCGCTGATGGCCACCATGGCGGAGAAGGCAGCGGCCGGCACCGGTACCTGGGTCGACGACCGGCTCGGCTCGGCGAACTTCGTCAAGCGCAGCCTGAACAAGGTCTTCCCGGACCACTGGTCCTTCATGCTGGGCGAGGTCGCCCTCTACTCGTTCATCATGCTGCTGCTCTCCGGCACCTACCTGACGCTGTTCTTCGAGGGAAGCAGCAAGGAGGTCCTCTACAACGGCAGCTACACGCCGCTCAAGGGCATCCCCATGACGGCGGCGTACGCGTCCACGCTGGACATCTCGTTCGACGTGCGCGGTGGCCTCATCATCCGGCAGATCCACCACTGGGCAGCGCTGCTGTTCATGGCCGCGATCGTGGTCCACCTGGCGCGCGTGTTCTTCACCGGCGGCTTCCGCAAGCCCCGTGAGCTGAACTGGATCCTGGGCGTCGGCCTGCTCACCCTCGGCCTGGTCGAGGGCTTCGCCGGCTACTCGCTGCCCGACGACCTGCTGTCCGGCACCGGCCTGCGGATCGCGTACTCGATCGCCCTGTCCATCCCCGTGATCGGCACCTGGGCGGCGTTCCTCGTCTTCGGCGGCGAGTACCCCGGCGGCCACATCATCGAACGGCTCTACCCGATCCACATCCTGCTGGTCCCAGGGATCATCCTTGCCCTGCTCTCGTTCCACCTCGGCCTCGTCTGGTACCAGAAGCACACGCAGTTCGCGAGCCCGGGCCGGACCGAGAACAACGTCGTCGGCAGCCGCTTCTTCCCGGCCATGATGACGAAGATGGCCGGCTTCAACATGATGGTCTTCGGGGTCATCGCCCTGCTCGGAGGACTGGCCCAGATCAACCCGATCTGGCTGTACGGGCCGTACGACCCTTCGCAGGTGTCGGCCGGCTCCCAGCCCGACTGGTACATCGGCTTCCTCGACGGCTCGACCCGTCTGATGCCCAACTGGGAGCTGCGGTTCTGGGACTACACGTTCTCCCCGAACGTGCTGCTGCCCACGCAGGTCCTGCCCGGGGTGCTGTTCACGCTGCTCGCGATCTACCCGTTCCTCGAGGCACGGCTCACGAAGGACCGGGACTACCACAACATCCTCGACCGGCCCCGCGACAAGCCCGTGCGCACCGCGCTCGGCGTCATGTCGCTCACGTTCTACCTGGTGCTGCTGCTCGCCGGCGGCAACGACATCATCGCGTCGATCTTCCATTTGTCGATCAACGAGATCACGTACTTCCTGCGGGCCGCGTTGTTCGTCCTGCCGCCCCTTGCGTACGTCGCGACGAAGCGGATCTGCCTGTCGCTGCAGCAGGCCGACGACAACCTGCTGCACCACGGCATCGAGTCCGGCACGATCCGCAGGCTGCCCTCCGGGGAGTTCGTCGAGGAGACGGTCCCCCTGCCCACGCAGTACGCCGTCCTGCTCGACACGACCCCGGAGCGCAAGGAGCTCGTGGCGCACAACGCGCACCGGCTCGAGGCCGAGCAGGTGGCCGTCGCGGCCCGCCCCAAGGGCTTCTTCCGGCCCCGGGGCAGCGACCCGGACGGCCCGAAGGAGCTCGAGAGCTAGCACGGCTCCTGCCGTGCGCGTGACCTGGCTGGTCCCGTTGCTGGTGCTGCCCAGCTGCTCCTCCGAGGGCCCTCCGGCGGCGCTCACCTCCCCCAGCGCGCAGCCGACGACGGTGACGACGTCGTCGGCCCCCGTGCGCACCCCACCGGTTGTGCCGACGGTCAGCCGGGCTCCCCGCCGTACCGCGTCGCCGTCAGCCTCGCCCACCCGCGTGCCCCGCACCTACGCGGTGGACATGGTCGACGGCGAGCGGTTCTCGCCGAGCGCGGTGCGCCTTCGTGCCGGCGACGAGCTGCTGGTCACCGACCAGGATCCCCTGGGGCCGCACGACTTCACGGTGGGCGCTCTCGGCGTCCGCTCCGGGCAGATGAGCCAGGGCGACACCTTCCGCTACCGCTTCAACGCGACAGGCACATTCCGGTTCGTGTGCACCCTGCACGAGAGCAGCGGGATGACCGGGACCCTCACGGTCACCCGGTAGGTCACCCTCCGCGACGGGCGCGTCGCAGCCCGCTGAGCACCCTTCCCCGGCCATGACCTCGCGCGTACCGTCCGCGTCGGGGGCCACCCCGGCTCCGGGGGGAGCAAACATGACGACCAGTGTCCTGACGCTGCAGGGAACGACCACGACGATCGACGACGAGGCGCTCGCCGAGCTCCGGATGGCGATCCGCGGGGACGTCATCACGCCTGAGGACCCGTTGTACGCCGCCGTGCGGCCGGCCTACAACGGGATGCACCCCGGGCGCCCGGGGCTCGTCGTGCGTGCGAGCGGCGCGGCAGACGTGCTCGACACCATCGCCTTCGCGCGCGACCGCGGGGTCGTCGTCGCCGTGCGGGGCGGCGGTCACTCGGTCGCCGGCCTGTCGAGCGTCGACGGCGGGCTGCTGCTCGACCTCGAGCGCATGAACGGGGTCGTCGTCGACCCCGACGCGAGGACCGCGGTCGTGCAGGGCGGCGCGCTCTGGGGCGACGTCGACCGCGAGACGCAGGCCTTCGGCCTCGTCGCCCCAGGCGGGGTCGTGTCCGACACCGGTGTGGCCGGGCTGGCCCTGGGCGGCGGGGAGGGCTGGGTGCGCCGTGCCTACGGCCTGTCCTGCGACAACCTGCTCTCTGCGCAGATCGCCACCGCCGACGGTCGGCTCCTCACCGCGTCCGAGACCGAGAACACCGACCTCTACTGGGCCATTCGCGGTGGGGGCGGGAACTTCGGGGTCGCGACCTCGATGACGTTCCGGCTGCACCCGCACGGGCCGATCAACGCCTTCGCCGGGGTGTTCTACCCGGTGGAGCAGGCAGCCCAGGTGTGGCGCGGGGCGCGCGACTTCGCGGCGTCGGCACCCGACGAGGTCACCATGCTCATCGGCTGCACCACCCTGCCCGCGAGCGAGCACACCCCGCCCGAGATCCACGACACGCCGTTCGTCGTGGTGGGCGCGGTGTACGCCGGGGACCCCGACCTCGGGATGAAGGTGCTCCAGCCGCTGCGCGAGCTCGGGACCCCGCTCGCCGACATCTCCCAGCCGATGCCCTTCGTGGCGGTGCAGGGCGCGTTCGACGAGTTCTTCCAGCGGCAGGCGCTGCGCAGCTACTGGAAGTCGACCTTCGTCACCCAGCTCACCGACGAGATCGTCGACCTCGTGGTGGACTCCGCGCACAACCGCCCGTCCACCCGGACCTTCATCGTCAACTTCCTCATGGGCGGCGCGATCAACGCCGTCCCTGCAGAGGCCACCGCGTACAGCGAGCGGTCAGCGAGCTGGATGGTCTCGATCGACGGCAACTGGGAGGACGCCGCGCAAGACGAGCAGGTCGTGTCCTGGGTGCGCGAGGCGTGGGCGCGGGTCCACGAGCTCGGCACCGGCGTCACCTACCTGAACTTCACCGGCATCTCCGACGAGACCGCAGACGTCGGGGTTGACAGCGCCTTCGGCAAGAACCTGCAGCGGCTGGCGAAGGTGAAGAAGGCCTACGACCCGGAGAACTTCTTCCGCCTCAACAACAACATCCGGCCCGCCTAGTCCCTAGGGTGGCGGCGGCACGGAGGTCGGGACCGCGCAGACCCAGCCGAAGTCCTCGTGCGCGTGCATGCGCACGGGGAACCGCAGGCCGGGGACGTCCGTCACGCCGGTGGCCCGCTCGTCCTTCGGCATGACTGTCGCCGCGCCGGCCCCACCCCTGTCGATCTGGACGACGTCCAGGCCCCGCATGTAGTCCGCGACGTAGACGAGGTCCGGGCGGCCCGGCACGAACCGCGCCTGCGAGGCGATCGTGCTGTCACCGCGCCACACGCCGATCGGCCGCGGGCGCCGCGGGTCGCGGTAGTCGAGGAAGCGCACGCCGCCGCCGTACCAGGCGTCGGCGACGACCTGGTGCCGGTTGATGGCGAACCAGTGGCTCGAGCACATCGACGACAGCGGGCCGCTCGCGTCCTCGCCCTTGGGCACCTCGTAGGCGCTGACCTGGACGAGCCGCTTGGCGCGGCGGTCGATCCGCCACGCCTGCAGGGAGCCGCTCGTGTCGCAGCTGGCGGCGTAGTCCTCCTCGGTCACCAGCACCAGGTCACGGGACAGGCGCTGCGAGCCGTGGTGGATGAGCTGCTGAGCCCGCACGTTGTCGGCGGCCGTGATGGAGGCGACCAGGGTCGGCCGCAGCGGGTCCTTCGACAGCCGGTAGACCGCCGTACCCCCGGAGCCCGTGAGCCAGACGTCGCCGTACTGGTCGACGTCGACGTCGTGCACGACACCGGGGGTCCACGCAGGCGTGGACCTGCCCGCCGGCGACGCGAAGGAGCCGAGCACCCTCGGCGCGGCGAGGTCGCGGATGTCGACGACGTAGACGCGGCCGTCGCGGGCACCACTGACCCAGAGGTAGTCGTCGTTGCCGACAAGGGTGGTGGTGTGGCCGGGTCCGGCGAAGGTGCGCTTGTCGTTCTTGCTCACCTGCGCCGGCATCAGTGCTACGCCCGCCAGCCGCATGGCGCTGGGCACCGAGACGTCGACGAGGTACTGCCGCCCGCTCTGGTAGTCGCTGAGCGGGTCCTCGGGGTTCGTGCGGAACGGCTGCTGGCTGATGACGACCAGCTTGCGCCGGGCCGAGACGGTGAGGTCCTCGTTCTCGTGGTGCGGGATGGGCAGCGACCCCACGACGACAGGGCTCTCGGGGGCCGAGGCGTCGAAGGCGAGCAGGCCGCCGGTCACCGCCTGCGTGGAGGCTGCCGTGAACCACACCGTGTCCGCCGAGGTCTGGAAGTACGTCGACCCCAGGAACGCCCCGCCGGTCCCGGTGCCGGTCGGCACGTTCGCGAGCAGGCGGACGTTGGGAGTCGCCTTGCCACCAGGGCCGACAGGCAGCTGCGCCGGCCCGGCGTCGGCCGGGACCAGCAGGGCTGCGCTGCCGAGCAGCCCGAGGAGGAGAGAGGCGCGCGTCTTCACCACAGCACGTTCAACGCGCAAGGCGTGAATCCTGCGCGGCCCTGGGGCACAGTGGCCTCATGAGGACCTTGCCCCTGGCCCTGGCTGCGCTGCTCGCCACCGGCCTCACCGCCTGCTCGGACTCCGGCGACGGCACCGCCAGTGCGACGACCGCACCCACGTCCGCATCACCGACCCCCGCGGGTACGACGGGTGCCACCGTCCACGACCTGCGGGCGCTGCGCGGCAACCGGTGGTCGGTTGCCACGCTCACGATCGCCGCAGGTGACACCGTCAAGGTCACGGACGCCGACTCGGACGTGCCGCACAACTTCGTCGTGCCCGGGGTCGGTCGGTCGAAGACGCTGAACGACGGCGACGTGTTCACCCTGCGCTTCCCGACCGCAGGGACGTTCAGCTTCGAGTGCACCTTCCACGACGGCATGGACGGCACCATCACCGTCCGCTGACGCGGACCTGCCTAGTGCTTCTCGCCGAAGAACTTGTCGGTGCCGGTGGGGCTCTCGCCCATCGCCCGCACGTCCCCGAGCGTGTGCGCCTGCGTGCGGTTGATGCCCACGTAGTACTCGAAGAGCAAGCCGGACAGCGCGATCAGGAGGGCGAAGACGCCGATGAGTGCGAGGAAAGGCCCGAAGATCAGCCCCATCGCGGTGATCGCGGACGACCCGGCGAGGAACATCGGCCACCACGAGTGCGGCGCGAAGAAGCCCACCTCACCCGCGCCCTCGGCGATCTCGGCGTCCTCGCGGTCCTCCGGGCGCAGGTCCATCCGCTGGGCGGTGAACAGCAGGTAGTAGCCGATGATCAGCGCGAGTCCCCCGGCGAGCAGGATGCACGTGAAGCCCGTGGGGTCGCGCGACACGATCCAGTAGACGCTTCCGATGACCAGCAGGAAGACGGACAGCAACGCGAAGATCAGGCCCTCGATCCTCACTGGCTCACCTCCGGTGCGCTCGCAGCGGCGGCGAGGACCTCGTTCTGGCGGGCCGAGGCCGGGTGGTGCAGGTCGAAGGCAGGCCGCTCCGAGCGGATGCGCGGCATGGTGATGAAGTTGTGCCGCGGCGGTGGGCACGAGGTCGCCCACTCCAAAGAGTTGGCGTGGCCCCACGGGTCGTCGACCAGCGCGCGCTCCCCCCGCTTGAAGCTCGTCCAGGCGTTGTAGATGAACGGCAGCGTCGACAGGCTGAGCCCGAGGGCGCCGATCGAGGAGATGGTGTTGAGCGTGGTGAAGCCGTCGCTGGCCTTGTAGTCCGGGACGCGGCGCGGCATGCCCTCGTTGCCGAGCCAGTGCTGGACGAGGAAGGTGGTGTGGAAGCCGATGAACAGCGTCCAGAAGTGCACCTTGCCGAGCCGGTCGTTCATCATCCGGCCGGTCATCTTCGGGAACCAGAAGTAGAACCCTGCGAAGAAGCCGAAGATCGCGGTGCCGAACACGACGTAGTGGAAGTGCGCCACGACGAAGTACGTGTCGGAGACGTGGAAGTCGATCGGCGGGCTCGCCAGCATGACACCGGTGATGCCACCGAGCAGGAAGGTCACGAGGAAGCCGATGCAGAACAGCATCGGGGTCTCGAACGACACCTGGCCGCGCCACATCGTGCCGATCCAGTTGAAGAACTTCACCCCGGTCGGGACGGCGATGAGGAAGCTCAGGAAGCTGAAGAACGGCAGCAGGACCGCACCCGTCACGAACATGTGGTGCGCCCACACGGTCATCGACAGGGCGGCGATGCCGAGGGTGGCGAAGATCAGGCCCTTGTAGCCGAACAGCGGCTTGCGGCTGAAGACCGGGATGACCTCGGAGACGATGCCGAAGAACGGCAGGGCCACGATGTAGACCTCGGGGTGGCCCAGGAACCAGAACAGGTGCTGCCACAGGATGGCGCCGCCGGTGGCCACGTCGTACACGTGCGCACCCAGCCTGCGGTCGGCCTCCAGGGCGAGCAGCGCGGCCGCCAGCACCGGGAAGGACATCAGCACGAGGACCGACGTGACGAGCATGTTCCACGTGAAGATCGGCATCCGGAACATCGTCATGCCGGGGGCACGCAGCGTCAGGATCGTCGCGATGAAGTTCACCGCGCCCAGGATGGTCCCGAGGCCGGCCACCACCATCCCGACGATCCAGAGGTCCGCACCGACCTGCGGCGAGTGGATGCTGTCGTTGAGCGGTGCGTAGGCGAACCAGCCGAAGGACGCAGCGCCGTCGGGGGTGAGGAAGCCCGAGACGACCATCGTGGCGCCGAAGGCGTAGAGCCAGTAGGCGAAGGCGTTCAGGCGCGGGAAGCTCATGTCCGGCGCGCCGATCTGCAGCGGCATGATGAAGTTGGTGAAGCCGAACGCCAGGGCCGGCGCCACGAGAAGCATCATGATCGAGCCGTGCATCGTGAACAGCGAGTTGAACTGCTCGTTCGACACGATCTGGTTGCCCGGGCGGGCCAGCTCGGCACGCATGACGACGGCCATCAGGCCGGCGAACAGGAACAGCGTGAAGGCCGTCCCGAGGTAGAGCCAGCCGATGACCTTGTGGTCGGTCGTGGTGAGGACCTTGACGACCTTCGACCCGGGCCGGGGCCGCGGCCGGCGGTCAGCGACCGGCGGGGTGGCGTTGGTCAGGATGCTCACGTCAGTTCCTCGCGGTGGGGATCGCGCCGTCGAGCGTCTTCGACAGCTCGTCGAGAGCGGCGTTCGGGTCGGCCTGCAAGCCGGCGATGTAGGAGTCGTAGGCAGCCTGGGAGACGACCTTGACCGTGAAGTTCATGCGGGAGTGCTTCTCCCCGCAGAACTCCGCGCAGCGGCCGGTGTAGGTGCCCTCGCGGGTCGGGGTGATCTCGAAGGCGTTGAAGCGCCCCGGCACCACGTCGCGCTTGAACAGGAAGTCCGGCACCCAGAAGGAGTGGATGACGTCGGGCGAGGTCTCCACGAAGCGGATGCGCTTGGCGACCGGCAGCACCAGGGTGGCCGGCTGCGCCGGCTCCCCCGTGACCTGCACCTTGGCGTCCTCGTAGACGAACTGCCAGTTCCACTGGAACCCGACGACACCGACGGTGACGTCGGGGTTTCGGGTGAGCTTGTTGACCTTGTTCTCCGACACCGCGGTGTAGAAGAACAGCACCGCGATGATCACGAACGGGACGACGGTGTAGAGCACCTCGATCGGCAGGTTGTAGCGGATCTGCGCGGGCAGCTCGTCGCTGCGCTTGCGGAAGCGGACGACCGCATAGCCGATGAGGCCCCACATGATCAGGCCGACCGCGGCGCCGGCGGCCACCGAGCCCAGCCACACGTCGTACATCGACTTGGCCTGCTCGCTCTTCGGGTACGGCCAGCCCATCGCGAAGGCGCTCTCGTACGCCTCACGGCCGTCGCACCCGCTCGTCAGCAGCGCGGTCGTGCACGCCGCCAGCGCCAAGCGGAGTGAGGTGGTTCGCACCCTCGGGAACCCTTCTGTCGAGCGCGCGCCACCCACGTGGTCGACGCGCTCGCGAGGCTATCGCAGACGCCCTACGGTCTCCGTGTGCCCCCCCGTGCGAGTCTCGACGCCGCATCCGGGCTCCCGCTGCACCCGGCGGCCCGCGAGACGCTGCTCGCAGCGCTCGACGACGGGTGGGCAGACCCCGCCCGGCTGCACGGCTCCGGACGTCGCGCGCGGCAGCTCCTGGACGGTGCGCGGGCGTCCGTCGCGGGCTCACTGGGCTGCCGCCCCGACGAGGTCGTCTTCACCCCCAACGGCACCTCCTCCCTGTACGCCGGGGTGCGCGGCCTCGCGGCCCCGCGCCCGGGTCGTGAGGTGGTGCACAGCGCCGTGGAGCACTCCGCCGTCCTGCACGCAGCCGCGGAGCTCACCGCCGTACCGGTCCCCGTCGACCGGCTGGGGCGCGTGGACGTGGGCGCGTTCGCGGTGGGCCCGGGGACGGCTGTCGCCTGCCTCATCTCGGCCTCGCACGAGGTCGGCACCGTGCAGCCCGTCGGGGCCGTCGCCGACCTCTGCGGCGCGGCCGGCGTCCCCCTGCTCGTCGACGCCGCGATGACCGCCGGGTGGGGGCCCGTGCCTGCCGGCTGGTCCGCCCTGGCGGCCAGCGCCCGCAAGTGGGGAGGCCCGGCGGGCGTGGGTGTGCTCGCGGTCCGCACCGGCGTCCGGTTCCGGCCCGGCTGGCCCGAGGACGAGCACGAGCTGGGTCGCGCGCCCGGCGCCGTGGCACTGCCCTCGGTGCTGGCGGCAGCGGTCGCGCTGGAGGCGGCGCAGGCCGAGGCCCCCGCGGAGGACGCGCGCCTGCGCCCCCTCGTGGACCGCATCCGCGCGGCTGCCGGCGCGCTGCCCGACGTCGAGGTGGTCGGCGACCCGGTCGACCGGCTGCCGCACCTGGTGACGTTCTCGTGCTTGTACCTCGACGGCGAGCAGCTGGTCCGGGCGCTGGACGAGGAGGGCTTCGAGGTCTCCAGCGGCTCCTCGTGCACGTCCTCGACCCTGGAGCCCTCGCACGTCCTGGTGGCCATGGGGGCCCTCACCCACGGCAACGTGCGGGTGTCGCTGGCGCGGACCACCACCGAGGACGACGTCGACCGCTTCTGCTCCGTGCTGCCGGGCGTGGTGTCGCGCTTGCGCGAGGAGGCAGGGCTCGCGTGAGGCTGGACTGCCGCGGGATGCGGTGCCCGCTGCCCGTCGTCGAGCTCGCCAAGGCCTGGGCGCAGGTGGCGGTCGGGGAGACCGTCGAGCTGCTCAGCGACGACCCCGCCGCTGCAGCCGACGTGCCCGCCTGGTGCCGGATGCGCGAGCAGGCCTACGACGGCTCGCCCGCACCCGGGACCTTCCTGGTGCGCCGGCTCAGGTGAGGTGGGGGGCCACCTCGTCGGCGGCTGACTCGCCGTACGCGCCGGCGAGGCGGGACAGGAAGCCGTCGCGGGTCACGTGGTACTCCTGCGGCCCGACCGTCTCCACGACGTGGGTGGCGAGCGTGGCACCCACCTGGCAGGAGCGCTCGAGCCCCAGGCCCCAGGTCACGGCCGTGAGGAAGCCGGCGCGGAACCCGTCGCCCACGCCGGTGGGATCGGCGACGACCTCGGCGGGGACCACGCCCACGTGCAGGGCGGGCTCGCCGCGGCGCTGCACCACGACCCCCTTCGCACCGTGGGTGGTGATGCGGGTCTGGACGAGGTCGAGCACCTCGGCGTCGGACCAGCCGGTCTTGGCGTGCACGAGGCCGGCCTCGTACTCGTTGGTGAACAGGTACGCCGCCCCGGTGACGAGCGACCTGATGGCGTCGCCGTCCAGGAAGGTCAGGGTCTGCGACGGGTCAGCGGCGAACGGGACGCCACGGTCGCGGCACTCCTGGGTGTGCCGCAGCATCGCGCCGGGGTCGTTGGGGCTGACCAGGACCAGGTCGGCCGCCACGTCGTCGAGGCTGATCGCAGCCGCCTCGGCCATCGCGCCCGGGTAGAACGAGCCGATCTGGTTCTGCGCCCGGTCGGTGGTCACGGTGAACCGCGGGCTGGCCAGGGTGGCGCTGACCCGGATCCCGTCGGTGTCCACCCCGTGGTCGCTCAGCCAGCGCACGTAGTCGGCCGCGTCGCTGCCGACGCTGCCGATGAGCTGCGGGCGGCCGCCGAGCGCCCCCATCCCGAAGGCGATGTTGGCCCCGGTGCCCCCGCGCCGGACCTCCAGGCCGTCCGCGAGGAAGACCACGGACAGGGCGTGGAGCTGGTCGGGGAGGAGCTGCTCGCTGAACAGACCGTCGAAGGTCATGAGGTGGTCGGTGGCGATGGACCCGGTGACGGCGATGCGCATGACCCGACACCGTAGTGAGACCCGCGTGTGGGCGGGCTCACGAACCTACCGATCGGTAGGCGTTGGGTACCCACCGGTAACTCCCTACGGTCGACGTATGGCCCTCCACACCCCCGTTCCGTCCGAGACCGATCCCACCTCCCTGGTCGACCTCGCGAACGACTGCCGTGAGGTCGCCGGAGTGCTCGGCCACACCGTCATCGACCTGACCCGCGCCGTGGTCCGTGTCCCGCTGAACCGCCTCCCGCTGGATCGGCTGCCGTTCTCGTTCGGCGCGATGCCGGCGGAGATCACCGAGGACCTCCTCACCACCGTCGACGGGCTCGAGGACTACTAGGAACCGCTCGCCGCCGCGCCGCGTCCCAGGGGCATGAAGCGCAGCAGCCTCCTCCCCGTCGCGGGCACCGTCGCCGCGGTCACCGCCCTTGGCGTCACGATCGCCCTGGTCCAGCCGGGCGGCAGCGGCGCCCCGCGGCCGCTGCACCTCGCCGCCGGTGGCGGCACCGCCGAACGGGATGCTGCAGCCCCGATGGCCGCGGGCTCCTCCGCCGGCGGCTCCGGGTACACGCTGACCGGCTCCCTGCCGGCAGGCCGGCCCGACGACGCCCCGGCGTACACGCTGCCCAAGGGACCCGCAGACGCCTCCCTCGTGTCCTCCCTCGCCCGGGCCCTCAAGGCCGGTACGCCGGTCCGCGACGGTGACGGGTGGCGTGCCGGGGGTCTGTTCGTCAGCGGCGACGCCGGGCAGAGCTGGTGGTTCTCCCCCTGCGCCAAGGACACCCCCGTCGCCGAGGGCGAGCGGGTCGCCTGCGCGTACGACGTCGGCGTCGTTCCTGCCCCGAGGCCAGCGGACGGCGGCGGCGCAACCCCCGACGGCGGGACCACGGACGGCAGCAGCGGGAGCGGCACGACTGATCCCAGCAGCGGGAGCGGCTCGGCCGTCGCTCCCCCGCCGCCTGTGCCGTCGAGCCCCGTGCCCGAGCCGGAGCCGATGTCCAAGGACGCGGTGCGCGCCGCCGCGGCACCGGTCTTCGACGCCCTCGGCCTCGACGCCGCGGATGCCCGGGTCGAGGGCTGGCCGTACGGCGGGTCCGCCATGCTGGCACGCACCGTGGGTGGCCTCGAGGTCTGGGGGATGCAGACCCACGTCCAGGTCGACCGCGAGGGTGCCGTGCAGAGCGCCGGCGGCTTCCTCGCGACGCCCGACAAGGGCGACAGCTACCCGCTCGTGACGGCCCAGGACGCCTACGACGACCTGCCGCCCATGATGACGACGATGCTCTGCCCGGTGGGACCGGACGGGAAGGGGTGCGCGGCGCCCGAGCCCGTCGAGGTCACCGGCGCGCGGCTCGGCCTGATGCTCAGCGCGCTGGTGGACGGCGGCCAGGCGCTCGTGCCGGCCTGGCTGTTCGAGGTCAAGGGCTGGACCGAGCCGATCGCCGTGGTGGCCGTGCAGGCGCAGTACCTGCCACAGCCGACGCCCGAGCCGACGTCGAAGCCCGAGCCCGGTGTGAGCACCGAGCCCGGGGGCGCCGTGCCGCCCGCCCCGCCGGACGGCGGTGACCCCGGTACGGCGCGGCAGCCAGTGCGCGTGGACAAGGCGTACGCCGGTGAGGGCAGCACCCTCATCGCGGTCTACGGCCAGTCGGGCAGCTGCCCGCTGGAGAACGTGATCGGCGAGGCGAAGGAGACCGCGGACGCCGTCTACCTCGTGCTGCAGGCCGACGCCCCGGTCGCCGACCGCGCGTGCACCGACGACTACAACGCGGTCGAGCACGTCGTGCGGCTGCAGGCGCCCCTGGGCGACCGCAAGGTCGTCGACGCGTCCACGAACAAGCCCGTCCCCCGCACCTGAGGCGCGGAACGGCCCCGCACCCTTGAGGGGGCGGGGCCGCCGTACGCGGGTCTTGGTGGCGCGGTCCTAGTGGAAGGACTCGCCGCAGGCGCAGGAGCCGCCGGCGTTGGGGTTGTCGATCGTGAAGCCCTGCTTCTCGATGGTGTCGACGAAGTCGATGGTCGCGCCCGACAGGTAGGGGACGCTCATGCGGTCGACGACGACCTTCACGCCGG
>DATLCV010000125.1:0-16953 GCA_035526225.1 Mycobacteriales bacterium
CGAGCCGGGCTCGGCGATCATCGACGTCGACGCGTCCTACACGCAGTCGACACTGGAGACCGGGCCTGCCGCCCGTGCCCTGGCGTCCACCCTGTGGCCCGGCGCGCTCATCGGTGACGGCATGGGGACCATCACCGAGGGCCAGATCCCGCAGTACCCGCTCAAGGCGGACGCGCGGTACCCGGACAAGCCCTACACCGACACTGCCCACGGATGCCTGCAGGCCGACCAACCGGCCTCGTGCGTCAGCGACGGCGGTGCGTTCATGAGCTCGCAGGCACTCGGGCTCGACGTCAAGGCGCTGGCCCGGATGAACCCCGCAGACGTGCCGGGGGTCGTCGACCTCGGTGGGGCGTCGTCCCTGTCCACGGCGACGGTCAAGGACGGCGTCGCGATCGGCACCTCGGTCAGCCGGGTCACCGACGTCGAGCTGGTCACCGGTGTGATCAAGATCGGCTCGGTGTCGACGAGCGTCACCGTGAAGAGCGACGGCATCAAGCCGGTGTCCAGCGGCTCGACGGTGGTCAGCGGGCTCACCATCGGCGGTGTCGGCTACGTCGTCGACGAGAACGGCGCCCGACCGGTGGGCGCGCCGGCCCCGATCCCGGGCTCGGGCCCCCTCCCGACCGGTGCCGCCGACCCGGCCAAGGAGGCCGGCATCACGATCAGCGGCATCTCCCAGGAGAGCAAGCAGGACGTCTCCACGGCGACGCGCGACGCCAAGGGCCTGCGCATCACCATCGACACCGTGCTGCTGCGCAGCGTCCTCAACCAGGTGCCCTCGCCCGTCACGGACGCGCTGGTCTCGGTCTTCTCGCAGGCTCCGAAGGAGGCGCAGGGATACCTGTTCTACCTGCTGACGACGACGCCCAAGCTCACCTTCGTGCTCGGTGCCGGGTCAGGCGTCTCCGCCGCGACGCTGCCGCTGAGCTTCGACTTCCCGGACTTCCCGACGGGTGGCGGCATCCCCCTCCCGCCGCCGGCCGTGGGCGGGGTCACGACCCCGACCGTGCCGATCACCTCGCCGGACCTGCCGGTCGCGGGCGGTGGGCCGCCCCCGGTGACCGTCCCCGGCACCTCGCCGACCACGACGAAGGCAGCCGCGAAGGACCCCTTCGGCGGGCTGTCGCCCGGGCTGCTCCTGCTGGTGCTCGCCCTGGCGGGTGTCGGCGGGTGGGGTCTCGTGCGGCTGCAGTCCGCGGCCCTGCTGGGTGCGGCGGCTGCCGGCCGCTGCGCCACTGACACCAGCCCGATCCTGCCCGACCTCCGAGGAGCGTGACCAGCGTGAAGCACCCCGTGGACCGCACCCTGTCCTTGGTGGCGGCGGTCCTGCTCCCCCTGGGCCTGCTCGTCATCGTGCTCGGCTGGTACGGCGCGGCCCACACGCCGTACCTGTTCGAGCAGATCCCCTACCTGATCTCCGGCGGGCTGATCGGGTTGGCCCTGGTGACCGGAGCGGGCCTGCTGTACTTCGGCGCCTGGGTGGCCCGCAGCGCAGGCGCGCAGCAGCGCGTCGCGGACGAGACCCTGGCGCTGCTCCGTGAGATCCGCGACGGGCTCGGCGACCAGCCCGCCACGACGCGGTCCGCCAACGGACACGGCGGTTTCGTCGCCACCGCCCGCGGGTCGATGTGGCACCGACCTGACTGCGCGGCGGTGGCCGGGCGCGCCGACCTGCGGTCCATCGGCCCCGACGGCGACGGCTTGCAGCCGTGCGCCCTGTGCCACCCCCTGTCCGCCGTACCTGCTCACGCCTGATCCAGGAGACGCCACCACATGCGTGCACCCCAGCGCCTCGCTGCCGCCCTCGTCGTGAGCGGTCTGCTCAGCGCCGCTTGCGGCGCCCGGCTCACGAACGACCAGCGCGAGGAGGCCCTGTCCTACGGGCGCGGTGGCGGCGGCTCGACCGGCGACCTCGGCACGACCGGCTCCGGCACGACCGGCACGGGCACCACGGGCGCGACGGGCACGACCGGCACGGGCACCACGGGCACGTCCGGCACGGCCACCGGCACCACGGGGGCGACCGGTACGACGGGCGCGACGGGCACGACCGGGTCGAGCACGACCGGTGCCGCCACTGACTGGACGAAGGCACCGGCCGGCGGCAACGGCGGGGCCACCGACGTCGGCGTGACGGCCAACTCCATCACCATCGCCAACATCAGCGACGTGAGCGGCGCGGTCCCGGGGCTCTTCGAGGACGCCCGCTTCGCGGTCCAGGCCTACTTCAAGTACTTCAACGCCCGGTACGGCACCTTGTACGGCCGGAAGATCAACGTGCTGGCGCTCGACTCGCAGCTGGACAGCGGCGCCAACCGAAGCGCCTCCATCCAGGCGTGCAACGAGGCGTTCGGAGGAGTCGGCTCGGTGTCGGCCTTCGACCAGGGCGGCGCCCCCGTGATCGCCAGCTGCAAGTCCAAGGGCGGCCTGTTCCCCGACCTGCGCGGCCTCGCGACGACCGACCAGATGAAGGCCGTGTCGAACGTCTACCCGGTCAACGCAGCGGGCACCGGAGGCAAGCGCTCGCTCGGCCAGTTCGGCTGGGCGGCCGAGAAGTTCCCGGACGCGGTCAAGAAGGCGGCGTACGTCTACTCCGACGGCGAGGTCACCCGCCAGCTCGCGCAGCAGGACAAGGAGGGGACCACGAACGTCCTCGGCTACAACTGGGTGGCCGACATCCCGGTCGCGACGACCGAGACCAACTACGGCCCAGCCGCGCAGCAGATCAAGAGCGCCGGGGCGCAGTACGTCACCTTCGTCGGCGCCTACCAGCAGGCCGCCAGCCTCGCCCGTTCGATGAAGTCGCTCGGCTGGACTCCCAAGGTCTTCCAGCCGACCGTCACGGCCTACACGCCGAACTTCATCACGCAGGCCGGCGACGCCCTCAACGGTGACTACGTCCACATCGCGGTGAGCGCCTCGCTCAACGAGGAGATGCAGGGCAACCCCGAGCTCCAGCTCTACGCCCAGTGGCTGCAGCAGGTGAAGCCGGGCGCGCTGCCGACCAACATCGGCATGTTCGCCTGGGCGGCCGCTTCGCTGTGGGTGCAGAAGATGGTCGAGGTGGGTCCCCGGCCCACGCGTGGTGCGCTGCTGGCGAAGATCGCCGCGGTGACCAAGTACACCGGCAACGGGCTGTTCCCCCCGCAGGACGTCGGCGGCCGCGAGCTCGGCGACTGCGTCAACGTGGTCCGCGTGAGCGGCGGCAAGTTCGTCCGCTACCTGCCCACCGCCCCGCGTACCTACCGGTGCGGCAAGGACGGCTTGTGGAACACCAAGACGAAGAAGCGCGAGGTCGCAGCCGGGGGCTGAGCCGCGCGGGGCTCGCCGCTGCGCTCAGTCCGCGAGGACCAGCGTGATCGCTGTGTGGATGTCACGCCACACGTCGGCGGCGCCGATGCGTCCCCCGAGCCACGCGATCTGACGCGCGAACCACACGTCCTGCAGGATCGCGGCGAGCTCCTCGTCGTGGTCAGTAGGCGCGTCGTCGCCGCGGATCGCCGCGACGATGAGATCGGACATGCCCTGGCGGACCAGGGAGACCTCCGCCGCGACGGAGGCGTCCGCCGCCATCAGCGCGCGGATCATGGCCTCGGTCAGCAGCGGGTCGCGCTGCAGCGAGCGGGTGGACCGCTCCAGCACGAAGGACACGCGCTCTGCGCGGGTGGCCCCGGGCACCTGGCGACGGGACAGCCGGGCGGCGAGCCGTTCGGTCTCGGCGTTCATGGCGGAGACCAGCAGGTGGATCTTGGACGGGAAGTAGCGGTAGAGCGTGCCCAGCGCGACCTCGGACCGCTCGGCCACCTCACGCATCTGGACGGCTTCGTAGCCGCCACGGGCGGCCAGGGCCAGGGTCGCGGCGAGGATGCGCTCGCGACGGGCGCGCTGGGCCGCGGTCTCGGTCTCGACCTGCACCGTCACCCGCCACCACCTCTCGTCCCGTGCCAGAAACAGGAACGTGTTCTAGTATTGCAGACAGTCGAGCGGAAGGCACGCGCATGACGATCGGTGTCACCGCGGATCACGAGGCGCTGGCCTCGATGGTGCGCGGCTGGGCGGAGCGAACCGGTCTTCGTGCCGACGCCCGCGCGGCCCTGGAGGGCCCCGAGGCGCGTCCCTCATGGTGGCAGGCGCTGGCCGACCAGGGCTTGATCGGGCTGCGCGTGTCGGAGGAAAGCGGCGGGTCCGGTGCGGGCGGAGTCGAGCTCGCGATCGCGGTCGAGGAGCTGGGTCGCGCCTTCGCGCCAGGCCCCGTGCTGCCGACCCTCGCAGCCACGCTCGTCCTGTCGCAGGCGGGCGGCACGGCGGCGAAGGAGCTCCTTCCGTCGCTCGTCGACGGTTCCCTGACTGCCGCTGTCGCGGCGGATGACGGCCTGGTGGCCGCCGCCGGCGACGACGGCCTCGTCGTGTCGGGGTCGGCGAGCCACGTCCTCGGCGCCGCCACCGCCGACCTGCTCGTCCTCGGCGCGGCCGGCACGTGGTTCGTGATCGACGCGGCGTCGGCCCAGGTCGCCCCTGGCGAGGGCACCGATCCCACCAGGCGGCCGGCGACCGTCACCCTCGACGCTCTCGCCGTACCCGGTGCTCGGGTGCTGACGGGGATGACGACGGCACAGGTGCAGGCGCTCGTCGGAGTCTTGGCGGCCGCTGAGGCGACGGGCATCGCCGGGTGGTGCCTGGACACCGCGGTGGCCTACGCCAACACCCGCGAGCAGTTCGGGCGCCGCATCGGAAGCTTCCAGGCGGTCAAGCACGGCTGCGCCGACATGCTCGTCCGCGTGGAGCAGGCACGCGCGCTGGTGTGGGACGCGGCGCGCGCCCTCGACGAGGCGCCGTCGCCGTCGCGGGACCTGGCGGAGGCGGCCGCGATCGCCTTCGCGCTCGAAGCCGCGGTCGAGAACGCGAAGGCCTGCATCCAGGTCCTCGGTGGGATCGGCTTCACGTGGGAGCACGACGCGCACATCGCGTTCAAGCGAGCCCTGTCGCTCCGCGCGCTGGCCGGGTCAGGGGCGCAGTGGCGCGGCCGGGTTGCCGAGCTGGCGCTCGCGGGCGCACGCCGCGAGCTCGACCTCGACCTCGACGCGCACGGTGAGGAGCTGCGCGAGGAGGTGCGCTCCATGGTGGCCGTGCTGCCGGAGGACGCCCGCGAGCGACGCGTCGTGCTGGCAGAGGGCGGCTGGCTCGTCCCGCACTGGCCGGCACCGTGGGGCCGGGACGCCGACGCGGTCGACCAGCTCGTCATCGACCACGAGCTCGCTGCGGCGGGCGTGCAGCTGCCCAACCTGGTCATCGGCGGTTGGGCCGCGCCGACGATCGTGGCGCACGGCACTGCGGAGCAGCAGGAGCGGTTCGTGCGGCCGACGCTGCACGGCGACATCACCTGGTGCCAGCTGTTCAGCGAGCCCGGTGCCGGCTCCGACCTGGCCGGCCTGCAGACGCGGGCTGAGAAGGTCGAGGGCGGCTGGAAGGTCAACGGGCAGAAGGTCTGGACCTCGGTCGCTGAACGCGCCGACTGGGGGATCCTGCTCGTCCGCACGTCGGGCGAGGCGAAGGGGCCGTCCCGGCACAAGGGCATCACCTACCTGCTGCTCGACATGAAGACGGCCGGGGTGCAGATCAGGCCGCTGCGGGAGATCACCGGGCACGCGCTGTTCAACGAGGTCTTCTTCGACGACGTCTTCGTGCCTGACGACTGCGTCGTCGGCGAGGTCGGCGGCGGGTGGAAGCTCGCCCGCACGACGCTCGCCAACGAGCGCGTCGCGATGTCCGCCGGCTCCCCGCTCGGCCGGGGGGTCGAGGACGTGCTCAAGGACGTGCACGCCCTCGGTGGCGGCGACGCGCTGCTGCGCGACCGGGTCGGTGGCTTCGTCTGCGAGGCACTGGGGCAGTCGCTGCTGGCGTTCCGCACGACCCTGCGACAGCTCTCCGGCGCGGACCCGGGCTCCGGCTCCAGCGTCCGCAAGCTCGTGGGCATGCGGCACCAGCAGGACATCTCCGAGCTCCGCTACGAGCTGGCCGGTCTCGCCGGGCTGGCGCTCACGCCCGACGACCCCGTCGGGAACGCGGTGCTGCAGACCCGCTGCCTCACCATCGCAGGAGGGACGACCGAGGTGCTGAAGAACGTGGCTGCCGAGCGGATCCTGGGGCTCCCTCGTGACTGAGCGAAGAAGCGAGCCGCCCGGAGGTAGGGCGCGAAGCGTCCTGCCGGAGGCAGCGAACGCCGGTGCGAAGCATGAGTAGCCCCCTGAAGCTGGGGCTTCAGCTCGGCTACTGGATGGGCAAGGGCCCGGGCGATGTGATCCCGCGGGTGAAGGACGCCGAGGCCATGGGCTACGACAGCGTGTGGACCGCGGAGTCCTACGGCTCGGCAGCGTTCTCCTGGCTCGCGTGGATCGGTTCGCACACCTCGCGCATCAAGCTGTCGACGGGGTTGGTGCAGATCTCGGCGCGCACGCCCGCGGCGACCGCCATGGAGGCCATGACCATCGACTACCTCTCTGGCGGACGTCTGCAGCTCGGCCTCGGGGTGAGCGGCCCGCAGGTCGTCGAGGGCTGGTACGGCGTGCCCTTCCCGAAGCCGCTCGCGCGCACCCGCGAGTACGTCGGGATCCTGCGTGACATCTGGCGGCGTGAGGGACCGGTGTCCAACGGCGGTGAGCACTACCCCCTGCCGTTCCCGGGCGGCACCGGGCTGGGCAAGCCGCTCAAGGCGAACTTCCACCCGTTGCGCAGCGACATCCCCGTCTTCCTGGGCGCCGAGGGCCTGAAGAACGTCGAGCTGGCCGCGGAGATCGCCGACGGCTGGCTGCCGATCTTCTTCCACATCGACAACGCCCCCGCCGTGTACGCCCCCGCGCTGGCGGCGGCCAAGCCCGGGTTCGAGATCGCCTGCCCGGTCACGGTCGTCGTGAACGACGACACCCAGGCGGCGATCGACTGGGTCAAGATGACGATGGCCTTCTACATCGGCGGCATGGGCGCGAAGGACAAGAACTTCCATCTCGACGTCGTCTCCCGGTTCGGCTTCGCGGAGGAGGCCAAGCGCGTCCAGGAGCTGTTCCTCACCGGTGACCGCGACGGCGCCCTGAAAGCGGTGCCGGACGAGCTCTGTGACGGCATCGCGCTGTGCGGCCCGCTCGACCGGATCCGGGAGCGCCTCGAGCTCTGGAAGGCGTCCCCCGTCACGACGCTCATCCTCGGCGGCGTCGACGACCCGGCCCACCTGCGCGCGCTCGCCGAGATGGTCTGAGGGCTCGTGGAGAAGCTCGACTACCTCCTCTGGGACCAGGCGCCGGCTCCGGCCGCTCTCACCGGGCTCGCCCGGTCGGTGACGGTGTCGGTCGCCGCCTCCGACGTGAAGCCCACCCTGCTCATGGGTCATGGCCCCGAGCTCGTCGCGCTCGTCGAGGTGTGGCTCGACTCGCTCGACACCCGCGCCGCTGTCGAGGCCTGCTTCTCCGGCCGGTACGACGGCTACCTCGTCACCGAGTCGGTGCCCCAGACTCCCTCTGCCGCAACGGGTCTGCTCACCCACCTCTCGTGGTTCCCCAAGCCGGCGCGGTTGACGGACGAGGAGTTCTACCGCGGCTGGCACGACGGGCACACCCCGACGACGGCCGCCCTGCACCCGCTGCGCGTCGGGTACGTCCGCGACGCGGTCGCGCGGGTGCTGACGGCCGGGTCCCCGCCGCTCGGGGGGATCGTCTCGGAGCTCTTCGCGGCCGGCGACTACGAGGACCCACGGCGCCTGTTCGGCTCCAAGGAGGCGGTGCAGGCCGCGATGGACGAGCTCCCGTCGTACGGCGACGTGGGGGACATGAGCTGCCGGCCGCTCTGGAGGGGTGTCCCGTCGTGATGGAGCTGCAGGAGATCTCGGACCGCCTGGAGATCCAGGACGTCCTCGCGAGGTACTCGAACGCGATCGACACGATGCAGTGGGACCAGCTCGACGCGCTGTTCACCGCCGACGCCGACATCGACTACACGTCGATGGGCGGCATCCGCGGGACGCTGGCGGAGCAGAAGGCGTTCCTGGAGCAGAACCTGCCGACGATCTTCCAGCGGGGGTTCCAGCACCTGGCCGCGACCACGCTGTTCGACATCGACGGCGACACCGCGCGGATCCGCACCATCTGCTTCAACCCCATGGTCCTCGAGGACACGAAGCACGTGCTGTTCTGCGGCATGTGGTACCAGGACACCCTGCTCCGGGTGGACGGGCGGTGGCGCATCCACGCCCGCGTCCAGGACCGCGGCTGGAGCCTCGACCTGAGAAGGTGAGCGTCACCTGGCGGAAAGGTGAGGTTTCGCTCGAGAAGGATGCGGGCATCCTGGCCGTTTCCTACGCTGTCCAGGTGCTCAGCCTCATCGACTTCCTGCGTGAGCTCGACGCGCGCTTCGTTGCCGCCGTGACCGCGAACCACCCGCCGACCGACAGGGAGACCCGGCTGGCGTCGGCCCTCGGGGCGCTGGGCCTGGCGCTCGTGGTGGTCGCGGCTGTCCTCCTCCCGCCCCACGGGGTCATCCAGACCACCCTGGTCGGCGTGGGCCTGCTGCTGGCGGTGCCGTCCCTGCACCACCTGTTCGACAAGGTGCTCCTGTCGGTCCGGTAGCTGCGTCGATCGGGTGCTCGTGCGCCGTGCTTCACTCCGCGCATGGAGCCGGAGGACGAGTACGCGCCGAGCCCGGTGCAGTGGGTGAGCGACCACGTGGCGCTGTACGAGGGCTCAGGCGGCAAGCAGGGCAGCACCGTGCGCCCCAACCAGCTGCCCGTCGTCCTGCTGTCGATGCGCGGGGCCAGGACCGGCAAGGTGCGCAAGGTCCCCCTGATCCGCGTCGAGCGCGACGGCGTGTACGCCGCGGTGGCCTCCCAGGGCGGTGCAGACAAGAACCCTGCGTGGTTCCACAACCTGCTCGCCGATCCGCACGTCGAGCTCCGCGACGCCGAGCAGGTCTTCCCGATGACCGCCCGCCTCGTCGAGGGCAGGGAACGGGAGCTGTGGTGGGCGCGCGCGGTGGCGGTGTTCCCGTCGTACGCGCGCTATCGGAGCAGGACGCGGCGCGTCATCCCGGTACTCGTCCTCGAGCCTGCCTGAGCCACCTGTGCTCTTCCCGCCGGCGGTCTCGCGAGGCATGCTGGCGGCATGGCCGAGAGCTCGAAGTACAAGGTGCCGGTGACCGAGCTGGACAAGGTGCACGTGCCCGCCGAGGACCTCGTCGAGGAGCACGACGTCACGCCGCCGGTTCCCGACGCCAAGGGCGACGACGAGCGCGCGCGCGAGCTGATCCTGCGGATCGGTGCCCCCGGCATCTGACGACGGACCTGCCGGTGCGTGCTTGACTCGGTGCATGCCGCTGGAAGGTGAGTACGAGCCCAGCCCTGTCGGATGGGTGCGGGAGCAGGTGGAGCGCTACGAGAGCTCCGGCGGCACGGAGGCGAACACGCTCCGGGACACCGGGATGCCCGTGGTCATCGTCACGAACCGTGGCGCACGCAGCGGCAAGCTCCGCAAGACACCGCTGATGCGGGTCGAGCACGAGGGCAGCTACGCCGCGATCGCCTCGCAGGGCGGCGCCCCGAAGCACCCCGTCTGGTACTTCAACCTGCTCGCCGACCCTCAGGTCGAGGTCCGCGACCGGGAGCAGGTCTGGGACATGCGCGCCCGTCTGGTCGAGGGGGAGGAGCGCGCGCAGTGGTGGGCGCGCGCCGTGGCGGCCTTCCCGCCGTACGCGTCCTACCAGGAGCGGACCGAGCGCGAGATCCCGGTGTTCGTGCTCGAGCCCGTCTAGGAGGACAGCACGCGGGCGACCGCGGCGGCCCGCGTCGAGACGCCGAGCCGTTCGAAGATGTTGGTGAGGTGGGTCCGCACCGTGTGCGGCGACAGGTGCAGGGTCACCGCGATCTCAGCGTTGGTGCGGCCGTCGGCGACGAGCTGCAGCAGCTCTGCCTGCCGCTGGGTGAGCGCCGAGGAACGAGCGGCGGGCTGGCGGCGGCTCACGATCTCGGTCAGGTGCGGACGCAGCAGTGCGAGGGCGAACCGGTCCTGGTCGGTGAAGTCGCACGAACCTGACCGGAGGAACACCACGCGTCGCGTCCGACCCCCTGCGCTGGGGAGCGGGCACATCAGCTCGTAGGTGAAATCACCGTCGGCGAAGCACTCGGCGTACATGGTGCTCTGCTTCCACTCACGGGTGCTGTAGAAGTCGCTGCGCGACGTGACCGAGCGGTCGTCGCCGGTCTTGGTCGGGTAGGAGCAGCAGTCCGCGCTGTGGTAGTGCCGCCAGAACGGCTCGTCGGGGTCTGTGACCGGCGCCGCGGAATAGCTCACCTCACCTCCAACGAGCTCGTCATCGGCGTGCACCGTTGTGGTGCTGGGCTCGAGGTCGAGGAAGCTCACGAGGTCGGTCGGCACAAGAGCTCCCAGCGCGTGGAGCACGGGGGCCGACAGCCGCCCTGGCACCGGCGCCGATCGCGCGTCGGCATCGATCACGTCCATCACGCGCCGCAGGTGTCCGTCCGTCGTCTGCCGCATGGGTCCCCCCGGATGCCCCGACTGCACCCCACCGTACGCCCACCTCACCGTGGTGCAGATACGACTTTCGTGCGATATCGCGCCATCCCTCGGGGGCCGACGCTGCAGGCCACCGATCAGAAGGAGGACGTCATGAAAACACGAATCGCGAAGCAGGTTGCGGCAACGGCGCTCGGTGCCCTCGGCCTCGTCGTCACCGGCGCAGGGACCGCGCACGCCGCTGCTCCGGCCAACGGCTGTCCGAACGGCTACTCCCTCATGTCGATCGACGAACTGGCACCACAGGGGTACCGGGTTCCGGGACAGGTCGACGACCCGAGCAGCGGGATCCGCTCGTTCGGCGAGCCGGGCAACGGCGACGGTTTGGTCTGCGCCCAGGCGATCGGCAGCCGGACCACGTCGTGGGGCGGGCAGCTGTACCAGTTCTGGGACAACACCCTGCTCGCCTGACCATGTGGTCCCGGGCGAGGCGCTGGTGGTCGGAGCGGCGTGCCGAGCACAACGCGATCGCCGACTACCGCCGCGCGTGGCGCTCCCTGGCCCGCCTGCGGCGACAGCCCTGACCCGCGCACCTCGTTCGTGCTCGAGCCGGTCTAGAGCACCCAGGTCGTGGGGTAGGCGTCGGGGCGGAGTTCGGCCTCCGTGCCGCCGTCCACGAGCACGATCGAGCCGACCATGAAGGTCGCCTTGGTGAGCAGGAAGCCTGCGAGCTCGGCGAGCTCGGTCGGCTCGGCGCCGCGGCCGATGGGCACGGAGAAGCCCTTGATGAGCTGGCCGAGGACGGGGTCGGCTCGGGTCTCGGCCACCATCGGCGTCTCGACCACGCCTGGGGCCATCGCGTTGAGGCGGATGCCGGCGCCGATCCAGTCGGGGGTCGGCGCCTGGCGCCGCAGCCAGCGGGCGAGCGCGGTCTTCGTGGCGGGGTACGCCATCACCGACGGGCGCTTGTCGGCCACCTCGCGGGCGTGCGCCTCGTCACCGGCGAGCAGCGCCTCGACGAGCTCCTCGCTGATGCCGGGCTGGCAGGTCATCGAGTTGGAGCACACGGCGAGCGCGAAGGAGGTCCCAGCCTTGGCGAGCATCGGGCGCAGCCCCCGCAGCAGGGTCACGGTGCCGAAGTAGTTCACCGAGGCGAGCAGGTGGGCGGGCCGGTCACTGAGGCCGACGAGCCCGGCGAAGAGCGCGACCCCGTCGAGCCGGCCGCGGCACAGCGCGCTGATCTCGCTCAGCGCCTCCTCGCGGCCCTGGTGCTCCGACAGGTCGGCGACCACGTCCGCGTCGCGGACGTCCACGCCGATGACGTCGTGCCCTGCGTCGCGCAGCCAGGCGCTCGTCGCAGCCCCCATGCCCGAGGCGCTGCCGGTGACGACGTAGGTGCTCACAGCGTGGCGAGGGCCTCGAGGAGCCGGGACGCTACGGACGGCTGGCACACGACCAGGTCGGGCAGCAGCACGTCCTCCTGGTTGTAGACCAGGGGCGAGCCGTCCAGCCGGGAGGTGTGCAGACCGGCAGCTCGGGCCACGACGACGGGCGCGGCGGAGTCCCACTCGTACTGTCCGCCGCCGTGCACGTACGCGTCGGACGTGCCCTGCAGCACGGACATCGCCTTGGCGCCGGCGGAGCCCATGGGCACGAGCTCGGCGCCGAGCGCCTCGGCGAGTGCGGTCACCAGCGCCGGGGGGCGGGAGCGGGAGACGACGAGGCGCAGCGGGTCGCCGAGCGTCGGCAGCACCGGGGGAGCGTCGGAGCAGAACGTCACGCCCTGAGCCGGCAGCGCGACGGCTCCGGCGGTCAGCTCCCCGCGCTCCCAGAGGGCAACGTGCACAGCCCAGTCGGTGCGATCGCCCTCGCCGAACTCGCGGGTGCCGTCGAGCGGGTCGACGATCCAGACACGGTCGCTGGTCAGGCGGATCGGGTCGTCCTTGCCCTCCTCGGACAGCACGGCGTCGTCGGGGCGGGCGGCGGCGAGGGCGGCGACGAGGAACTCGTGCGCCTGCCGGTCGCCCTGTGCCTTGCGGTCGTCCTCGGGCACGCTGTCGCGCACCTTCAGCAGCAGCTCGCCGGCCTCCGTGGCGAGCCGGGCGGCCAGCGCAGCGTCGGTCGTCAGCGGAGGATCCCGTTCCGGCGCAGGTGCGCGACGACCTGCTCGGCCGCTTCCTCCGGCGTCATGGACGTGGTGTCCACGCGCACCTCGGGAGCCTCGGGAGCTTCGTACGGCGAGTCGATCCCGGTGAAGTCCGGGAGCTCGCCCCGCCGGGCCTTGGCGTACAGGCCCTTGGTGTCGCGCTGCTCGGCGACGTCGAGAGGAGTGTCGACGTGCACCTCGACGAACTCGCCCTCCTCCAGCAGCGCCCGGGCCATCGCGCGCTCGGCGCGGAACGGGGAGATGAAGCTCGTGAGGACCACCAGCCCGGCGTCGACCATGAGGCGGCTGACCTCGGCGATGCGCCGGATGTTCTCGTGCCGGTCGGACTCGGAGAAACCGAGGTCCTTGTTGAGGCCGTGGCGCACGTTGTCGCCGTCGAGCAGGTAGGTGTGGATGCCCTCGGCGTGCAGGCGCTTCTCCACGAGGTTCGCGATCGTGGACTTCCCGGCGCCCGACAGGCCCGTGAACCACACCACGGCCGGGCGGTGGCCCATGAGCACGGCGTGGGAGTCCTTGGTGACCTCCACCGCCTGCCAGTGCACGTTGTGGGAGCGGCGCAGCGGGGTGCGCAGCATGCCGGCGCCGACGGTGTTGTTCGTGATGCGGTCGATGACGATGAAGCCGCCCATGTCGCGGTTCTCGACGTACGGGTCGAAGGCGATGGGGCGGTCGAGCCGGACGTCGCAGACACCGATCTCGTTGAGCTGCAGGGTCTCAGCTGCCTGCTGCTCGAGCGTGTTGACGTCGATCCGGAACTCCGGGCCGGAGAGCGAGGCGCCGACCGTGCGTGCCCCGATCTTCACGAGGTACGCCCGACCGGGCTGCATGGGCTCCTCGCTCATCCAGACCAGGTGGCTGCGGAACTGGTCGGCGGACGGCGCCGGGCGGTCTGCCGAGCAGAGCACATCGCCACGGCTGCAGTCGATCTCGTCGGCGAGGGTGATCGTGACGGACTGCCCGGCCACGGCCTCGTCGAGGTCGCCGTCGAGGGTGACGATCCTGCTGACCGTGCTGGTCGTGCCCGCAGGCACGACGCGTACGGCGTCACCGACGCGGACGGTCCCGCCGACGATCTCGCCGGCGAAGCCGCGGAAGTCGAGGTCAGGGCGGTTGACCCACTGCACCGGCATCCGGAAGGGGCCGGCCTGCCGCGCGTCGTCGACCTTGACGCCCTCGAGGTAACCCATGAGCGTCGGCCCGGCGTACCAGGGGGTGTGCTCGGAGGGGGAGGTGATGTTCTCGCCGCGCAGGGCGGACATCGGGATGCAGGTGATGTCGTCGAGGCCGATCTCAGCGGCGAAGGCGAGGTAGTCCTTCTCGATCCGCTCGAAGACCTCCTGGCTGTAGTCGACGAGGTCGAGCTTGTTGATCGCGACGGCCACGTGCTTGATGCCCAGCAGCGAGACGAGGTAGCTGTGCCGACGGGTCTGCGTGAGCACGCCGTACCTGGCGTCGACGAGGATCACGGCGACGTCGGCGGTTGACGCGCCGGTGACCATGTTGCGCGTGTACTGCTCGTGGCCGGGGGTGTCAGCGACGATGAACTTGCGCGTCTCGGTCGAGAAGAAGCGGTAGGCGACGTCGATGGTGATGCCCTGCTCGCGCTCGGCACCGAGGCCGTCGACGAGGAGCGCGAAGTCGAGGTCGTCGCCCTGGGTGCCGACCTTCTTGCTGTCGACCTCCAGTGCGGCGAGGTGGTCCTCGAAGACCATGTGCGACTCGTACAGCAGCCTGCCGATCAGCGTGCTCTTGCCGTCGTCGACCGAGCCGCAGGTGATGAAGCGCAGCAGGCTCTTGTGCTCGTGGGCGTGCAGGTAGGCCTCGATGTCGGAGGCGATGAGGTCTGAGGTGTGCGCCACGGCTAGAAGTACCCCTCTTGCTTCTTCTTCTCCATCGACCCGGAGGAGTCGTGGTCGATGACGCGACCCTGCCGCTCGCTCGTCGTCGTCAGCAGCATCTCCTGGATGATCTCCGGAAGGGTCGCTGCGGTGCTCTCGATCGCGCCGGTCAGGGGGTAGCAGCCGAGGGTCCGGAAGCGCACGCTCCTGAGCTCCGGGGTCTCGCCGGGCGCGAGCGGCATGCGGTCGTCGTCGACCATGATCAGCGTGCCGTTGCGCTCCACGACCGGGCGCTCGGCAGAGAAGTAGAGGGGCACGATCGGGATCTGCTCGAGGTGGATGTACTGCCACACGTCGAGCTCGGTCCAGTTGCTCAGCGGGAAGACGCGCACGCTCTCGCCCGGGTTGAGGCGCGCGTTGTAGACGCCCCACAGCTCGGGGCGCTGCATCTTGGGGTCCCAGCGGTGCTGCGCCGACCGGATGCTGAAGACGCGCTCCTTGGCCCGGCTCTTCTCCTCGTCGCGGCGGGCGCCGCCGAACGCGAGGTCGAAGCGGTGCTTGTCGAGCGCCTGCTTCAGGCCCTCTGTCTTCCAGATGTCGGTGTGCACGGCCGAGCCGTGGTCGAACGGGTTGATGCCCTGCGCGATCGCGTCCGGGTTCTGGTGCACCAGCAGGTCCAGGCCGTACTCCGCGATGAGCTTGTCGCGGAAGTCGTACATCGCGCGGAACTTCCACGTGGTGTCCACGTGCAGCAGCGGGAACGGCGGCTTGCCCGGGTAGAACGCCTTGCGGGCCAGGTGGAGCATCACCGCGCTGTCCTTGCCGACGGAGTAGAGCATCACCGGGCGCTCTGACTCCGCGATGGCCTCGCGCATGATGCGGATCGAGTCGGCCTCGAGCCGCTGCAGGTGCGTCAACGTCGTCATGCGGGGAGTGGCTCCTCGTGCGTGGCGGTGCTCCACCTTACGCCAAGACTAGAACGTGTTCCAGTATTCCCCCGATCTTTGTGGGGAATTGCACCTGGTCGGATGGAGTGCTTCTGCACAGATCGACTGCAAACAAAGAGGACTGTCACTGTCTCGCACTAGAGTTCGAGACATGCAGACGGGTCCAGATGAGGCGGTGGACGCGCTGCTCGGCGTCGACCTGTCGGGACTGGATCAGGTCGGGTTGCAGGCCGAGGTGGATCGGCTCCGCGCTGTGGTCGGGCGGCTGACCGGCCGGCTGGACCAGGTGCTCGCCGAGCTCGACGTCCGCCTCGGTAGTCAGGTGCAGACCAACGTCGGCAGTGAGCACGCACCGCTGTACCAGTCGGTGCAGGGCTGGTGGCGCGACAGCGCGACCATCACCGGCTCACAGGCGGGTCGCGACGTGCGCCGGGCTGGGATCCTGCGGGGCCTGCCGGTGCTGTCAGCCGCCGTGATCGACGGGGTGCTGAGCCCGGAGCAGGCAGCGGTGCTGTGCCGGCTGCACGGCCGCATCCCGCAGCTGGCGCTGCTGGACTCCCAGGCCCAGCTCGTGCAGGTCGCCCGCGAGCTCAACCCCGAGGCGCTCGGCCGGTTCGTGCGGCACCTGATCGCCACGCACTGCGAGCCCGAGCTCGACAAGGAGCACAACCTGGCCCACGAGCGGCGCTACCTGCAGCTCAGCCATGAGGCCGACGGCACCGTGCGTGGGCGGTTCGTGCTCGCCGCCGAGGACGCCGAGGCCGTCCTCATCGTGCTGGAGCCGCTGGCCCGGCAGCAGGGCCTGACCGACAAGCGCAGCGCCGGTCAGCGCCGCGCCGACGCCCTGGTGGAGGTGTTCGCCGGTGCAGCAGTTTGGATGCACCTGCCGCACGCAGGAGGGCAGCGCGCCCAGCTCAGCTACGTCATCGACGAGGCCTGGGCCGCCGGGCAGCACCCCCTGAGCCTGTCCGAGCAGCTCGCCGCGCACCCCGGGGCGGTGTCCCGGCACGGAGCCAGCGCCGCCTGGACCGGTCCGCAGACCCGCGCCCGCATCGAGGCGGTGCTGTGCGACGCCCGGATCAGTCGGCTGCTGACCGACAACCGCAGCGACGTCCTCGCGCTGCACAGCGTCAGCGACGAGATCACCCCCGCGCAGCGCCGGGCTGTCAGCGCTCGTGACCGGCACTGCGTCGCCAAGAACTGCACCCGTCCCCCCGCGTTCTGCGACGTGCACCACCTGATCTCGCGCGCCGACGGCGGTCCTTCCACCGTCGAGAACTTGGTGCTGCTCTGCCGCCGGCACCACGTGCTCTGGCACCGCGGCACCATCGGACTGCACGACTTGCACACCCCCTGGCTCCCCGAGCCCGAGGAGGCCGGCCACGACCCCTGGACCGCTCACAACCCACCCCTCGTCGCCTGAACCGAACAGGCAGTAGGAATCACAGGCAAATTCTGAGAAGTCCCTGTGTGGTGGAGAACGCCGC
>DATLCV010000018.1:0-10827 GCA_035526225.1 Mycobacteriales bacterium
TAGGTGCCAGGCGCCTCGAAGCGGGCGTGGACGTCGAGCTCGGGGCCGAACGTCGTGCCGGGCATGGCAAGCACGGGCCGACCGGCCTCGTCCTCCACCTCAGCGTGCTCATGCGCGAAGGTGGAACCGTCCGCACGCATGATCACCACATGGCCGGCCGCAGCGAGGTAGGGCCGCAGGCCGCTGAGAGGCCGCCCCGAGCTGTCGCGGAAGGCGAAGTGCAGCTCGCTGCGCTCGCCCGCCACCGCGTCGCCACTCAGGCGGACATGAACCCCGTCGACGATCTGGGTCGCAGGACCAGGGCTCAGTTCTGCTTTCGGGGGAGTGGGGCCGGCGACCGTGACGACCTGCCTCTGGTGGACGTCGGCCAGCTCGCCGCTGCGCCTGAACTCGGTGTTGATGACGTAGGTGCCTGCCGTGGGGAAGGTCATCGACACGGCGAGCTCGCCCGCGCGGCCCGTGGGCTCGGGGTGCACGTGGGTGAAGGTGCCGAGGTCGGCGCGGGTCGCGATGAGGTGCATCCACGCCTCGTGGCTGCGCGCGAGGTCAGGGATCGCTTCGCCCGTCTCGCTGTCCTGAACGTGCACGACCACCTTGGTCGGAATGCCAGGTCGGACGTGCACGGGGACCTCGAGCTGGACCACGACGCCTGCGTCGTCGGCCTCGAGCGCGGCCACCTCGGCGTCCATCATCACGCTCATGGTCGGGCGCATCGGCATGCCCACGTCCTGCGCCCACGCGAGCGTGCCGTTCATGCCGTGCTCGGCGAAGTCCATCCGGCTCACTGCAGTGAGGCCCGCACCGATCGCAAGTGCGACCACGCCGATGCCGGCGAGGTAGGCGTACTGGCCGAGTCGGCTGCGAAGGGGCGGGTGCTCGATCTCCTCGACGGTCAAGGGGCGCCGGAAGCGCCGCAGTCTCAGCGCGTTCGTGAGCACGCTGAGGGAGCTCATCACCATGGCTGCAGAGGCCAGGACCGGGTCCAGCAGCACACCGTTCCAGAAGAACAGCGCTCCGGCCGCGACCGGGATGAGGAGCACGTTGTAGGCGAAGGCCCACACGAGCCCTTGCTTCATCGTGCTCACAGTCCGCCTGGACAGCGCGATCGCGGAGACGATGCTGCGCAGGTCGCCGCCTACCAGCGTGATGTCAGATGCGGCGATCGCGACGTCTGCACCAGTTCCGATGGCGATGCCGAGATCAGCCTGGGCCAGCGCGGCGGCGTCGTTGATGCCGTCTCCCGCCATGGCTACCACGTGCCCGTCGTGCTGGAGGCGGGTCACCGTGGCAACCTTGTCAGCGGGCAGTACCTCAGCCAGGACGTGCGTGATGCCGACCTGCTCCGCGACCGCCTGAGCGGTTGCGGCGTTGTCTCCGGTGAGCATCCACACCTGCAGTCCTAGGGCCTGCAGCTGAGAGATCGCCTCGCGGGACTCGGTCTTCACCGCGTCGGCGACCGTCAGGACCGCGGCCAGCTGACCGTCGATGGCGACGAACATGGGCGTCTGCCCCTGTCGGGCAGCGCCATGAGCGACGCGGTCCAGGGAGGTGCGGTCGATGCCGTGCCTGTCGAGGAGCGCCGAGTTGCCGATCAGCACCCGTCGTTCCTGCACAGTCGCGTCCACGCCGTGGCCGGGTATGGCCTCGAAGGCCTCGGGTCGGGGGAGCGCGAGGCCCGCGTCTCGTGCGGCCGAGACGATGGCCTGCGCGACCGGGTGCTCGCTGGCTGTTTCGGCGGCGGCGGCGAGCAGGAGCACCTCGATGTCGGTCCAACCGGTGACCGTCGTGATCGCGTTCAGGCTCGGCCGGCCCTGCGTGATGGTGCCGGTCTTGTCCAGGACGACGGCGGTGACCCGACGAGCCTGCTCGAGTGCCTCCCCGTTGGAGATGAGGATGCCGAGCTCGGCGGCGCGACCCGTTCCGACCATCACGGCAGTGGGCGTTGCGAGGCCGAGGGCGCACGGGCAGGCGATGATGAGCACCGCGATGGTGGTGGTGATCGCCATCTGCGTTGACTCCAGGTCCTGGCCGAGCAGCAGCCAGGCGGCGAAAGTGAGTGCCGCGGTCACGATCACAGCCGGCACGAACACGGCCGAGACCTGGTCGGCAAGTCGCTGCATGGGAACCTTGGCGCCCTGGGCGTCCTCGACCAGCCTCACGATCTGGGACAGAGCGGTGTCGTCTCCGACGGCGGTTGTGCGGATCAGCACGGAGCCGGTGGTGTTCATGGTGGCGCCGATGGCGGTGTCGCCGGGCACCTTGTCCACGGGTTGGCTCTCGCCGGTGAGCATGCTCTCGTCGATCGTGGTGAGGCCGTCGACGATGACGCCGTCGACGGGGATCTTCTCGCCGGGGCGGATGCGGACGAGGTCGTCGACCTTGACTTCTTCGAGCGGCACATCGATCTCGGCATCACCGCGGAGCACCCGGGCGGTCTTGGGAGCGAGCCCGACGAGCGCGGCGACGGCGGCTGCCGTGCGCTTCTTGGCACCGGCCTCCATCCACTTCCCCGCCAGGACGAGCGCGATGATGATCAGGCTCGACTCGTAGTAGACGTGCAGTGGGAGCCCCCAGCGCTCGGCGAGGCCTGGCCAGAGCGTCACGAAGGTGCTGTAGCCGTAGGCGACACCGGTGCCGAGCGCGACGAGCGTGCTCATGTTGGTCGTCCGGTGCCGGGCGGCCGCCCACGCCGAGGCGTAGATGCTCCGGCCGGCCCAGAACTGCACCACCGTCGCGACCAGGAAGATCGCGGGCATCAGCGTGTCCATCGTGTCGATGTGCAGCGGCACGTACATGAGCGCCATGAGCGCCAGCCCGGTCACGAGAGCCGTGACCCATCGGCGCTTCATGGCGCTGAGCTCGTGCTCCCTGTCGTGCTCCTCAGGTTCCGCCGGTCCCGCACCGGGCCCACCCGTGCCGGTGTCCTGCCGGAGGGTTGCTGTGTACCCAGCGGCGACGACGGCTTGCCGGAGCTGCTCGGTGTCCACCAGGTCGGGGGAGAAGGTGACGGAGGCGACCTCTGTCGCCAGGTTCACCTGTGCCTGTGCGACACCGTCCAGCTTCAGCAGTGCCTTCTCGATGTGTCGGACGCACGAGGCACAGGTCATGCCGCCGATGGTGAGGGAGCAGGTGCTTGCTGTGGCAGTCGTCACGGTCTTCTCCAGCGGTCTGTGATGCGATGCCCGTCAGGCTGGTCGGTGAGGCTGTCCGGTTGCTGTCCACAAGGCGTGCAGTCAAGAGGCCCACCCGGCCGTGTCGGTGGCCTCGTCGCTGCTGTTGTCGGGGACGAGGCTCAGATGTGGAGTCCGACCCGACGTTGCGGCGCGGAGGGTGTGCCTACCACCGGGTACGGCGCCTGTCCCGCTCACCCCGGGCACCAGCGCGGGACGGGCCATCGCCGCCTGCTGGGATGAAGCGCGGTCACCTCGCCGAACGCGCACACCCTCCGACACGATGACCCCGCGTCTCGCATGTTGAGCGCACGCGAGCGCCAGGCGCGCCATCCAGGGCATCCGCACTCTGAGGTCGGGACGAGCGTCCGCGTTGCGCCGTCCACTGCCCTCGGTACGGCCATTCCCCGGCGGCCGCTTCGCGGGTCCGAATCCTCGCGTGAAGAGATTCGAGCTCGACATCGTTGGGTCTTCTTCCCTCGACAGGTCAGGGCTCAGCGCGGGCGGCACCGATGACATCGGCGCCGCCCGCGGCCGGGGATCACGCACTCGTGAGGACTGCCTCTTCCGTTGCCGGCGCAGGCTTGTCCGCGCCTGGCGTCCTCAGCAGGAGGGCGGCAAGCGCTGCGCCTACCGCGGCGATCACGGCGGCGCCGAGGAGGCCGGCCGCGTAGCCGTCGGTCTGCGCTGCGACATCAGCGGCACGGTCGGCGCCGTAAGCCGCAGCAACGGCGGTCATTGCCGCGAGTCCGAGCGCGGAGCCGATCTGGTAGCTCGTGTTGACGATGCCTGCGGCCAGACCGCCCTCCTCCGGGGCGGCCGCTGACAGAGCGGTGCCGAGAGAAGGAATGAAGGCCATCGCCATGCCCGCCGCCGTCACCAGGGTGGCCGGGAGTACGTCAACCAGGAACGACCCGTCGGCGCGCACGAAGGACAACCAGGTCAGGCCGACAGCGAGCGTCGTGAGGCCGGCAACGGTCATGTGCTTCGTTCCGAAAAGGGCGATCAGTCTTGGCACGGCCACGAGCATGCCGATCATGATGGTGATCGTCAGCGGCAGCAGCGCGGCGCCGCTTGCGAACGCCCCCAGGCCAAGGACCTTCTGCAGGTACAGGTTCACGAAGAAGAACATCGGAATCCACGCGGCCCCCAGCAGCAGCTGAGCCAGGTTGGCCGCAGCAAGGTTGGGGGCACGGAAGATCCCCAGGCGCATCAGGGGCTCGCGAGCCTTCGCCTGAAGGACCACGAAGAGCCCGACCAGCGCGAGGCCTGCGAGCCCTGCGACCACTGTGATCGCCGCGGTCCATCCGGACTCTGGCGCCCGCACGACAGCGAACACGATCGCTGCCACTCCTGCCGTGACTGTGGTGGCACCGGCAATGTCGACCCGGCCACGCCGGGTCTGACTGACGGGCATCACTCGCGGGGTTGTCACGAGGACAAGTGCAGCGATGGGCACGTTGATGAAGAACACCCACGGCCAGCTGGCGTACTCAGTGAGCAGCCCGCCGAGGAAGACGCCGGCCGTCCCGCCGGCGGGGGCCGCGGCACCGTACAGGGCCAAGGCTCGGGTGAGCTCCTTGGGCGTGCCGCCGAAGATCGCGAACAGCAGCGTGAGCGCGGACGGCGCGATCAGCGCGGAGCCCGCACCCTGCACAGCGCGCCCGATGAGCTCGACCTCGGGCGTGCCGGCGACCCCGGCAAGCAGCGACCCGCCGGCCAGCACAGCCCAGCCGACGCTGAAGACGCGGCGTGCACCGAGCAGGTCGGACAGGCGTCCGCCGAGCAGCAGCAGGCCGCCGAAGGCGACGACGTAGGCGTTGAACACCCAGGACAGGTTCTGTGAGCTGAAACCCAGATCGGCCTGCATCTTGGGCAAGGCGACGCCGATGATCGAGGTGTCCATGATGACCATGAACTGAGCCGCAGCGATGAGTGTGAGAGCGAGCCAACGACGACTGGTCGCCGGCGAGCTCGGGGCGTGGGTAGACATCGGTCCTCGTTTCTCGCTCCTGTGAGCGGGTGGGTCGTGCGTGCAGTGAGGTTGGTGCGCGTGCCTGTCCTAGGCCTGTCCGGCACCTGTCGCCGTACGAGAGGCTTCTGGGTAAGCGCCTCCAGCGACGGAGCCCGTCGGGACCCAGCGGCCAGTGCTCAGGGCCGGCCCGCCGCGTACCCGGCGGAGACCCTGGTGCTACGGGCGAGCGCCTCCCGCTGCGCCCTGCGCCTGCGGTTTGCCTTGTGCCGCACCGCGAGCTGTCTGGCCTGGCGCTCCTTGGCGGCTTCACGTTGCAGGACGTCGGCGTGCTGCCGAGCCAGCTGCGCGGTCATGTAGGTGGGAACGGGCATTGGTGTCCTCCTCAGGACGTGGGGATGTCGGTGTCGAGGGCTGCGTGCAGGTCGATCAGGTCGTCAAGGGTCAGGGGGGCTGACAGCTCTGGCAGTCGCTCTGGTCGGGTGGGCCGGACAGCTGTGTCGTCGGGCGCGACGACAGACGTTGCGCCGCCCTCTAGGAGGTAGGCCGCTGTCCGCCAGCTGATCTGCGTCGTGCTGGAACCCGTGCAGACGGGGCAGCCGAGCAGGAGCAGGGGGCTCGTCGTCGAGTCGGTGCTCCTGGGCAGCTGGACGATCAGCCGGGTCGCAGGGGCCTCGAGGGCAGCTCCGCAGCTGGTGCAGGTTGAGCGGATGTGTGTGCTGGTCATCTGAGCCTCCGATGCGTCCCGGATGTGTCAGGGATCACCGTCGGGGCCGGCGCTGTCGCGAACGTGTCCGTGGGCTGTCGTGGTCACCAGCACGACTTGCGCGGTACCGGGCGCTAGGGCAACGCCCCGGACAGTCGGTAGACAGCCGCTCTGGGCACTCTGAGCCTGATCAGCAGCCCGATGACGTGGAGGTGAGACGAGTGGTGATGAGGCGCCTGCAGGTGCACGTCGACGGCATGACCTGCCGCCACTGCGTCCGCGACGTCACGGCCCGCCTGCGCGACGTCGATGGCGTCGAGACCGTGGCCGCAGACGCGACGAGCAGCCTGGTCGTGCTGCAGGGCACGATGAGTGACCAGGCGGTCATGGCTGCGTTGGCAGGGTCCTCGTACGCCGTGCACGTGGCGGAACAGGAGTGACGAGGCGTGGGTGCATGCCTTCGCCTCCAACGCGACGATGAGCCGCCGCACCGACTGGGTCCGACCCACCTGCTGAGCCCTCAGCGGCGCACCGCACCAGCACTCTCCAGCTGCTGCGCCAGCGCAGCCAGCTCGCGCCGCTCGTGCGGTGGTGCGGGACGTGCCGCTCGTGTGCGCAGCTCGTTCGCCTCGGCGAGGCCCTCGGCCGCGCCGTCCTTGTCGCCGCGCGCCGCGACGACGTGCGCCAGGCCTTCGAGTGCCGTCGCTCGGAGTGAGGCGTCGGAGATCGCATCGGCGTCCACGAGGAGCTGCTGGTAGCGGTCCTGGGCCGCGTCGATCAGCCCCTCGCTGAGGTCACACCACGCCAGGCCACCCAGGGCGACACCTGCGAACAGAGGTGTCCGCAGGCGTTGGAGCCCGATCACGGCCGCGTGGAACAGCGGACGGGCTGCTTTCGCGTCTCCGTTGATCCGCGCCAGGACCCCGCGCCCGTGGACGGCGAGCGTCTCGCCTGCGTCGTCACCGATCTCCTCAGACGCTGCGGCCGCCCGCGCGAAGGCGTCCTCTGCGGCGTCGTACTGGCCCAGACAGAGCAGCGCGAGCCCGAGATCGGCCAGCGCCCACTGCGTGGTGTTGAAAAGGCTCGCCTCGGCGGACACGGAGATCGCCTCCTCGAGGACCGGGACGGCCTCGGCGTACTGCCCGAACTCCTTGAGGCCCCAGCCGAGGTGGAACAGCACGGCGGAGAGCCCCCACGGGTCGTCCAGGGTGCGGAAGGCGTCCGCGGCAGCGCGCCCGCTGGCTCGGGCCCGGTCTTGCTCCCCACGGAGCAGGAAGCTCTGCAGCCGGACGAACGCGATGACCGCGTGTCCCCAGGCGTCATCCTCAGCGACGAACTGGCTGTCGGCGGTTTCCAGCAGGTTCTCGAACCGCCCCGGGTCCGAGCCCGCTACGTCCTCCACGGCCAGCAGCACGCGGGACAGGGCGGCTCGATGAGGGTCGCCCGCGGCGGTGAACAGCTCGAGGCTCTCACGGGCGGTCTCGGCGCAGCGCGGGCTCGGGTGCACGAGGCAGGCACGAGGACGTTCCACGAGGGAGACCGCCTGAAGCGCGCGTGCCCGAGCCGTCGCCGAGCCGGCGGACGACTGGAGCAGCTGGGCCAGGATCTCGCGCCCTTCGAGGTGCCGCCCAAGGTGCCAGAACAAGCCGAGCGAGCCCGCAAGCAAAAGAGCATCCTCGTGCCGGTCGTCGTGATCGGACAACCAGGTGAGGGCCGCACGAAGGTTCGCGTGCTCCGCCCGAAGCTGGCGAAGCGCTTCCCGTTGTCCCGCTCCGCGCAGGGCTTGCTCAGCATCTTCGCCGACACTGCGGAAGTACAGCGCGTGCCGGTTCGCGGTGGTCTCGTTCTCGCCGGAGGCCCGCAGCAGCTCCGCTGCGTACTGCCGCAACGTCTCCAGCATGCGGTAGCGCATCGGGTGCCCGGAGTCCGCTACCACCATGGAGCGGTTGACCAAGTGGGTGAGGATGTCCAGGACGTGCTCGGCGCCCAGGCCCTCACCGCTGGCGACCGACTCGGCGGCGGCCAGGGTCCAGCCGCCCCGGAAGACCGCGAGGCGACGGAACACCTGCTGCTCCTGCCCCCCCAGCAGGTCGTGGCTCCACTCGACGGTCGCCCGCAGGGTGCGCTGTCTGGCCTCAGCCGTCCGGGGTCCCGTGGTCAGGAGGCCGAACCGGTCGCTGAGACGGTTGGAGAGCTCGGGGAGGGAGAGTGAGGAGAGCCGCGCTGCAGCGAGCTCGAGGGCGAGCGGCATCCCGTCGAGCTGGGCGCAGACCCGGATGAGAGCCTTGCTGTCGTCCTCGTCCAGCTCCCATCCGGTGCGGATCGCGCGAGCTCGCTCGAGGAACAGCCGAGCCGCCGGGTAGTCGAGCACCTGCTCGATCGCGGTGCCGGGCGGCGGCACGGCAAGGGGGGAGACGGCGAACTGGACCTCCCCGGGCACGGCGAGCGCCTCGCGGCTCGTCGTGAGGACGGTGACGTCCGGTGCACGGGACAGCAGGGTGTCGACGAATCGTGCAACGGAGTCAACGAGGTGCTCACAGTTGTCCAGGACCAGCAGCATGCGACGCTTCGCCAGGTAGGCGATGACTCGGTCGCGCAGACCCGATGCGGCGTCGGCACCGTCGAGCGGCACGCCGAGCGCGTCGGCGACGGCAAGGGTGAGGTCATCGGCCGCTTGCACAGGTGCGAGGCGGCACAACGAGACCTTGTCCTCGAAACGCGCGGCCAGGTCGTGCGCGACGGCAAGCGCAAGCGAGGTCTTGCCGGCACCGCCCGGTCCGACGAGCGTGACCACCCGCTCCCGATCCAGGAGGCCGGCGACGGTGGCAACGTCGTCCTCGCGACCGACAAGTCTCGGGCGTGGGACGAAGGCCAGGTGACCTGTTCCTCGTTCCTCGGGCGGACCGGAGGTGCCTGAGGTCGGGGGAGACGACGACGTGCCCGCCGTACCTGCTGCTGGTGGGGTCGCCAGTGCGGGATCCTGCTGGAGGATGCGCTGATGCAGCCCACGCAAGGCCGCTGAGGGCTCCAGGCCCAGCTGCTCGTCGAGCTCGTCGCGCGTCCGTGCGTAGACATCGAGCGCGTCGGCCTGGCGCCCGGCGCGGTACAGCGCCGTCATGAGGAGCCCCGCGAGCGACTCCTGTCGCGGGTCCGCCGCGACCAGGGGCTCGAGGTCGGCAACAACCTCGAGCTGCCGACCGAGTGCCAGCGCGAGCTCAGCGCGTTCGGTGAGCACGGCCACCCGGTGCTGGAGCAGTCGCGCGGCCTCGACCGTCGCCCACCCCTCACCCGCGAACTCCGCGAGCGGGTCGCCACGCCAGAGTCCCAGCGCCTCGTCGTACCAAGCGAGGGCTTTGGCTGCGCCGTCGCGCTCGCGAGCGACAGCGCGAGCCGCGTGGATACGGTCTACGAACAGGTGCACGTCAACCTGGTCGGCAGTGACATCGGCTCGGTAGCCCGCCGCCTCCCGGTGTATGACGTCGATGCCCTCAGCCTGCAGCGCCCTGCGGAGCTTGGACACACGAAGCTGTAGCGCGTTCACCGGATCGGCCGGCAGCGCGCGCTCGGTCCAGAGCCGGTCAACAAGCGATGTTGCGGCAACGGGGCGACCCGCGTTGAGGAGCAGCAGTGCCAGCAGCCCGCGTTCAGCGGCACCCGGCAACCGCACGGGCGCACCCCCCACGAGCAGCTCCATGCTGCCCATGAGCCGGAACTCGGCTGCTGTCACGGACCATCCCCCTCCGGTGTGGCCCATCCTGCCTTGTCCCGCGTGTCACATCGAGCCCACACACGCACGCGGAAGCCAGCCGGACAGCCAACGGACAGCGACACCGTCGACGGTGGTGTCCTCGAGCCGGCGTACCGGCTCCCCCCGAGAGGAGAACCAGTGACCACCACCCAGACCTACACCGTCGCGGGGATGACCTGCGATCACTGCGTGCACGCTGTGACGTCAGAGGTCGGGGCGCTCCCGGGCGTCTCAGACGTCAATGTCGATCTCGGCAGTGGCGTCGTAGCGGTCCAGTCCGACCAGCCCCTCGACCTGTCCAGCGTGCGTGGAGCTGTCGAGGAGGCGGGCTACAGCCTCACGTCCTGAGCCCTCGCTCCGGCGGGTCCGCCCCCTGGCCCGCCGGAGCGAGACCTCTTTCCCCTCCCTCGAGCCTGCGACCGGAGACAGGGTGACCACAGACACGCGATTCGGCGGCTTCGCGGCCAGTACGGGAGGCACACGATGAGGGTCTGCATCGTCGGAGCGTCCGGCAAACTCGGGCAGTACCTGGTGCAGCACGTGTTGGATCGGGGCTACGAGGTGGTCGGCGTGTGCCGGCAGGAAAGCGTGGGGAAGCTCGACCGCTTCGAGGGGCGGATCACCGTGGTCCCAGGAGCAACGGACGACGCCGAGGTCATCAAGCACGCGGTCGCGGGATGCGACGCGGTGCTCGTCGTGATGACCCCGGTTGGCGTCAACGGGTACTCGACGGGAACGACCCAGGCGGTGCTCGACCACGCACCTCCGGGGGCGCGTCTGGTGTTCTCGTGCGGGTGGCACATCACCCGCGACGGCCAGGACGTGTACTCGTGGAAGCTCAAGGTGATGGTGAACGTCTTCGGCCGGCTTGCGCGACTCGCTCGAAAGGTCGACCTCGACGACCAGGTGGAGGCATGCCGGCGGGTGTTTGCCAGCGAGACCCGGTGGACAGTCGTGCGCGGCAGCGACCTCGAGGAAGGCGAAAGCCAGGGCCTGCCCGTGTGGAGCGAGCACGTAGGCGATCCAATCCTGGCGAGCAACCTCACTCGTCGAGTGGACTTTGCCCTGTTCATGGTGGAGGCCCTCGAGAACGACGAGCTCGTCCACGAGGCCCCGGCGATCGTCGGCCGCGAGACGCCCTCGGCACTCGCCCACGCTGCCAGAGCATGAACTCTTCAGGGGGTGAGCGTTCTCCAGAGAAGCGGATGTTGTCGAACTCCGGGACATCGAC
>DATLCV010000097.1:0-11317 GCA_035526225.1 Mycobacteriales bacterium
GGCTCGTGCTGGCCGCCACCGACCTGACCTCTTACAACGCCAAGGTCGCCGACCAGATCACGGTGACTGCCGGTGGCACCGATCCCTCGACCTTCTCGCTGCCCACGTCCACGTCGCCTTTCGCGGCCGCACCTGGCGTGAAGGGCGTGAAGACGCCAGGGTCCGGGGGCTCACTCCCGACGACAGGTATCTCAACTGCACTGCCGCTGACGGCGCTCGCGTTGCTGCTCGTTGCCGGGCTCGCGACGCGTCGTCGTACTCGCACCCACTAGAGGTCAGGCGGCGTCGGACGGGCGCACGTTCGCCCCGACCCACTCCACGATCTCCTGCGTCGTCGTTCCCGGAGTGAAGACCTTCGCGACGCCGAGACCCGAGAGCTCCGGGATGTCCGCGTCAGGGATGATCCCACCGCCGAAGACGACGATGTCGGTCGCGTCGCGCTCCTTGAGCAGCTCGATCACCTTGGTGAACAAGGTCATGTGGGCGCCGGACAGGACGGACAGGCCGACCGCGTCGGCGTCCTCCTGGATAGCGGTCTCGACGATCTGCTCCGGCGTCTGGTGCAGCCCGGTGTAGATGACCTCCACGCCTGCATCACGCAGTGCGCGCGCGACGACCTTGGCCCCGCGGTCGTGGCCGTCGAGACCTGGCTTGGCGACCACGACGCGTACTCGGCCGCTCATGACCAGCCTCCCTCACGCTCTCCTGGACTGCCCTGGGAGAGTACGCGGGCGTGACAGCCGACTGGCGCGAGCCCCTCCTCGCGGGAGCCACCCTGCTCGACGTGCGGCTCGCCCGCCGCGACCCCGCGCACTGGCCCGGGTACCGCCCCGAGCCGTCGGTCCGCGCGTACCGGCTGCGAGGTGCCCCCGACCGCCCCGGTGCCGTCGCGCTGGCCTGGGACTTCGCCGTGCAGGGGGGATCCTTCGGCGAGGACGACGCCACCGTGCTGCAGAAGGCCTGCGAGCACGCGGTCCGGGAGCGGGTGCCGGTCGTGACACTGGTGCGGACCGGTGGCACCCGCTTGCAGGAGGGCATGGCTGCCCTGGTCGGGATCCCGCGGGCACTGCTCGCGCTGCAGGGGCTCGCCGAGGCCGGGCTGCCGCACCTGTCGGTCGCCGACGCGCCCACCACCGGTGGGGTGTGGATCTCGGTGGTGTCCGGGGCCGACGTGCGCGTCGCCGTCGAGCACGCCACCGTCGGGTTCGCCGGTCCGCGCGTGGTCGAGGCCCTGACCGGCTCGCTGCCCGGACCCGACAGCCACACCGCTGAGGCCGCGTACGCCGCCGGGCTCGTCGACGCCGTCGTCCCGCGCGCCGAGGCCGTCGCCTGGATCAGCGCTGCCCTCGCCACCCTCGCCCCCGCTGTCACGAGCCCGGTGACCCTCCCGGCGCCTCCCGAAGCGTCACCCGGCTCGACCAGCGCGGTGGGGGGCTGGGAGCAGGTGCTGCGAGCCAGATCCCGTACGACGGGAGGCCGGGCGATCCTGCAGGCGCTGCTCACCGACGTGCTCCCCCTGCGGGCACCGCGGGGCGACGCCACCGTCTTCGCCTCCCTCGGACGCCTCGAGGGGGCGCCTGTCGTCGCTGTCGCGCTCGCGGCCGAGCTGGCCGGGCGGCCGACCCCCGACGGGTACCGGCTCGCGACCCGGGCGTACCGGCTTGCCGGCAGGCTCGGGCTGCCCGTGGTCAGCCTCGTCGACACCCCCGGCGCCGACCCGGGCCCCGCCGCGGAGCGGGAGGGCATCGCCCCCGCCATGGGCGAGGCCCTGGACGCGCTGCTGCGGTGCCCGAGCCCCACCGTCGCCCTGGTGCACGGCGAGGGGGGATCCGGCGGGGCTCTCGCTGCCGCTGCCGCCGACGTGGTGCTCGTCGGGCCGGACGCCTACTTCGCGCCCCTCGGCCCCGAGGGTGCGACCGCCGCGCTGCGCCGGCCGAAGCAGGAGTGCGCCGACCGGATGCGCATCACCCCGACGGACCTGCTCGCGCTCGGCTTCGCGGACGCCGAGGGCGGACCCGAGGACCTCGCCGGCGCGGTGGCCCGGCTGCTCGCCGTACCCGCGCAGGACCGGTTGGTCGCGCGGCGCCGCAGGTGGTCAGGGCCGCTGCCCGGCGCGTTGTGACGCTGCTTCCATGACACGAGGTGTGCGATCGGTCACGCTGTGAGCAGGGAACCGGTTACAGTTCCGCCCGGTCTTCCCCCGGAGCCACACAGGAGGTGCGCGTGCCTGCTCCCCGCCCGCGCCTGAACCGCGTCATGACCACCACCCGGCGCGGCATCACGACGGTGCTGCACCCGTCGGGCCTGCGGGGGACCGTCACCGAGATCGCCTGGGTGGCGGCTCACGGCGCGATGTACCCGTGGGGTGCCGCACGACGGGAGCGGGCCCGCGCGCACCGCGACGAGCTCGACCGCTTCACCCTGAGCGACCTGCCGCCGGTGCAGCGGGGCCTGATCATGGGCGACGTCGTCGCCGCCGGCACGCCGATCATCCTGCTGCACGGGCTGGTCGACAACGGCTCGATCTTCGTGACCCTGCGGCGCTCGCTGCGCCGGCGCGGCTTCGGCCGGGTCATCACCCTGAACTACAGCCCGCTGTCGCAGGACGTGCGGCAGGTGGCGCAGCGCCTCAGCGCGCTGGTCGAGAAGACGTGCCAGGAGACCGGGTACGAGAAGGTCCACGTCGTCGGGCACTCGCTCGGTGGCGTCGTGGCGCGCTACTACGTCCAGCGGCTCGGCGGGCACAGCCGGGTGCACACGCTGTGCACGCTGGGTTCGCCCCACGCCGGCACGCAGGCGGCGCGGCTGCTGCCCTCGCCCCTGGTCAAGCAGCTGCGACCCGGCTCGGACCTGATGGCGGAGCTCGCGGAGCCGGCACCCCAGGTGACCACCCGTTTCGTGGCGTTCTGGAGCGACCTGGACGAGCTCATCGTCCCCAAGCGGTCTGCGCGCCTGGAGCACCCCGACCTGTCCGCGCGCAACGTGCTGCTGCGCGGCGTGGGGCACATGTCGCTGCCCATCAACTCCCGGGTGGTCCGCGAGATCGCGACGCTCCTCGCTCACCTGGACGAGCACGGGACGACCGTCACCGCGGGGGTCACCTCGATCGACGCGACCCCCGCGCCGGCCCCGGAGGAGCCCGCTGCGGCACGGCGCCCCGGCTCCCGCCGAACTGGAACTCGTTGAGACGTTTGGCACACCGCATTGTCGGGAACGCGGCTTTTCCGATAACGTCCCGGTAACGGACGGCCACCCCATGACCACGGGGAGCGTCCACGCCTCCGCGGACAGCCCTGCCGCGGACGGCGCCGCCGACACCCGGAGCTCAACGCCGTGCCCTCAGCCGACACGACCGCGCCCTCCTCACGCCTGGTGCGCCTCGTCCTCCTCGCCGCGCTGGCCGTCGGGCTCGGCGGCCTCGCCCTGCCGTCCGGTTCGTCGCCCACGCAGACGCGGCCGTCGGCCGTCCGCGTAGAGGCCGCCGCCCTGCACGCCCCGGTCTTCGTCAAGCCCGTCGTCGTCGGCCCGTCGCGACGGCCCGCCCGGGCGACGCGCTCGGTCCGCCGCGCCGCCTGGGTCCGCCCGAGCTCGGCCGCGATCGTCTCGCCGTACGGGCCTCGGTGGGGGCGCATGCACTGGGGCGTGGACTTCGGCGGCGGCTACGGCGCACCCATCCGGGCCGCCGGTGCGGGCCGCGTCATCGGCGCCGGTTACCTGTCCGGTGAGGGCGGCTACGGCAAGATCGTGCTCGTGCGCCACGCGGGCGGGGTCGTCACGGCGTACGCGCACATGTCGCGCACCGCCGTGCGGGCCGGTGAGTACGTCCAGCCGGGCGAGATCCTCGGGCTCGTCGGCAGCACCGGCCACTCCTTCGGCCCGCACCTGCACTTCGAGGTCCGCGTCGGCGGCGCCAAGGTCAGCCCGGTCCCGTGGCTGCGCCGCCACGGCGTCAGGATCTAGAGCCTCTCCACCGGCGCGTACCGGAGCAGCAGCCACTTCGCGCCGGTCGTCCCCCCGAAGTCGACCTCGGCCTGCGCCTGCTCGCCCGCGCCCCGGGTGGCCGTCACCGTGCCCAGCCCGAAGGCGTCATGCGTGACGCGGTCGCCGACCTCCAGGTGCGGCACCGCGCGCAGGCCGGGAGCCTTGCGGGCACTGGCCATCACCCGGTCGGCGACGCGTGACAGCGCGGGGGTGCTGGTGACCGTCGAGGCCAAGCGGCGCCAGTCCATCAGGTGCTCGGGGAGCTCCTCGAGGAACCGTGACGGCGGGTTGTAGGTCGTCTGCCCCCACGCCATCCGCACAGTGGCCCGAGAGACGTAGAGGCGCTGCCGCGCGCGGGTGATCCCGACGTACGCCAGGCGTCGTTCCTCCTGCAGCTCTGCCTGGTCGCCGAGCGTGCGCAGGTGCGGGAAGACACCGTCCTCCAGGCCGGTGAGGAAGACCACGGGGTATTCCAGGCCCTTCGCCGCGTGCAGCGTCATGAGGGTGACGACCCCACCGTTGCCGTCCGGGTCGGGCACGGTGTCGGCGTCGGCGACGAGGGACACCTGCTCGAGGAACTCCGGCAGACCGCCCTCGGGCACGCGCTCCTCGAACTCGCGAGCCACGCCGACGAGCTCCGACAGGTTCTCGAAGCGCGACTCGTCCTGGGGGTCGGTGCTCTCGCTGAGCTCCTTGAGGTAACCGCTGCGGTCGAGCACCGCCTCGAGCACCTCGGCCGGCGGCATGTTGCCCTCCACCAGGGTCCGCAGCTGGTCCATGAGGTCCACGAACGCGCGTACGGCGGCCACCGAGCGGGGAGCCATCCCCGGCGCCTCCTCGCACCGGTGCAGCGCGTCGTTGAAGGTGATGCGCTCGCGACTCGCCAGCGCCTCGACGCAGGCCTCCGCGCGGTCGCCGATGCCGCGGCGCGGGGTGTTCAGGATGCGGCGCAGCGACACGATGTCCGCCGGGTTCGCCAGGACGCGCAGGTAGGCCAGCGCGTCGCGGACCTCCTTGCGCTCGTAGAACCGCACGCCGCCGACCACGCGGTAGGGCAGCCCGACCCGGATGAACACGTCCTCGAAGACGCGTGACTGCGCGTTGGTCCGGTAGAACACTGCGACGTCGCACGGCTGGAACCCCCCGGCGTCGTCGGACATGTCGACGAGCTTGTCGACCTCCTCGGCCACGAAGGCCGCCTCGTCGTGCTCGTTGTCGGCGACGTAGCCCGTGATGAGCTCCCCGTCGCCGGCGTCGGTCCACAGCCGCTTGTCCTTGCGGCCCTCGTTGCGGGCGATCACGGAGTTGGCGGCCGTGAGGATGCGCTGGGTGGAGCGGTAGTTCTGCTCCAGCAGCACGACCGACGCCTCGGCGTAGTCGACCTCGAAGTCGAGGATGTTGCGGATGTCCGCACCGCGGAAGGCGTAGATCGACTGGTCGGCGTCCCCGACGACGCACAGCTCGGCGGCCGGGAGCTCACCCACGGGTTTCGTGAGCTCGCGAACCAGCGTGTACTGCGCGTGGTTGGTGTCCTGGTACTCGTCGACGAGCACGTGCCGGAACCGGCGGCGGTAGTGCTCCGCCACGTCGGGGAACACCTGCAGCAGCGACACCGTGGTCATGATCAGGTCGTCGAAGTCGAGCGCGTTGGCATCGCGCAGCCGTGCTTGGTAGAGCTTGTAGACCTCGGCCCGGGTCTGCTCGTGGTGGTTGCTCGCCTTGGCCGAGGCGTCCTCCCAGTCGACGAGCTCGTTCTTGAGATCGCTGATCTGGTTGGACATCTGCCGGGCCGGGAAGCGCTTGGGGTCGAGGTCGAGGTCGCGGCAGACGAGGGTCATGAGCCGCTGCGCGTCGGCCTGGTCGTAGATCGAGAAGGTGCTCGTGAACCCGAGCTTCTTCGCCTCGGCGCGAAGGATGCGGACGCAGGCCGAGTGAAAGGTCGAGACCCACATCGCCCGGGCACGGCCGCCGACGAGGGCGGCGACCCGCTCCTTCATCTCGCCCGCGGCCTTGTTGGTGAAGGTGATCGCGAGGACCTCGCCCGGGCTCACACCGCGGGCGGCCAGCAGGTAGGCGATCCGCGTGGTGAGGACCTTGGTCTTGCCGGACCCCGCACCGGCCACCACCAGCAGCGGGCCGCCCTCGTGCACCACGGCCTGCCGCTGCTGCGGGTTGAGGCCCTCGAGCAGGCGCTCCACCCGTGGGTCGGCAGGAGCGGTCACAGGCAGGTCGAACACCCGTTCATCCTAGGTGCCCCACGCGCACGGCCGGCGCGGCTACTGCTCGGGGCGCTGCTGCTCGGCCAGGAAGCGCTCCAGCTCGGCACCCAGCTCGTCAGCGGTCGGCAGCTCCGCCTCGGACATGCCGGGCGCGAGCAGGTCACGTCCGCTCACGAAGGCGTCGTACTGCTGCTCGAGCTGGCGCACGACCTCGGCCACCTCGGGCGCCCCTGCCACCTGCTCGTCCAGCACGGTCCGCGTCGAGACAGCGGCCTCGTCGAGGGCCTCGACGGGCAGGCGCAGCCCGCTGTTGCTCGCCACCTCGCGCACGAGCTGTGCCGCTGCGGCGGGGTAGGCGCTCTGCGAGACGTAGTGCGGCACGTGAACCGCGAAGCCCATCGCCTCCAGGCCTGCCTCGCCGAGCCGGTGCTCGAGCAGGTGACCCGCGCTGCCCGGCACGTGCACGGTCTCGATCCAGGGCTCGTAGCCCTCCACGAGCGAGCGCGGCACGCCGTGCGCGATCACGCCTACGGGCCGGGTGTGCGGCAGCGCCATCGGGATCGCGTTCAGCCCGATCGAGCGGCGCACGCCGAGGGTGCGGCACAGCTGCAGCACGGCCGCGACGAACCGCTCCCACTGCACGTCGGGCTCCGGCCCGGCCAGCAGGAGGAAGTCGTGCCCGTCCGCGTCCTGCACCAGGTGGATGGCCAGCTCGGGGGCGTCGTAGGACTCCCAGTGGTCCTTCGCGAAGACCATCACCGGCCGACGGGCCCGGTAGTCGTAGAGCTGGTCGTGGTCGAACCGCACCAGGACGCGGTGCTCAAGGGTGTCCAGCAGGTGCTGCGACGCGAGCTTGCGGGCGCCACCGGCGTCGATGAAGCCCTCCAACGCCTGCACGAGGACGACCCCGGACAGCTCAGGACGGTCCGGGTCGAGGTCGTAGAGCTCCGAGGGGTCGAGCTTGCGCATGCGGCGTGCCTCCTTGTGGACCACAACGCTCGCACACGTCTGGGGCCTTCCCAGGAGAACCCCATGAGACGCTGGCCGCATGGATGCCGTCGAGCGCGCTCTGGTCATCGCCGCCCACCCGGACGACGTCGACTTCGGCGCGGCGGGCACGGTCGCCACCTGGGCGGCGGAGGGCACGGAGGTCACCTACTGCCTGTGCACCAACGGCGACGCGGGCGGGTTCGACCCGGCCGTGCCGCGGGCGCAGATCGCCGGCATCCGGCAGGAGGAGCAGCGGGCCGCGGCCAAGGAGGTCGGCGCCGGCGAGGTGGTCTTCCTCGGGTACGCCGACGGTCAGCTCGCCCCCACCTTCGAGCTGCGACGCGACCTGAGCCGGGTCATCCGCCAGGTCCGCCCCCAACGGGTGCTCATCCAGAGCCCGGAGATCAGCTGGGACCGGCTGCCGGCCTCGCACCCCGACCACCGCGCGGCAGGCGAAGCGTCCCTGGCGGCGGTCTACCCCGACGCACGCAACCCGTTCACTCACACCTCGCTGCTCGAGGAGGAGGGGCTGGAGGCCTGGACCGTGCACGACCTGTGGGTCATGGGCGGCCCGACGCCGAACCACTGGGTGGACATCACGGAGGTCTTCGACAAGAAGGTGGCGGCGCTGCGCCGGCACGTCAGCCAGACCGCGCACATGGACGACCTCGAGGACCTGCTGCACGGCTGGGCGACGAACCAGGCGGGCGCCGCCGGACTGCCCGAGGGCCGGCTGGCCGAGCCGTTCCGCCGTGTCACCGTCCGTTAGCAGGACTCACCCCACGCGCGTCGAACTCACCTGGCAGGAACGGCGCCTCGCGCGTCGTCGGGCCGCTGCTCCTCCCGCCGCCCGCCCCCAACGCCACGCCCAGCCGCCCGTGACCACCTCCAGGAGCACCGTGTCCCGCCGTACGCCTGTGCTCCTCGGAGCGGTCGCCGCCGCCGTCGCCCTCACGCTCCCGGCCCTGGGCGCGCAGCGGGCCGCTCCTCGCAGCGGGGCGAGCTATACGACGTACGCGCAGGGCGGTGCCGCCTCGGACGCGGGCGAGCCGTCGGTGGGTGTGAGCTGGAAGACCGGCGCCGTGTTCCTGCAGGCGGGGCTGGAGACCGATCGCGTGACGTTCGGCCCTGGCGGCCGGTCCACGTGGGAGGACACCGCCGGGCTCCAGACGGGGATCGTGTCCCTCGACCCCATCGCCTTCCTCGACAGCGCCACCGGCCGGCTGTTCGTGTCCCAGCTGACCCTGGCCGGCAGCGCCATGGCCTACAGCGACGACGACGGCGGCAGCTGGACCACCAGCCAGGGTGCCGGCCTGCCCGCGGGCGTCGACCACCAGACGGTGGGCGGTGGGCCCTACCCTGCCGAGTCGACCATCCGGCCCCTGACGAGCTACCCGCACGCCGTCTACTACTGCTCGCAGGACGTCGCGACCGCGTTCTGCGCCCGCTCCGACACGGGCGGCCTGACGTTCGGCGCCGGGATCCCGATGTACTCGCTGCTCGACTGCGGAGGCCTGCACGGTCATGTGAAGGTGGCGCCCGACGGCACGGTCTACCTGCCGAACTCCGACTGCGGTGGCGCGCCCGCACTGGTCGTGTCGACCGACGCCGGGCTCACCTGGACGGTGCGCCCGGTCCCGGGTGCGCGTGGCGGCGAGGGCGACCCGGCCGTCGGCATCGGTCGGGACGGCACCGTCTACTTCAGCTACAGCAACCGCGCCGGGGAGGCCACGGTGGCCGTCAGCCGCGACCGCGGCCAGAGCTGGGGCAAGCCCGTCGACCTCGGGGGCCGCCTGGGCCTGCACAACGCGGTCTTCCCGGTGGCGGTGGCGGGCGACGGCGACCGCGCCGCGGTGGCGTTCCTGGCGACGACGACCGAGGGCGCGGGGCAGAACGCGCACTACGGCAAGAACCAGACCCGCACCGCGTACGACGGCGCGGCCTACCACCTCTACGTCTCCAGCACCGGGGACCGCGGCATCAGCTGGCGCACGGTGGACGTGACGGGCAAGGACCCGGTCCAGCGGGGCCGCATCTGCATGGGCGGCACGGGCTGCAGCGGCGGAGACCGCAACCTGCTCGACTTCATGGACATCACCGTCGACCGCCGGGGCCGCGTTCTCGTCGGCTGGGCGGACGGCTGCACCGGGACGTGCGTGACCTCCACGCTGGTGGCCGCGAACACCCACTCGTCCGAGGGCCGCGTCACCCGCCAGCAGGGCGGCCTGCCGCTCTACCGGAACCCGCCGCCGCTCGCGTGAGCGGAGGGCCCGCGGCCGGCGGTGGTCGCTGGGTGACTGTGTCCCCGGAGCGGCTCGCCCGGTGGCTGTCGGGCTTCGAGGAGCGGCACGGCCCAGCGGCGGTCGAAGCAGGGCAGGACGAGGTCGTTCACACGGCTGCTGACGGTGCCGTCGCCGCCGTCGAGGTCCCGTTCCCGCCGCTCGCCGGGCCGCTCGTCGAGCACGTCCTGAGGGACCGCGTCGTCGGCGTCCTGCTCGTGCGCCTCGGCGGGCACGCCGCCGGCGTCTTCGAGGGGACGCGCCTCGTCGCCTCCAAGGTGGGCTCCCGCAACGTCCAAGGGCGCTCCGCCGCAGGAGGGTGGTCCCAGCAGCGCTTCGCGCGGCGGCGCGCCGGCCAGGCCGTGGTGGCGCACGCCGCCGCGGCGGACGACGCCGCCAAGGTCCTGCTGGGCCAGGACCTCGACGCGTTGCTGGTCGGTGGGGACCGCAACGGGGTCGACGCGGTGCTCGCGGACCGGCGGCTCGTTCACCTGCAGGGGCTCGTCACGGGTCGGCTGCTCGCCGTACCGGACCCGCGGCTGAAGGTGCTGCAGGAGGTGCCGTTCCGGGACGTGCGGATCCGGGTGGTGGAGCCGCCGGAGTGAGGGGCTAGCGAGCTCCGCCGATCTGTCCGAGCTTGCCGGCCATACCGCCTGCGGCACGCAGCGCGGCACCGGGCTCGAAGGGCGCAGGTACGGCGAGCACGGACCGGCGTGCCTCCTCCACCGCGGCGAGGAGCATCTCAGCGGGCTTCGTGGCCGCGGGCCACAAGTAGAGCCCCATCGAGCCGGGGATGGTGTTGATCTCGTTGACGTGCAGCTTCTTGCCCACGAGCAGGAAGTCGAGGCGGCCGATCCCGCGGATACCGGTCGCCGCGAGCACCGCGCGGGTCAGCCGCTCGGCTTCCTTGAGCACGGTCGCGGGGACCTTCGCGGGGAGCTCACGCGGCGCGGCGACCAGGCCATCGGCCTGCAGGTACTTCTGGCCGTAGCTGTAGATGCCGTCGCCGGTGGGCGCGAGCGGCTTCTCCAGCAGCGAGACCTCGACGGAGGGGTGCGTGCGGTAGCCCATGTTGAGGTCGACGGCTCCCTTGCTGAAGGGCTCGACGACCGCGCCGCCGCGCAGGTGCACAGAGCTCTTCGCCAGCGCGTGCGCGGTAGCCAGGTCCTCGACGACCTCGATGCCGATCGAGGAGCCACCGAACCGGGGCTTCACGATGTAGGGCCCCGCGAAGGGGATGCCGGACCCGCCCGTGCTGGCGAGGTCGAACCGCTGCAGGGTGGGGATCCCGTGGGCCTGCAGCACCGCGCCGAACGCGAGCTTGTCCATGCCCAGCGCGGCGAACGGCGCCGGCCCGCCGGTGAGCGGGATGCCGGTCAGCTCGAAGACGGCGTTGAGCCCGCCGTTCTCACCGGCGCCGCCGTGGCAGCAGTTCAACGCGGCGTCCAGCGTGACCGGCTTCCCGCCGGAGAACCCCTTCTTGCGGCTCTGGAAGCCCTGGCCCGCGACCAGGGACAGCGGGGTCGCGCCGCGCGGCGGGCCCTCGAGGAAGTCCTTCGCCTCCGAGCCGGCCGGGCACTGCACCCAGTCGCCCGTGCGCGTCCAGTAGAGCGGCACGACGTCCTGGCCGGCCTCGCGGAGCACGCGCTCGCACAGCAGACCGGTCAGGATGCTGATGTCGTGCTCGGGGGACGGGCCGCCGAAGACGATGCCGAGCAGGGGACTCACCTCGCGGTCAGGGGTAGTGGTCGGGCAGGTCGTTCTCGAACAGTACGACGTCACCCGCGCGCGACTTCTGCTCCACGATGCGTACCCCGTCCTCGCGGGTGGGCACGCCTGTGACCTCGG
>DATLCV010000101.1:0-3608 GCA_035526225.1 Mycobacteriales bacterium
GAGCACGCCGATGCTGCACGCGGTGAAGGCGACCGCGCAGACCATGAAGTACGTCGTGTTGGACGACGTGTCGATCCAGGGCAGGTGCAGCCGCGGCACGTGCTTGCTCGCGCCGCTGCCGATCTCGCGCTCGAAGAAGACCGTGTCCATCGCGGTGGCGAAGGCGAAGGTGGCGAGCGCGAGGTAGAGCCCACGCAACCGCAGGGTGGGCAGTGCCACCAGCGCACCGACCGCGGCGGTGACGAGGACGGCGAGCAGGACACCGACCAGCGAGCCGTTGCCCCAGGTGCCCATCACGAACCCGCCCAGCCCGACGAGGGTCAGCTGGCACAGCGACGCGAGCCCGGCGTAGCCGGTGAGCAGCACGAGCGACAGCAGGGCGATGGCGAGAGCGAAGGCCTTGCTGCCGATCAGCAGGTTGGCCGAGGACAGCTTGCCGGCCATGAGCCCGACGAGGACGAGGAAGCCGGCGCCCACGAACAGGGACTCCCGCAACGGCGGGACCGTCGGCACGTAGCTGCCCGAGAGCGTCGCCGTCCGCAGGCGGGCGGGCGGCGAGATGATGAGCATCAGCAGCAGGAAGAGCATCGGCAGCGCCGGCTGGATGCGCGGGAGCGGTCCGGTGTCGGGGAAGTAGCCCTTGCCGTAGGACACGACCAGCCCGAGGATGACCCCGCCCACGGCGGTGCGCGGCAGGCTCTTGAGCCGGCCGAACAGCGCGGCGGCGTAGCCGTTGATGACGAGCAGGGTCAGCGTGATGATGCTCAGGGTCACCAGGGGGGCGAGCAGGATGCCCGCCAGGGCCGCCAGACCCGAGCCGAGAGCCCAGGAGAGCTGCTGCACGCGCGCGGGTGAGACCCCCGCCATCGCGGCCAGGTCAGGGTCGTCGACCACGCCGCGCATGGCGATGCCGATGCGGGTCCTGGAGAACAGCAGCTTCAACGCGAGTGCGACGGCACCCGCCACGATCACGATGAGGACCTGGTTCATCGTCACCGTGAGGGAGCCGATCGTGACCGGGCTCACGCTGCTCAGGAACGGCGGCAGCACCCGCGTCTCGGTCGGCTTCCAGGCGATGTTGGCGACGCCGAGAAGGAACAGCAGCAGGCCCAGCGTGATGACGATGGACAGGTCCGCGGCCGCGCCACGCAGCGGCCGGATGAGCACGCGCTCGACGAGCGCGCCGGTCAGCGGTGCCCCCACGAGGAGGACCCCGGGTAGGGCGACCCAGGCCGGCCAGCCCCACGCCACCGTGAGCTGCCAGTAGCTGAAGGCGGCCATCATCCCGATCGCGCCGTGCGCGAAGTTGAAGATGCCGGACGTCGTGTAGGTCACGACCAGACCGGTCGCGGTCAGGGCGTAGATGCAGCCGCTGACGAGGCCGACGATCGAGTAGGAAAGGAACGCGCTCACGACGGCCTCATGAGGCCGACACGTAGGGGCCGTCGCACCGGAAGGTGCTCACCGGTGAGTCCTTGCGCTCCCACCGCCCCTTGACGATCTCGGTGAAGACCCAGCAGTTGCCGGGCTGGTTCTGCGCCGGGTTGGCGGACGCGAGGATGCCGCCGGCGTCGAACTTGGTGATCTTCTTCAGCTCGGCGTACAGCGTCTTGCGCGTGGCCTTCGGACCGGCGGCCTTCAGGGCCTGCACGAATAGCTGCGCGGAGGACCAGCCGTAGGCCGCGAACAGGTCGGGCGTCGCACCGCCGGTGACCCGCCCGTACCAGGTCTGGAACTCCTTGACGGCGGGGATGCGCGAGCCGTCACCGCTGTTGAAGAACAGGGCGTACTGCTGGTCCTCGAACGTCGGGCCGGCCCCGGCCATGTCCAGGTCCCCGGCCTTCTGCGCCTTGGTGAGGAAGGCGTTGTCGTAGGCCGAGCCGCCGAACACGACGGGCCAGCCGCGGGAGGACGCCTGCTGGCGCACGGCGTGCAGGACGTTGGCGTTGCCCGCGGCGTCTCCCGCGATCATGTAGATCATCTTCACGCCGGCCTGCTGCATGCGGATGATCTCAGCGGTGAAGTCGGTGTCGGTCGGCTGGTAGGGCGCGTCGCGGTCGACGTGGCCCTGCCACGGCGCGCCGGACTTCTGGATCACGGCCTTGGCCGACGTCCAGGTCTCACGGCCGCCGCCGACGCCGGCGTAGATGCTGCCGATGTGCTGCCAGGCGTCGCCGAACTTGTTCTTGTAGTAGCTGAGCGGACCGCTGCGCCACCCGGCACCCAGCGGCGCGACGCTGAAGTTGTTCGCGACGGCCTGGGCCTTCGGTGACAGCGCCGAGTGGATGTCCGCCACGGTCGGGTTCGCCTTCAGGACGTCGACCCCGCAGCTGTCGTAGAGGGAGAACGAGCCGACGAGCGCGAAGTCCTTGCCGATCTTGTCCTCCGCCTGCGCTTGGTACTGGTCGCACGCGAGCTGGCTGTCACCGACGTCGAGCTTGAGCTGGCGCCCGAAGATCCCGCCCTCGGCGTTGACCTTGGACAGGTAGGCCTGGGTGCCCCGCACCGCCCCCTGGAACAGGCCGGGGATCGGGCCGCCGATGTCGGCGATCAGGCCGACCTTCAACGAGTTGGCGGTGACCCCGACGTCCGTCGAGCCGCCGTTGTCGCCGCTGAACCCACCTGTGCCGGTGGTGCCCGTCGCGCCGGTCGCGCCCGTCGTACCGGTCGCCGTGCCGGTGGCGCCCGTCGTGCCGGTCGCCCCGGTGGTGCCCGTCCCGGTCGTGCTGGTGCCAGTTCCGGTCGTGCCCGTGCCGGTCGCCCCCGAGCCGGTGGTGTCTCCCCCCGCGGTGGGGCCGGAGCCGCCGCCCTGGTTGAGCTGGGCCTCACGGGCCTGGGACAGCAGGGCGTCGTTGGCGCGGGAGCCGCAGGCGGTGAGCGCAAGGAGGCCCAGCACCCCCACGGCGACGGGACGGAGACGGCGGCGGTTCACAGGGGGAGGTCCTTCGCGTGGGAGCTGGGTGCGGACTGGGTCGTGACGCACGTGAGCGCGTCCCGGATGATCTTCGGGAGGTCGCCCTCGCCGCCTGAGGCCAGCCACTCGTCCATGGACAGGCGGATGGCGGCCATGACGAGCGCGCCCGTCATCCTCGGACGAGGGTCGCCCGGGACGAGGTCAGTGAAGCGCGGGGCGAGGGTGGCCGCGATGGCCTGCTCGCACCGGGCGAACAGGTGCAGGGTCCACGCCTGCAGGCCGGGTGAGGCCTGGGACATCGCGGTCTGCCGGATGATCGAGCGAGGGTCGTCCTCGACGACGCCGGCGAACCCCGAGAAGGCGGACAGGACGGCCTCCATCGGGCCCAGCTCGGCCGGCTGGTCGGCGAGGGCGCGGACGAGCAGGGTCAGCCAGGGCGTGGTGAAGCCCTCGGCGACCGCGATCTCCTTGCTGTCGAAGTACCGGAAGAAGGTGGAGCGGCCGATGTCGGCGGCCGCAGCGATCTCCTCGACGGTCGTCCCGGAGACGCCTCGGTCGCTTGCGAGCCGCGCGGCCTCGTCGGCGATGCGCTGGTGCGTGGCGGCCCGCTTGCGCTCCCGCAGGCCCACGGCCGGTGTGGTGTGAGACACAGTCGCAAGTTAGACGAAATCCCGAAAGCCGCATAGAGGGGTAC